>JACNIZ010000090.1 GCA_014382805.1 Planctomycetota bacterium
CAAGGTCATATTCGCGTATTTCACGCGATCGTACGCACCATGGCCTCCTTGCATTTCATTGGAAAGTGGTTCACTTTCCAGCCCAGAGTTTGCTGAGTTCTCCAAAACCGTCGTTCCTTTCCTGCACGTCACGACCAGAATCAAGGGTCGTGAAGGCGACGACCTCCTGAAGGTCTATGGAGGCACCGGTTTCCCAACCCTTAAGTTCTTGGATGCCAAAGGCGAAGCCGTCGCTGAGCCTGCTGGCCGTTCGGTTGCTGCATTTCACACTACTGCTGGCGCCTTGAATGAAGTTGCTTCATTGAAGAAGCGCATCAAGGCCGGCGAAAAGGGTTTGAAGCCTGAATTGCTGGCAGCTGAAATGGACTTGGGCGGCGTCAAGCTCGCTGAAGCCCGAGAGCGCTTGGCCACCTTTAAGAAGGTTAAACCTGCCATTAAGGCCAAAATTAGTGCGATGATCGTCGACATGGAGATCATGGAAGTCATGGCCACCATGACGGGTGATAACCAAGAGGAAGTAACCGAGAAGCTAGTGAAGATGGCCAAGGATGGCAAAATCGCCACTGGCAAAGCAATCGGTCGCTTTTGGAGCTCGGTTTATGGTTGGGCGGATAAGAATGGCGACATTAAGTTGGCCGAACAAGCCTACAAGTACCTCTACCAACAGTACGGTAGCGACAAAGGCAATGCGGAATACTTCGAGAAGATGAAGACTCGCATCGCTGAATTGAAGAAGCCAAATCCTGACGCATAATTTGCGCCGCCTGATTTTCAGGCAACTTGCGGCCGGCTCCAAAAGGGGCCGGTCGCTTTTGCTTGCAAGGCTAAAATATCGCGCCCCTACCAACGACGATGAAACTTCGATTTAAGCCGCGCACGATTTGGAAATGGACGTGGCGCAGCACGTTGGTACTGCTCCTGCTGCTGTATTTGGGTCGTAACTGGATTTTGGCGCCGTTTGTCGTCGGCCGGGCGCAACCCATGATCGCCGAAGCCTTGGGCATGGAATTGAAGATCAGTGGATTTGGCGGCAGTTGGCTAGGGGGATTTCGGCTGGAAGAGGTCGAATCCGTCGGCGTGGGGAGTAAGACGCCGCTGAAGTCGATGTTGCTGCGGGATTTGGAATTAGATTATTCACTGTGGCAGCTGCTGCGCGGTGAAGAGCGCTGGCTGAAGAGCGTGCACGTCGGCGAAATTGCGCTGGGGTTGGACTTGGATCAAGTGGCGCCGACGCTGGAAGAGGAGACCACGGAACCTAGTAGTGGCTTGCCTTCGTATCTGCCGCCAGTGAGTGTAGATAAAATCGCGCTGGAGCTTTGGCAGGGCGACGTGCATTTGCTGGTGCCAAACGCAATGCTGATTGCGTCCATTTTGGACCCGGCTGCTTCGCAACAACTCGGATCTGCAGCCAGCCCGGATCAGGATGTCCGACCAGGGCGGACCGCCTTTCATTTATCCACCAAGCAAACTCAATTTGAACGTGGCGAGCAAAAACCGCCGCTATTTGATTTGCAGCTTGCCGTGAACTACGCCGACGGCAGGTTAAACATCGAACGCTTGCAGGTGGATGGCATAGAACGCGTTCATACCGGTTGGGCGGATTTGCAGAACGCGCATTTGGGGGAGCTGGCCTTTGATTTTGACTTGTCAGTGATGGACGGCAAAGTGGCGGCGCGGGGTAGTTTGAAAGAACAGCTGTTATCGGCGCACTTGGAAGCCAGCGGCTTACAGGCGGAAACTTTGAATCCATGGTTGGATTTAGGTTTGCGCGGCCAGTTAGAGATCAATGCCGACGCCCAGATTCCGCTGCAAAACATCACGGCGGGTAGTGCGCAATTGAGCTTCGGCGCCCAGGAAAATAGCTGGCAAAAGTTGGAGCTGCAAGCCATCAACGGAATCGTGACCTTGGAAAATGGCTGGCTCAGCACCGATCACTTTGAAGCCCGTGGCGAAGGCTTGGCCCTAAAAGCCGACGGCGTCCGTCTACCATTATTCGAAGCGTTGCAAGACTGGCAAGCACAGGGGCATTTTTTGTTATCTGTGCAGCATCTGCCAACTTGGTTGCATCGCGTAGTCGCGGACTTGCCGGCTGAGGTCGATTTACTTCACAATTTAGACTTGGACGGAGAGCTAGTTTCCCACCCCGGCGGCTTGCGCATTGAGCTGCGACAATTTGAGCTTGGCTCGGAATTGGGCAGTTTGGTTTCCGACGCCGAGGTGGACTTTGCCTTGGCAGGTCTTGAATTCCAGGGCCTGGCGCAGGAATCGCCGCTGCATTTGCACGCCGCCTTTGCTGACTTAGATTTGCATGACTTGCTGGGCAGGTTGGCTCCCGCCGATACGCCAAATCCATTGCTTAGCGGAGCGGTGGATTTGAACTTCAAATTACTTGGGCCACCGAGTAAACCGACCTTGCAAGCCAGTGCGATTTTGCGCAATATCGTGCCGTCGCAAGCTTTGCCGGAAATGGAAAATCAGCCCATTCAAGGTGAGTTAATAATCGCTTACGCCGACGGCAAATTGCAGCTGCAACCCACTCAGTTGGGTACGGACTTGTGGAATTGCGCGCTCGATGGAACCTATGATTTTAAGTTCGACCTTAATGAATTAATTGCCGGCAACATTCCGTCTTTGGACGGTGCCTTTGAACTAAAGAGCGATTTGCAATTGCACAATCCGGCTTGGCTGAATGGCGGCGTGCAAGCTCAGGCCACCGCCTCGGGCACGCTTGAAGCGATTCGGTTTGAAGCGCAACTTGCAAGTGATGCTCTCGCCCCTCCAGCAGACCTGAGCCCGTTTTTGGCCGACGACGTCGAGCTCATGCAAAAGCTGAGTGTTGTGCAATTGCAAAAATTGCAGCTCAACTTAAACGGCGGACTGAATGTAGATCAGCTTACGCCGTTTGAGTTAACGGCGCATATAGGCGGCTTGGATTCGGGCAGCGGTCTGCCGCTGGATTTACAGCTGAACTTGCAATGGATCGACCAACGCTTGAAGTTGAGCCAGACTACTTTGAAGTCTGAGGCGCTGCAGCTGGCAATAAATGCCGAACTGCCGCTGGATCTAAATCAAATTTTGCAATCGCCCGACGCTTTCCAATTACCAGCCGATATTCCTCTTCAATTTAGCGCTCGGTTGAGCGAATTGGAATTGGCCAAACTACAAGCCGTTACTGCGCCATGGCTAGATTTCCCCGTAATGAACGGCCGCCTGGAGACGGCTAACTTGCAGTTGGGCGGCAACTGGAAGCAACCTACGATTAATGGAAAGTTCGTTGCGCTCGGCGTGCATATGCCCGCCCAAGAAGGATCCTTGCTGCCGGACCCAGCGGACTTCCAACTCGAAGTGGAATATGCCGACGGCGTCGCAACGTTGAAGCAAATGCGTATCGATGCGCCGCAGTTCGAATTGAATGGTGGCGGCGGTTGGCGAGGCGGGTTGGACTTGGCGGCGCTCAGCGCTGGGGGCGAATTTCCACCGGGTGAATTGCACCTCCATGGCGATTTCAACTCGCCAGACCTAGCTTGGTTGGCCGCCACTGGAGCGGTACGGCGCGCTGAAGGAAGCTTGGTGGTAGATTGGAAACTCTCCGGCGCTGCGAATAAGCCGCAGGTCAGCGCCAATTGGAAAATGAGTAAAGGTGCGTTGCGGTTGAATACCGCGTCTGTCTCAGCGCTGGAAAACTTGCGCTTCACCGGCAGTTTTGGCGACGGAATTTTAAACCTCACCTCGGCCAAAGGCGACTTAGGCTCCGCACCATTTGCCGCCAGCGGTGTGATTGATTTACTAAACGGCAGCGAACCAACCTTGGACGTCAAACTGCGCGGAAGCGATCTTTTACTATTCCGTCAACAAGGCGTGAAGCTACGTTCCGACGCCAACCTGCACATCGTTGGCCCGCTATCGAAGCTGAAAGTACAGGGCGAAATTGAACTCACCGACGGCCGCTATACCAAACCGGTCGATTTTTTCATGCCGCTGCTAAAAGAAGGTAGCCCGCCGTCGGCGGGAATTGAAGGCATTAGCTTATTCAGCTTGGAGCCGCCACTGGATGCAATGACCTTTGACATCGCGATCAAACCTGGATCCGGCTTTCGGGTAAAAACCAACGTCGCCAATGGCTTGATTGAGCCGGAGCTACGTTTGGTCGGCACCGGTGAAGTGCCGTATTTATTAGGTGAAATTTACATCGATAAGTTTTTACTCAGCCTGCCAGCCAATAACATTCGCATTGAACGGGGCGTAGTCCGGTTTTTGGAAGAAAATCCGTTTATGCCAGCCTTGGACATTCGCGCCGGTTATAGACGCTTTGGCTACGACGTCACGATTTTGGTTCACGGCGATCTGTCGGCGCCGGAAGTCACGCTTTCTTCCATTCCTCCACTGTCGGCAGAAGAATTATTAATGCTGACGACTACCGGCCAGCCTCCGACCGAATCCATCGACGCCGAGTCTGCCCTCGGAACCGTCGCCGTATATTTGGCCAAAGATTGGATCCGACGTTTCTTCGGCAACATGTCTACCGAAGAGGAAGAAAGCATGCTCGATCGACTTGAAATTGAATTTGGGCGGGACGCCTCTCAGCAGGGTGCGGAAACCATCGAAGGGCGATTCCTGCTACGCAACAATAATTTCCTTGAAAGTGATTCGTTGTTCTTAACCGGCGAACGCGACGCTTATGGCGACTTTAACCTTGGCTTCCGGATTCGCTTCCTATTCCCATGATGTTGCGCCTAACCCTGATTTTTGCTTTGCTGCTTGGCGCAACGGTACCGGCACAAGAGCAAGCTGTGAAGGATTTAAAAATCCACTTCACTGGCAGCGAGGCCATTCCGCGCTCGGAATATCGTGCAGCGACGGTGGACGAAGAATCGGACTTGGTCAAAAATGGCTATCGCAAAGCCGAAGTCGATGACATGGCCTTCCAAATGGAAGCTTATGCCATCAGCAGGGGTTATGCATTTGCGCGCGTGCGCTGGCAATATGAAATTAAGGAAAAAACCCTGCATGCTACCTTCAATATCACTGAGGGCTCGCGGGTGGAGCTGGGCGAAATCCAGTTTTCTGGAAATACTCGCTACACCAGCGAGGAACTTACGCCATTCCTATATCCGTCCACTCACACCAAAAGCCAAGGCAATCCCGCGTTCGTGAAAGGTGCTGTGAATGGGGTGCCTGGATCGCTTGCATCGCTTTATCGTGGACTGGGCCATAAAGATGTGAAAGTGGATGCGCCAGTGCTGAAATGGAACCAGGACAAAACCGTCGTCAACGTTAGCATTCAAATTCACGAAGGCACTTGTTATATGATCCGCGCTTTACATTGGACTGGCAATGAGTCGGTGCCCGATGCGGAAATTGAAAAGGTCACTCTGCGGCTAAAAGAAATCCCTTATTTCCCACGCCGTCGTTTCGAGTTTAAAAAGGCAATTGAAGGATACTTCGCCAATCATGGTTTCCCTGATGCTCACGCTGAGATTGAAGAAACCTTTCACGAGGATTCTGGTGACGTCAAATTTTCGGCGACAATCGAAGAGGGCTTGCACTCCTTTTACTCGCGCATTCACGTAAACGGGAACAATCGCACTAATAGCAGCTTCATTGTCAATCGTTTGGAATTGGAGGCTGGTATGCAAACCAGTAAATATTTGCAAGAAGTCTCGTTCCGTAATTTGTTCCGCACCGGATTATTCAAAAGCGTCAACATGCAACTTGGCAAACCCGATGCCAACGAGCCGGGCCAACGCGAATTGCAAATTAACGTCAGTGAAAACTTGAACCGCGAATTCACGATTGAGCCAGGATATGGCTCTTATGAACAATTTCGCTTGATGCTAGGTTGGAAAAATAAAAGCATCTTCGGTACCGGGCGAATTTTGCGCGTGGAAAATACGGTCAGCATGAAAAGCTTCGGTGCCCTAATCGGGATCACCGATCCGTGGCTGTTGGAAAGCAATATCGAGCTCGACGCCCCACTGTTTTACCGACGTCGCCAGGAGCCTAGTTTCAACCGCGAAGAAACCGGTTTGGCTTTTCAGTTCCGCTATCCATTCAACCGCCGCACTTCTTTGCTGTGGGGCTATCGCCTCACGGTTTCGCAGGTGAGCTCCGAATCTGCCGCGCTGCCATCTGATATTTTTGTCGGCCAAACTACTCTGGCAAGTGTGTTTGCCGGCCCGCGTTATGACTCACGCAACGATTATTTCAATCCGACGAAAGGCGCTAAACACGGAATTCAGTTCGAATACGGCGGCAGCGAGTTGGGCAGTGATGTTGAATTTGTCGGGGCCAAGATAAACGTCGCCCAATACTTCCCCCTCGACTCCAACGCCAATCACATCCTCGCCCTGGGCATGCGCACGTCGGTAATAAACCCGATCGGCGATACTGATTCCATTCCGCTGCAGTTGCGCCTGTTTAACGGCGGCGAAGATACCGCGCGCGGGTTTGGTGAATCACAGTTAGGCCCAGTGGATGCGTTAGGCCAACCCATCGGCGGTGAAACTTCCACTGTGTTCAATGCCGAACTGCGCCAAAATATCTCTTCTTCGTTTTGGAGCGCGTTATTTTTTGATTGGGGAAACGTCGGCCGCGAGGTCAAAAATTACGGCGACGACTTCCGCCCGTCGTACGGTGCTGGCATACGTTTATTGCTGCCAGTGGGTGCGCTGCGC
>JACNIZ010000178.1 GCA_014382805.1 Planctomycetota bacterium
ATAGCAATTTAAATGTCTTGTTGTGATCGGCACTGGCCGGCCACCTGGCGGAACGAGAAATCAGGAAGCGGCCCGGACTAAACGCTGCCGAGGTAATGGCCAGGGCGACACGTGTTCCCAGAGTAGGACTGGCAATCAAACTGGAACCCAAAACTCCTGCCAAAGAACCAAGGGTTCCTGCGGCGGCAATCGCCCCAGCGGCCTCGCCTGCACTCTGCGATTGAAGCTTCGATCTAGCCTCAATCAATAATGGACTGAGCATCGATAGCAGGAAAACGGGCGGCGCAAAAAACAACAGCGCAGTACCCAACGAACCCCCAAGGAATAAGGTTGCAGCTTCGTCTAGGGTTAAATCTTCAGGCAACAAAGCCTGGGCAACCATGGGCATCAGCCAAAGGGAGCAGCCAATAAAAACACCCGCGAATAACAGCAGTCTGCTGCAAATTCGCAAGGGATTGGGCGAATTCCGCGCCAACTGTCCACCTGACCAGCCACCGACCGCCATGGCCAGAAGCACGACGCCAATTTGATTGCTCCAAACTAAATTGGAGGTACCAAACCAAGGCGCCAGCCAATGTACACCCAGGATTTCGATAGCCAGAACTGCGAAACCTGCAAGGGCCGCAGCTGCCAATAAGGCCATGGGATTACTCCTTGGCGGGAATATCAATCCCTCTGAGGCGCGACGGGAAGATACAGCCAGTATCCCAAAGGTATGCCTTTACGTTTTCTAGCAAGGTGGCAAATCCTGGATTGGATGTCAAAGTCAATTCCTGTCCGTTGCGCCTGACAATGATTGGTTTGGACAAGTCCACTAGCGAATCATTAAGGAACAGCTCCACTTGGTAAACGCGCTCGGCCTCGATAACGATGGTGTTGGTGGCACGATCTGCGGTTACCGAAATCGTGGCAGCTTTGCCGTCCTCTGGAGGGTCAAATTTCTTGACCTGCACCCAGAAGAATCGCGGGAACTTTGATTCCACAAGGTCAAAGCTGAGCTCCTTCTTGAATGGGTCACGTGGTTCGGCACCAAGCACCCAGGTCGATGCGGCGGCCAAATCGTCCACCTTTTCGAGGGTCAGCAGCTTCAAGTTATTGGCGCTGATTTTTGAATCGACCTCACCATTAAAGTAGGCCATGCCTGCTGTCACGTGTGGTAATAACGAACAGAGGTAAGAAGCCTCTTCAACGGCCTCGCCTCCTGCGATGACAAAAACACGATTACGATCAATACGCAAGTCCTGCGAAATCAAAGCCACGGCGAACAATAAATTAGTCCGGCCTTGACTCAAAAGAGCCTCAGGGTCCATGCCGGCCAGCGTTACGGGTGCGACCGCGCAGGTGGCAAGCAGTTCGGAAGGCAATGCCTCCACCACATCCTGATTGACGTCGCCACCATCGCCAACGTATAGAACTAATGGCACGCCCTCATTTTTAGGCTTGTAGCTATTGGGTACCCAATATCCAAGCTCGCTGCCGTTTGGAAGTTCGGTAACGGTGTACTTTCCAGGTTTGGCTTTAGGAAACTTGCCACCACGTCCATCCATGGCTTCGCGCCAGTCATCCAAATACCGGTAGACTTCCACACCAGTCATTTTCTTCTTTTCAAATCCCTCAAGGACTTTCAAGATTTCATCGCGAGCATCCAAACGCCCGGCTGGGTCGTTGGTCATATCTGCGACCATGTAGAGGCCCACCGCTTTTGCCAACTTTTTAGAGTCTGCCTTTTTCAACGCGGGAGTTTGCGCACTGGCAGATGCAGCAAACAGGGTCAGGCAAGTCAGGAGGACGAGGGGTCGTTTCATGGCTTTTCTAGCTTAATGGAGCGGTTGACGCGCTGCGAGCACGCCAAGGGCAAAGTCTCGGGCTGGTGCATCCCACCACAATTTTGCAGGCGGTGAAAGATCTATCCAATGCAGATTATTTACGAAGCGGCTATCGCCAGGGAATTTTTCTACTGCCAAGCTTAGAGCTTGGCGGCCTTCCGGTATCCGTGCTTCCCCCCACAAATGCAAGCAGCGTTCCAACGTGGCTTCAGGGCCTTCGTTTACCTGAATAGGCTCCAATTCCAGACTATGCCGACGTTGAAATAGGATTAAATTGGCTCGATCTCGATCCCCACCCCTTTGGGCTAACAATTGCCAACCTTTTAAAACGGTGCTTTCTGGCCCATGTTCGAGCTTTTGCAGCTGTTGCCATACCTGCAGTCGCCAGGGGGGATGATCAATATTCGGATTATCCAGCAGCCTTTCCAACCGAATCAGCGCGTCGGTAGCCCGGCCATGGATGGAGACCGAAGGTTCTTGGGTTATGGCTTTCATCCGACTTAGGTTACGAAAGCGGAACACTTCGTCGCCACGGGCCTGAGGCACCGCTGAGACCGCCAACAGGGCTATCCCCAACCACGCACAGGATGCGGTTAATCGAGCCAATGCACGCCCTCCGCGTCTGTCACTTGCCCCATATGGAACGGCTTTTCACCTGCATTTTGGAGGTCGTCAAAAATGCCAATTGCGGCAGCGGCGTCAACCACCATCACAAATCCAACACCCATATTGAATGCCCGCCACGCTTCATCCATCGGTACCTCGCCGGCAGCAACCAACTGTCGGAAGACATTTAACGGCGGTACAGCGCTGCGCGAGACCTGGGCTCCTTTACCGTTTAAAACTCTTGGCAGGTTATCAGGAACGCCACCCCCAGTGATATGAGCCATAGCGTGCAACTCCTTGCGCTGCAAAAAGGGACGCATTGCGTGCAGGTAGCAAATGTGCGGCCGCAGTAGGACGTCGGCGCAGGATTCACCGTTCGGCTCGCCAGGAAACGGCTCTAGGTAATTCTTTTTAGCCATGCGCTGCTCAACAATGCGTCGCGCCAACGAGTAGCCGTTGGTATGCAAGCCGTTGGAAGGAAGGCCGATCAAACGATCGCCCGATTTCACGCGACTACCGTCTAGCAAATGCTCGCGCTCAACCACCCCCACCAGGGTGCCTACCAAATCAAATTCGTCGTCAGGATAAACCCCAGGCATTTCGGCCGTTTCTCCACCAAGCAGGGCGACGCCGTGATCTTTACAGGCAGCGGCAACCCCGGTAATAGCCGAGGCAACCATTTCAGGGTTTAGTTTGCCGACTCCGATGTAATCGAGAAAAAACAGCGGCTCTGCACCCTGAACCAAGGCATCATTTATGCAGTGCTGGACCAAACAACGGCCGACAGTGTTAAAACGAGAAATGGAAGTGGCAATGCGAATTTTGGTTCCCACGCCATCGGCCGTGGCTACTAGAACTGGCTCCTTGCCTAGGTTGTCAGCCCGAAAGAGCCCGCCGAAAGAACCGACGTCGGCCAAAACCCTAGGCCCGAAGGTGCCGCGAATTGCCGTTTTCGATGCGGCAAGGGCTTCTTCAGCGGCATCAATATTGACACCGGCGTCGCGATAGGTCAGAGCCCCGGAAGAGCTAGCAGCGGGCTGATTGGATGCGGGAGGGATGGATTCCACCATGGCAGGCATTCTACGCCAACCGGCCACGCTTTTCCGCGCCCAACCGCGACCCTATCCTGGAACCAAGGCATGACTCAACCCTCCCGCCGTCTTGTCATTCTGGGCGCCACCGGTACGGTTGGTGTGCAGGCCCTGGAACTGCTCAAAACTTCGCCCGCGCTCGAAGTGGTGGCTTTATCCGCCCACACTCGGCAGTCTGAATTGATCGATTTGGCCGCGCCATCTGGCGGTCGGACTTTTTTGACCGACGATCCTCAACAGAATCAAGGCCTGCTCGAATTTTTACGTCAAGGGGAATACCACATTTGCCTGAATGCAGTGGTTGGTGCTGCCGGCTTGCCCTACTCCGAAGCAGTCCTGAAAGCGGGCAAAGATTTAGCGCTGGCCAACAAGGAATCCATGGTCTTGGCGGGCGAGCTCCTAACCAAACTAGCCGAAAAAACTGGCTCGACGATCCTGCCAGTGGATTCGGAGCATTCTGCTATCCATCAATGCCTGCGCGGCGAACAGGGCAACGCAATTCGCAATTTGTATTTAACTGCCTCGGGTGGTGCCCTACGAGATTTGCAAACCGACGAATTCGCCAACGTAACTCCGCAACAAGCATTGGCTCACCCAAACTGGGATATGGGTCCGCGCATCACCATAGACTCGGCAACGATGATGAATAAGGCTTTGGAAATCATCGAAGCTTGCCACCTGTTTGCTTTGCCTGCCGAGCAGGTACAAGTGCTGGTTCACCGCCAGTCCGTGGTCCACTCCATGGTTGAATTCGCCGACGGCTCCATGCTCGCGCAACTGGGTCCGCCCGACATGACCTATCCGATTCACTACGCGCTGTACTATCCCAACCGCCCTAGCAGCAACCTGCCAGGCTTCGACGCCAAGCTATTTGCAAAACTCACCTTCGAAGAACCCGATACCCAACGCTTCCCTGCGCTTACATTGGGCTGGCGCGCGGCCAAGCTAGGAGGTGCCGCAGGGGCAGTCCTCAATGCTGCAGACGAAATTGCAGTAGAGGCTTTCTTGCAGCAGCAAATCCGCTTTCTCGACATCTACGCCCTATGCGCAAACGCACTGGAGCAAATGCCTGATCTGCAAGCCAATACCATTGCACAAGTTCAAGCCGCCGATCAATGGGCCCGACAATTCACTTCGAGGTCCATCGAAAAGCAAATCCAAGCCGCCTCCGGGGTTTCAAAATCTTAAAATAAAAGTTCATGGCCCTTCTCCTGACCATTTTCGGCATCGGCTTTCTCCTGTTCATTCATGAACTGGGTCATTTCCTTGCAGCACGAGCTGCAGGTGTCCGAGTAGAAGTATTTGCCCTTGGCATGGGACCGCGCGTCGCCGGTTTCAAACGCAATGGCACCGATTATCGAATCGCGGCTATCCCTATCGGCGGCTACGTAAAAATGGCCGGCGAGGACATGCTCGGCGATGGTGCCGACGACGAACTTTTCAGCAAATCGCCGCGTTGGCGATTCCTGATTTTCTCGGGTGGCATCTTGATGAACTTTTTGTTCGCCCTGCTGCTGATACCGATCTTGTTTCGTATAGGCGTACCTGTGCAAGCACCGATCGCCGGCAGTGTGGTGCCGGGCGGAACTGCCTGGAAAGCGGGCGTTCACCCAGGCGATCGCCTGGTCGCGCTGAACGATAAAAAGCTGCTTTCGTTCAGCGACTTTGCATCCACCATCGCCCTGAGCAATGTCGAGGAAACGCTAAAACTTGATTTGCTGTCGCCGGATGGTGAAGTCAGGCGAGTCGAATTCCAGGCGCTATATGATGAATCGATCGGTTTCCCAACTGTCGGCGTTTATCAAGGGATTTCCTCGGTAGTGGCTCCAGATTCTGTCGCAAGCAAAGCAGGGATCAAAGCAAATAGCGAAATCTTGGCCGTGGATGGTGTCGTTGCTTCCGGCAACGGCGACCTTCAAACATTGCTGTTCCAGGCATTGCTGCATGGCAACCCAATCCAAGTGACTACCCTTGTCGATGGCGTCGAAAAAATTCAAACGATTACGCCGCAGGCCATTGACAATGCTGGCTCTCCCCAACTAGGGATTTTCCAAACGCACCAAAGCGTGCGCGAACTCCATCCGGACTATCAAACCGGTTTGCGGGTGGGCGACCGAATCACTCACGTCGGCGACATTGAAGTTCGCGATCAGGAGGTGATTCGTGAGGCAACCTTGCGCAATGGCAATCGCCTGCCAACCCTTACCGTAGTTCGCGACGGCGAAACTCTCGAACTGTCGCCGACGCTCACTGCGGCTGATTTTTCCGCAGCAGTTTGGCTGGATGTTGAACCCAATGTGATGCGCATCCACGTCCGCCCCGGCGGCCCTGCCGCCCAAGCTGGCCTGCAAAACGGCGACGTCATCAGCCACCTTGGTTTAGAGAAGCCAAATAACTTTGCCGAGCTGCGCTCCACCTTGAAAGTTTGGGTGGATACGCATCAAAGCGAAGCATCGCTTCCTCCTTTACCGGTAATGGCAACTCGCGGCGATGAAATTGTAGACGTTGAGGTTCAGCTCGCAGCCAGCCCCGGTTGGGATTATGGCATAGGCATGAGCAGCCGCATGGAAGTGGTGAAGGAGACCAGCATCGTTGCCGCAATTGGCACCGGCGTCGGCCGCGCTCAAGCCATGGTGCGCGATGCGTTTTTGTCCTTCCAACGCATCATCACTGGACGCATCTCAACCAAAAACCTTAGCGGCATTATTACCATTGGGCGCACCACTCACAGCATTGCAAGCGTAGGCTTAGTCCCCTTCCTGTTTTTCTTGTGCATGATTTCTATACACCTCGGCGTATTGAACTTATTGCCCATCCCTGCATTGGACGGCGGTCATTTGATGTTCTTACTTATCGAGGGAATCCGCGGCAAGCCGGTCAGTGAACGGGTGCAAATTTGGTTCAACCTTGGCGGCTTTGTTTTGGTCATGAGTTTGGTGGTTTTTGTCACCATCTTGGACATCCAGCGCCTGGTTCCGTGACCCGAATCTACCCCACTCACTGCTTGCAACGATGATGGCTTGGGCTCGCCT
>JACNIZ010000089.1 GCA_014382805.1 Planctomycetota bacterium
CCGTTGCGGCGCCCATGTTCGAATTTTGCGGGCCATTGAAAAAGCTGCTGGAAACAAGTAGGCAGTGAAATGAAATCGGAACCAGACTACTTGGCATTGGATTTCAACGACATCGAAGTGTTGCCGCTTTTGGATCGGCGTGAATTCCTCAAATATCTTGCCGCTGGCATTTTCGTATTCGTTTCGCTGGGCGAATTACTGATCGCTAGCGAGGCAGGCAGTACGGATTATCGAATTCGCCCGCAGGATCCAGCCGACTTCAATGCTTTCCTGCGCATTGCAGAGGACGGGCAAGTGACTTGCTTCTTGGGCAAAGTCGAAATGGGCCAGGGCATTTATACCTCAATGGCTCAACTACTCGCTGAGGAACTAGATGTTGCGGTGGAATCTGTGCACATGGTTTTGAGTGATACCGAGCAATGCCCGTATGACATGGGCACCTGGGGTTCGATGAGCATTCGCCACCTCGGACCGACGCTGCGCAAGGCCGGGGCAGAAGCCCGCGCCGTCTTGCTGACTTTGGCCGCCCGCGAATTAGGAGTAAAAGTGCCGAAGCTGAAAACCGAAAATGGTTTTGTGATGGTCGCTAGCGATCCCAATCGCAAGCTTTCTTTTGGCTCTTTGGCCAAGGGCCAAAAAATTCAACGCGTCGTCGGTGCCGATGCGGTAATCAAAGATGCCGCCAAACACCAAGTGGTTGGCACCAGCATTACTCATACAGACGCCAATGCCAAGGTCACTGGTAAGGCGATCTACGCTGGCGACGTCCGGCTGCCCGGTATGCTTTATGCCCGCATCCTGCGGCCTCCAAGTCACGCTTCTAAATTAGAATCGGTCAGAACTAGTGGTGCTGAAAAGATTGAGGGTGCCAAGGTAATTCACGAAGGCGATTTTGTAGCAGTTTTGCATCCTACGCCAGATGGAGCGGAAGCTGCGTTGCGCCGTATTCGCGCCGAATACGAAACACCCGACGCCAGCGTGAATCACGAAACCATTTTTGATGCATTGCTTGCCAATGCCCCAAGCGAGCGCAAGCTGGACAATGGTGGAGATTTGGCTGTAGGCGAAAAAGCCGCTGAGCATTTAGTTGAGGCCTCCTTCAAAGATGGCTACGTAGCTCACGCGCCGATGGAAACTCACACCGCGGTTGCGTCGGTAAAAAGCGATTCGGCGACGGTTTGGGCTTCGACCCAGAACCCATTCGGAGTAAGAAGTTCCGTCGCCCGAATACTAGAATTAGATGTCTCTAAAGTACGAGTCATTGCGCCCTTTGTAGGTGGTGGATTTGGCGGCAAGAGCCGTAACCTGCAGGCAGAAGAGGCGGTTCGGCTTTCCAAAATTGCGGGGGTACCGATCCATCTGGAATGGACGCGGGCAGAAGAATTTTTCTACGACTCGTTCCGCCCCGCTGCGGTGGTGAATATCCGTTCCGGCGTAACCGCCGAAGGGCGCATCAGCTCGTGGGATTTCAAGGTCTACCACGCAGGTACTCGTGGCGCCCAACACTTCTACGACATTCCGCATCACTCCACCATTTCTCTGGGTAGCAGTCGACGCGGTGGCAGTAGTCCGCACCCCTTTGCAACCGGTGCTTGGCGGGCCCCTGCCAACAATACCAATACCTTTGCCCGCGAATCGCAGATCGACATGATGGCTGCTGCGGTAAAGATGGACCCCTTTGAATTCAGAATGCGCAACCTGAAGGACAAGCGCATGCGTGCTGTATTGCAAGGTGCGGCCGATGCATTTGGCTGGAAGGCTGCCGGTCAGTCAGACTATCGTGGCCAGGGTATTGCTTGTGGCATAGACGCGGGAACTTACGTTGCGCTGATGGCCCAGGTCAAGGTGAACCCCGAAACCGGCAAGGTCCGGGTGGAACGCGTGGTTTGTGCCCAGGACATGGGATTGGTGGTCAACCCGCGCGGTGCCCGCATGCAAGCGGAAGGTTGCGTCACCATGGGTCTGGGCTATGCCCTCAGCGAGGATGTGCGTTTCACGGGCGGAGAAGTCCATGACACCAACTTCGATACATACATACTGCCGCGCTTTTCCGACGTGCCAGAAATCGAAACAGTGTTTGTGGATACCGGCATTGAACAAGCCCACGGTGGCGGCGAACCAGCCATCATCACCGTCGGCGGCATGATCGCCAACGCCATCTATGACGCGGTGGGGGCCAGGCTTTTGCAAATGCCGATGACACCCGAACGTGTGCGGGAGGCGATGGCCAAGGCCTAAGCCCGTCCCATTTCTCCATCCCCTCACATGCCCAGCACAGGATCCAGCGGTATGCGCTGGCTACTCACGGCTGTCGGTGCAGTGTTCACCGTGCTTGCCGTCTTAGGCGCCTTGTTGCCAGTGCTGCCGACGACCCCGTTTTTGCTGGTCGCCGGAGCTTGTTTCGCACGCTCGTCGCCGCATTTTCATAACAAGCTCAAGCGGATGCCGATCTTTGGTGCATATTTGGAGCAATGGGACCGCGATCATTCGATCCCGGCGTCGGCCAAGCGCAAGGCTTACACCTTGATCGTGATTGCATTTAGCTTTTCCATCTGGGCGGTGGATAACGCGGGCGGGCGCATAGCGCTGGCGGCGGTCGGCGTGATCCTGCTGGTACTCCTTACAAAGCTGCCGACGAGCGAAGAATCCACTTAAGGTACTTCGCTCGTCGGCTTGGTGTTCGGAATGAGTCAGAGATTCCCTAAGGAAACGCTGGTTAATTACCCGCGCGCGGGGAAAGCGAGGCGCTAATCTCCGGTCGCTTTTGCGACAGCGGATTCAATACCGCCTGGATGCGGGCTGCAAGGTCCGCATAGTGCAGATCGGTCTCGGAGGTATCGCCACCCCGTCGGTTTCGGCTTAGACCTTGCAGGGAATTCAGCAGGATGGTTAATTCTCCGCGGGCCAATGCAGGCAAGTCGGTGTCGGGGAATTCATCACCAAGTTGCTCGGCAAGGATTTCGACGTGAGCGCGCTGCAAATTCCGTCGGTAGAGGTCGGTTGATGAGGGATCGGCCTCCAGTTCTGACCAAATCCCCAAGCGCAAATCGCCCAACATGGTCAACGGCGAATAATGCTGATCGGGGGTAATTCGAGCAGCTTGTTCCGACATCCGTTTCACTCGCGCAGAGCTGATCAATGCCTGCAGCAAACGCTTTTGGCTGGAGAGGATTCGGTCCGGCGCGCCACCGGCTTCCAACCGCAGCAGAATCTCGGGGTTAATCAAGGATTCGGGAGTTTGGAACGCATGCTTATTCAGGAAAGCAACCGCTTCTGCTTGTTGCTTAGCTTCGACCGGGAAGTAAACCTGGTCGGCATCACCAAACCGCAGATTGGTCTTATTCACGCCACCGACGATGTTGGCGACGTGCATCAGTTCGCGATTGCGCTGGCCGATCAATTGTCCGTACATATTGTCCAGCAAGCTGTAATCTTCTCCTTCATCACAGCAGGCGTCGACCAAGTAAGCAGCCACGCGGTCCAGGTTCTTCAAGCCCATCGCCGTCGCACCGATTGGATCGGCACCGAGGTCTTCGGTTTGTTGCGAAGGATCTTCGCCTGGATTCGGATCACCAAAGCGCAACATAGGGTCGTGCACTTGCTTGGCGAGCAGCTCAGCTTGGCCTTGCTTTTCTTGATCGGCATCGGCGTATTGACGGTAACCCCATTCAACCGCGAACTTGTCGTAAGGGCCAATCAATGGGATCAAGGTCGCGCCGTCCCCGGGTTGGGCGACGTAGTTGAAACGGCCATAATCCATGATCGAAGCTTCGGTACCAAACTCAGCAGTGAATTCGGCATCGCGCAATTGCTCCACCGTATAGGTGGAAGAAGCCTTCATGTTATGCGGGAAGCCAAGCGTATGGCCAACTTCGTGAGCAATCACGTACGCCAATGCACGCCCGATAGTTTCGTCGGCCAAAGGAAGTTTCTGTGCCGCTGGATCATTGGGCGAAGCCTGAATGAAATACCAGTCGCGAATCAGCTTGAGCACATTGTGGTAAACCAATATGTCCGACTCCAAAATCTCACCGGTTCGCGGATCTGAAACGTGCGGACCCATGGCGTTTTCAGTGGTCGATGGAAGCCAGCGAATGCTGGAATAGCGCGCATCTTCAGCGTCCCAATCCGAATCCTCTCTTACCGACGGCGCGTCTTTAGCAATGATTGCATTGCTGAAACCAGCTGCCTCAAATGCGGGTTGCCACATTTCAATTCCTTTGTGCAACCAAGGCCGCCATTTTTCCGGAACGCCGCGTCCAACGTAAAAGACGATGGGTTTGACCGGATCAGAAACGTCGGCACTTGGATCTTTTTTCTCCAGGCGCCAGCGGCTGATATAACGCACCGTTTCCACTTCATGATCGGTGCCATCGTAGTCCTCAAAAGAAACACCGAAGAACCCAACACGATCGTCACGTTCGCGTGGCGCCATTGGATTGTCGGGTAGCTTGACCATGGAATGATGCAACAGCACCGTAACTGCGCTTTGTGTGGGGTCACGGCGCACGCCGCCACCACGCCGACGCGATTCCCCACCGGCTGTAGGCGAACTGCTCGACAAACGGTAGGTCATCAAAACCTTAGCTTCGATGTTCTCCGGAAAAGATTTGACCTCCTCAATAAAGGTGCGGTTTTTATCCACACCCGATCCATTCACGCTGCGCTTAGCGCTAAATTCCTGCAGGTCATCCATGAACAAACCCGTCACATCAATCACGACGTTTTTGTCTTTGCCCCAAGCCTTAACCGGGAATACTTGAATGATCGGTGCCAGCGACGTAGCTTCAACCGCATTGCGCACCGTGTCTTGGTCTTGATTTCGAATCCGATACTTAATGTCGCGTAGCAGAACTTTTTCATCACTCAGTTCCCAGCGCACGACGCGATTGCCGACGCCAGTTCCGCCGTAACCAAAACCAGCTTGCGTTTTAGCGATTTGGGTCACCCAAAGCATGTCCTTGCCAAGAGCACTTTGCGGGATCTCGTAAAACACTTTGTCATCGCCGCGGTGGACGATAAATAAACCGGAGTCCGATTTGAAATCCTCAAGGATCACCTTGTCGTAATCCTGCACGCCGCCTTTGCGATCCGATTGACCGTCGCTCCTTTCGGTAGAACTTTCACCTCCGCCTGGTCCGCCTCCGCCGCGGCGACGATCGGGACGTTGGGCGCTGGCCGGTATGGCCAACAAGAGTGAAAGAAGGATCAGTAGGGGCTTAAGTCGCATTGCTCGAAGGGCCAATTTAGGGGATGCGGGAATTTCCGCAGAAACAGCCAGAATGCGAGCATAACAGGGAATTCCATTACCGTGTAAGCCGACCCAAAATTCATAATGCCGCAGTCAGCTGCCAATTGCTTTGCAGAGGGGTAGAGGTGGTCATTGTGTCCCTGCAGCCGCTTGGCCTCGGCTGCTTAGCCAGCCCGCTGCGCGGTACTGATGCGCACCGAGGCCAAGCGGCCGCAGGGACAAACTGGTCCCATGAAAATTTTGGTCGGAGCTTAGGGGGGGGTGTTTCGAGGAACCACGCTAAATCCAATTTTTCGGTGGGCGGAATTGGTTTTCCCCAAAGGGATACCTGGCCTTTTTTGCAGGTGCGTTGGCATTTGGGCAGGAAGGGGTGCATACTCCGCCTGCGGAGACGTCGAAATTGATCACGATCGATGCCGGTCTCAGGAGACTAGGCTAGGAAAAGATGGTAAGGCGGGCTTTGAGGTAGAAGCGCATATAGGAGACGACCAGAAATTCTTCTCCGTAACGTTTTTGAAAGCGTTGCGCTGTTCCACTTAATGAAATCCGGCATCGAGCCCTCCCTGCCCAAAAGAGTTAAAGTCAATACTGCGAACGACATGGCAGAAGTCGTAATCCGATCAATCGATTCGGATGCAGGGATCCTGTTAGAAATGACCCTTCCAACAAATGACGCCACAACCATTCAATTTCCCGAATCAACTTCAACCCTTTCCTTCAACTTTGGCTCCTAGTGTCACCTACACCCAAGCCATATTCCCCAGTGAGCAACCCTCGCCACCCCCATGAGTCCATGCGATCATTCCGTCGCCGCGGCCGCTTGGCGTCGGTGCGCATCAGTACCGCGAAGCGGGCTGGCTAAGCAGCCGATGCCAAGCGGCCGCGGCGACACAATAACCCCATATAAAAAAATGGTCGGGGCGAAAGGATTCGAACCTTCGGCCCCCTGCTCCCAAAGCAGGTGCGCTACCAGACTGCGCCACGCCCCGACCGGGGCCGCATAGGATAGTGTCGTGGGGGGCTGAGCGCTAGGAATCTTGGGGTCAACTTTGCAGATATCGCTCCCTCAGGGTGGCCGATTAGGAGGAGTTTCCAAGTGGCGGGGCGGCTAGACTACGCATCAAGACCTGCAATGAATCCGACGATGACCACTGAATCTAGCATTACCCCAGCCTCAATCGCCCCGCAGGGACAAACCGTCAGTCCAGGGGGGGCGGTTGGGCCGGTTTTGATTCGTGACGAGGGGTTTGGCGGCGTCAAAGTGCGGCCACTAAAA
>JACNIZ010000241.1 GCA_014382805.1 Planctomycetota bacterium
TCGCTAACCGTCAGTGGCACCGCTACGAGCGCGCTTACTTGCTGCTCGCTGCATTGGCCACGCCGCTGGTCCTTTCCGTGCACTCGGTGGTGTCTTTTGACTTTGCCATCTCGCAGCTACCTGGCTGGCACACAACGATCTTTCCGCCGTACTTTGTTGCCGGCGCAATTTTTTCAGGCTTTGCCATGGTGGTCACGCTGGCTGTGCCGGCGCGCGCGATGTTCGGCCTGAAGAACTTGATCACGCTGCAACACCTAGAGTTGATGAACAAGGTCATCATGGCGACCGGCATGATTGTCGGTTACGCCTACGCGATGGAGTTCTTCATCTCCTGGTACTCGGGTAACAAGTACGAGGCCTTCGCCTTTGTCAACCGCGCCTTCGGCCCATACTCCTGGGCTTACTGGATCATGGTCAGCTGCAACGTAATCTCGCCGCAGATCTTCTGGTTTAAAAAAGCGCGACGCAGCATTCCGATCATGTTCATCGTGGCGATTTTCGTCAACATAGGCATGTGGTTCGAACGCTTCGTCATTACGGTGACGTCTCTGAACCGCGACTTCCTGCCTTCTAGCTGGAACTACTTCTCGCCGACCTTGCTGGACTTCGCCACGCTGATCGGCTCCTTTGGATTGTTCTTCACCTTGTTCCTACTGTTCTGCCGCTTCCTGCCACAGGTCGCGATTTCAGAGGTCAAGGCTCAGACACCCCACGCTCATCCCCATAACCACTAGGAGGAAATGAAGATGAGCAACTCTGAAAAACTTCACGGCGTACTCGGCGAGTTTGAAAGCGTCGACCAAATCCTCGCCGCGGCCGAAATGGTTAAGAACTCCGGCTACACCAAGTGGGACTGCTACACACCGCTGCCTGTGCACGGTTTGGATGCAGCGATGGGCGTCAAAGAAACGCGCCTGCCTTGGGTAGTGTTGATCGCTGGTATCACTGGTGGTGCATTGGGTCTGCTGATGCAGTACTGGATGAACGGCATTGACTACAAGATGATCATCTCTGGCAAGCCGATGAACAGTCTGCCTGCCAGCATCCCGGTGGTTTTTGAAACCACGGTGCTGTTTGCATCCATCGCGGCATTCTTGTCGATGTGGATTTTTAACGGCCTACCGAAGTGGTTCAATCCACTCGCTCGCATGGAACGTTTTGCGCGTGCCACCGACGACCGATTCTTCGTCGCCCTGAGCGCCAAAGACCCCAATTTCGACGTCAAGACTTCGTCGGCGTTGTTGGAATCCTGTGGTGCAAGCGCCGTCGAGTTTGTCGAAGAGCCTGACGAACCGGCAGCGGTTCCAACTAGCATCAAAGCCACCATGGCTACGGTTGCGATGTTGGCTTTGATCCCGTTGGCCTTGATCATGTCCGAACGCGGCGCGATCAAAAAACAGCCACGTTTGCACTTGGTTCCTGACATGGACTTCCAAGAGAAGTTCCGTGCTCAAAGCGTCAGCGGCTTGTTCGCCGACGGCCGGGCAGCGCGTCCGCAAATTGCTGGAACCTTCGCGCTGGAAGATGACGCTCTGGTCGGTAAGGACCCGGGTTTCTACACCGGTAAGGTTGATGGCGAATACCTAACGGAAGCACCCATTGCTTACTCCGATGCAATCCTCGCTCGCGGTGAGGAACGCTACGGAATCAGCTGTGCACCCTGTCACGGTGGCGACGCCAACGGCAAAGGCCCTGTGCACAATCGTGCGGTTGAACTGGGTTCACCGATGTGGATTCAACCTACCGACCTGCACTCTGAGCACTTGACTATCCAGCCGATTGGGCAGTTGTTTGAGTCCATTAGCGTGGGCGTGCGCAACATGCCGGGTTATGCCAAGACGGTTTCGGCGAAGGATCGCTGGGCCATCGCGCATTACCTGCAGTCGATCCAATCGACTGTCGACACAGGTCCAGTCGATCCAAATGCTGACCCAGGAATTGCCGCTGGTAAGTTGGTTTACATGTCTAAAGCATGTATGGCTTGTCACACCACCGATGGCTCGCCATTGCTGGCTCCTAGTTTCAAGGGGCTGTTTGGCAGTGAGCGCGAACTTGAAGGTGGCACAACCATCACAGCGGACGAAGCTTACATCAAAGATTCGCTGCTGAATCCAACCGCCAAACTTGCTAAGGGCTTCCAGCCTCTGATGCCTCCGGCGGTACTCACCGATCAAGAATTCGCTGACTTGATCACCTTCCTTAAATCCCTAGCTGACTAATTGGAGGCAACAAAAATGCAACCTACCAATGTAGTTCGTGAAGCTGTCATGGCCCCTAGCCTGGCGGCAAAGACCTCCCGGATCGGCCTGGTGGTCGGAGTTATAGGGATGGTATTGGCGGTCCTGCTCGGCATGCTCGAGGGTGACCACATGCGCCACTTTTACTGGGCATACTTAGTCGCGTTTTCCTTCATGTTTACGCTGACCTTGGGCGGCTTGTTCTTCGTGCTGATTCAGCACGTGACGGGCGCGCGCTGGAGTGTTTCGGTAAGGCGAATGGGTGAATTCGCAATGAATACTGTGCCGCTGCTCGCCGTCATGGCGTTGCCGCTGCTCTATCCATTGTTCACTCACGCTGGTGTCGAAGAGTTTGGTGGCCTGCTGTGGCCATGGATTCATCCGCATGGCGAACACGCCGCTCTGGTCGAATTTAAGAGCCCGTTCCTGAACGTCGGCTTCTTCTTGGCAAGATCGACGTTTTACCTGTTGGCTTGGTGGATTGTGACGCGCTTCTTCCTGAAGAAGTCGGTGCAGCAAGACCAGGATCAGTCCGAAGCGCACACGGTGACCATGCGCAAGTTGTCGGCTCCGTCGATCATCTTGTTTGCACTGACCATCAGCTTTGCGTCCTTCGACTGGATCATGTCGACCGATCCTACTTGGTTCTCGACCATCTTTGGTGTTTACATCTTTGGTGGCGCGTTCCTGGCGATTAATGCGCTTTTGGTGATCTCAGCTTATTATTTGCGCACGCGCAACGTGATGACCGAGCAAATCACTACTGAGCACTACCACGACCTCGGCAAGTTCATGACCGCCTTTACGGTGTTCTGGGCTTACATCGCGTTCTCGCAGTTCATGTTGATCTGGTACGCCAACATCCCCGAGGAAACGGTTTGGTTTCAACACCGCGTCACCGAAGCCTGGAGCCCATGGTCATACGGCCTGGTCTTCACCAACTTCGTCATCCCGTTCTTCGGCTTCTTGTCACGCTGGACCAAGCGTAATCCCAAGGTGCTGATGTTCTGGGCCGCGTACACGTTGGTCGTGCATTGGGTAGACATTTACTGGTTAATCATGCCGAACATGGATGCGGAAACAGTCCCGTTTAGCTTGGTGGAGATCACCACGGCCTTGGGTGCATTTGGCTTCTTCGTGTGGGCTTACTCGCGCCAAGCAACCAAGCATTCACTACTGGCTTACGGCGATCCTAACCTCGAACGCTGCTTGGGCCACGTTAACTACTAAAGCCGACGCCTACCGCGCAGGAAGCATTCCTGCTCCGCGACTCGCAACTTCTGGTTGCGAGTCGTTTTTTTGTGCCATAGAAATGAGAATTTGGAACCACGAACGACTATTTCATGTCACTCTAGAATCATGCATTCCCTCGTCCTCTTCATGTTGTCTGCGGCAGCAGGCCAAATCCCCGCGCCGCAGGTTGAAATTCAGCCAGCCCAGCTCCATATTCCTGCTTTTACAGGCTCTCAAGTGACCCTGCCGCGGCTGGAACGCGCAACCGATTTGGCATTGCAATTTCTGACCTCTCAAGGCATTTCCGGCGACGTCAGCCTGGACCGCGACTTGGGTTGGTCGAGCACCGCCGAACGCGTCACCTTTGAGCGTACCTACCTTGGTGTGCCGGTATGGGGGGAAGTGGTCAAGGTGGTCATGTTCCGTGACGGCAGCGTGATTGTGGAGGGTAATCCGCAGCGCCAAGCTGGTGTGATTCCTGCCCAGGCAGGCCAAGCTGGTCAAGCTGGTCAAGCTGGTCAATGCATGGATTCGGAAGCCGCGATCAACCTAGCGCTGAATTCGCAGCTGGCTCAGTCCGTCGATCACATGGACGTGATCAGCGCGCGTCAGGTTTGGTACCAAGGACAGCTTGCTTGGCAGCTGCGTACCCACGTCGAAGGTGATGGCGACTGGCACGTTGATTTGTTGCTCGATGCCCAAACCGGTGCGGAATTGCATCAACGCGACTTGCGGATTCACTCTCACGGCACTGCCGCCACTGGCACCGGTTCGGTTTTCATTCCGAACCCTGTGCAAACTTCCGGCGATCACGGCATGCAGGATCAAAACGATTCCAACAGTGCGGTTCCCAGCTCGGAATACTTCACCGTCGACCTGCTCGACGTCGCCACCACGGGTTATTTGGATGGACCTTATTGCTCGACCTCGCCGACTAGCGGCCGTGTCAAGCAGACCAACTTGCAGTTTGTTTACCAGCGCAACCACGCTGCTTTCGAAGAGGTGATGACCTACTACCACATTGATGGCTTCCAGCGCTATCTGCAGTCCACCGGCCAAATGAATGCCAACAACCGCCAGCAAAAGGTTGACGTTAACGGCTATTCCGGCGACAACTCGTGGTACGACCTCGGCAACAGGGAAATAACTTTCGGTATCGGCGGCGTGGATGATGCCGAAGATGCTGACATTATCGTGCACGAATACGGTCACGCGCTGCACCACGACGTGCAGGGTGGCATTGGCAACGGCCAGAACAGTGCCATGTCTGAAGCTTATGGCGACTACTTCGCCGCCAGTTTCTACGACGACGCGTTGGTAGGTGAATGGGATGCAGTTTCTTATACCGGCGGTAGCTTGCACTACTTGCGCCGCGTCGATGAGCAGCTGTTTTACCCTGGCGACCTGGGCGGCGGCTCGCACTACGACGGTCAAATTTGGTCGGCAATGTTGTGGGATATGCGCATGGCTTTGGGTCGCGATATCGCCGACAACATCATTGTTGAAGCTATGGGTTTGCAGTCCAACAGCTCCGGAATGGTGAGTGGCGGCAACTGGCTGCTGACCGCTGAGCAACAGCTTTACGGTGGTGCTTGGAGACCTTACATCGAGTGGGCGCTGCACCGTCGCGGCATTCGCACCTTGGCTAGTGGAGTGGTCGTACTGTCGCCTACCGACAGCACTCCGACGCCGGGTCAATCGACTTCGTTTAGCCTCAAGGCCAGCACTCACGGTGGCAAGGATTACAAAACCTTGGCCTCGCTGCAGCCGGGTGAAAACGTGCTGGGCAATCCTTACAACGTGACCATTCACGTCGGCTTGGATCTGATGCAACAATCGCTGGGCACGCCGGGCATGACCGGTACTTTGAATGGTTCTGGCAACGCCAATTTCTCGGTGACCTTGCCGTCGCTGCTGGTTGGAATGCCGATCGCATTCCAGTCGGCAATTTTCGATGGCGCTGGTTCCATCGTGGACGTGTCGATTCCGTGTGCGGTGCGCATGGGTCCTTACTAGTGATACTCAATACCTTCGAGCGGCTGGTTGTGAATCAGCCGCTCCGTCCTTTTTTACAGCGCTGGCTGGAGGCTCGGCCGCTGCTGAAAATGGGGGGTAAGGCGCGCGGCCGGGTGCTGGAAATCGGCTGCGGCCAGGGTTTGGGTGCGCAGATTTTGATGCAGGATTTTGGCGTCGATGAGTTGCATGGATTTGATCTAGACCGCCGCCAGTTGCAACGTGCGCAGAAGCGCTTGAACGGCACCAGCAAAGTGCATTTATGGCAGGGGTGCGCCAACCAGCTACCGACGCCCGCGCATTTTTACGACGCCGTTTTTGACTTCAACGTATTGCACCACATTCCCGACTGGCAATGCAGTTTGAATGAATTGGCGCGCGTTATGAAGCCGGGGGCTAAGCTGTACTTGCTGGAGACTTTGAGCTTTTTCCTTAATAATCCGCTGAGCCGAATTCTGATGAAACATCCACGTCAAAACCGTTTCAATTTTCAGCAGCTTTGCGACGGCATGAATGAGGCGGGCTTCGAAATTTTGCAACACTGCAAACTCAGCGGTAGTTTTTGTTGGATGGTGGCGCAGTATGGCGGCTGATTTTTTCGCCTGGATCGGAGCGCCGCATGCGGCTTAAGGTATCAGTATAAATGGCGGCAAAAAATGCAGCCGCAACCATCGCGTCGGCGTTGCGTAGTGTGCAACGGCAATCAATGAGCGACTGCCTGCAATCATTAGTCGATACACGCAACTTCGGTCTAACCCAATGCCACGCCGATTGGATTGCCACTTTTGACGCCGATGATTGCATGCACAAACAGCGACAAGCATATTCAAGCAACGGTTTATCGAAATGACGATTGGCCCGAGGACTACGATTTGTTTCTGCGTTTGGCAATGGAAGGTGCTCGATTTGGGCAAGTCGCAACGCCATTATTGAGCTGGCGCTGGCACGAGAATTCGACGTCGCGTTCTCACCCAGCATTTAGTTTGGCGACGATTGCCCGTTGTCGTGCGTATTTCCTTGCCCACCCTTTTCTAATTGCACACAAGCAAAATGTGCAATGGGGTTTTGGCGATACCGGCAGCGAATTGGCTGGCAACTTGCGCGCGCTCGGCAAAAACATGGCCGCAGTTATTGAACTGCATCCGGGCCGCATCGGCCAACTCATTCACCGTGCACCTGTATTCCACCCGCACGATTATTTCAAAAACGCCGCCACCAATGTCGTTGCCTACTCAATGGCGTGAGGGTCGCGAATACGTATTCACGGCATAAATCCAAGCCAACGAAAAAAGCATTGCGCTATTGCGCCAACAAATCCATACAACGCTCTTCTAAAGCCAAACCAGCACTGTGATCAGGTTGTGAATTCAGCACGACTTTAAGGTGTTTCAAGGCTAACTCCGGATGGCCCTGCTCGGTTAGCGTAAAGGCCAGCCAATGGTGGGCTTCCGCGGATTGAGGCTGTAAACCGACCGCACGTATGGCCATGTCATAGGCTTGTCCCAAATCACCA
Source organism: Planctomycetota bacterium (assembly GCA_014382805.1). Lineage (GTDB taxonomy): Bacteria > Planctomycetota > UBA1135 > UBA1135 > UBA1135 > JACNIZ01. Next base: position 6,997 of record JACNIZ010000241.1, read on the forward strand.
TCGGCCTTACGCAGCAAGCGTAGCTGCACTGAAAACAATAAAGCTTGAAATTGCTTTGGATCAGTTTCAAGCACGACATCAAGGAAAGAGGCTAAAACGTCGTACTTGCCAGCTTGTAGCACTGATCGCGCCGAGAACCAAGTCCAAGTATCCATATCAGGACGCAATTTTGAGCACTCGATAAACGCTGGAATACACTCGTCGTACCGTTCCAAGCCAAACAGCGCCTGGCCGCGCATGAAGTAGCCGCGGGATTGCCAACCAGCAAATGGTTGGTTAATGAGTTCCTCCGAAATCAGAATTGCTTGCTGCCACTCTTTTTGCTTCAATCGCAGCCAACCCAAACGATTCAAGAGGTGCCAAGCGGAGGGCCGTACTTCCAAGCCTTGCAGTAATAATTTTTCGGCTTCTTGGTATTTTTTGCGGCGCAATAAATCCTGAGCGCGCACGCTGGTGACCCAAGGATGAAGCAATCCTTGGTCAATTTCAGCCGCCTTTTGCAATGGGAGTTCAGCCTCGTCGAAGCGTTTGGAAACCATCATCAAATTGGCCAAATCCGCCCAAACTAATGCGCTTTCTGGTTCTAATTCCAAACATTGCAGCAAGGCCACTTCACAGTCGTTGAATCGGTCCGCGCTCTTGAGCACCCGTGCCAACTGCCGCAAGGATTGCACGCTTTGCGCGTACAAATCCAACGAACCCTGCAAAGACTTAATCGCTTGATCGGTTTGGCCCAATCCACGCGCGGCAAAACCTTCGACAAATCGCAATGGATAGCTAGTTGGGTAATACACGCTAGCCGTCCGCACCGCCTGAATCGTTTCTTCATACTGTCCGGATTGATTGAAATACATGCAAAGCAACAGCCAGTCTCGTGGCGTCTTGGCTTCTAATTGCGGCGCAAGATCCGGCAACAATGCAAGGTCGCGTGGATTGCTCGCCAGGATGACGGACACTTGGTCGGCCAGTGAATCAGGTTTCAATTTGACGCTTTGATAGTTTGCCATGGCCAGCTCATGCTCGGCTTCGAGCAGAAATGCGTCACCTTCCAAACGTAAACGATCACCCCGCGGCAAATCTTTTAAGCGCTCCCGAAAAGCTTCCATTAGGCCACGATGCCACAGCTCGGCGGTTTCTTTGTATTCCACTTGGACGCGGATTTCTTCCAGCTGGCTGCCTTGCACCTTGGCGATCAAGCCGGTCCCCAACGCGGCAAGGGCTAACACTGCGATGGACCCAGTAATGGCGGCGCGGCGCGGATTGCGGGAAGTTCGTTGCCACCATCGCGACAAGCGACCGCGCGGGATTGCCTGCACCGGTTCGAAGCGCAGGAAGCGCGCGAACTCTTCTTCGACTTCTATGGCGCTGCTGTAGCCGTCGGGAATTCGTTTTTCTAAACACTTCTCTATCACTGCGCGAACGTCGGTTGGGATGTTGCGCGGGTTTTTCCAAACTGGGTCGGCGAATTGAATATTGCGCAGGAGTTCGCGCTGATTTTCGCCTTTGAATGGGGGGCTGCCGTTGAGAGCTTCGAAGGCTACGGTGCCAAGCGAAAAAACGTCGGAAGCGGAAGTGAGGGCTAGCCCGCGCGCTTGTTCGGGCGAGGCGTAAAGCGGCGTGCCAATGAAACCAGTTGCGCCAGCTTGGCGAATCATGTGGTCGCGGTCAGCTAGTCCAAAATCAACTAGGTGCGGCGTGCCATCTTCATCCAGCAAAATGTTGCTGGGTTTGATGTCACGGTGCACGATACCCTGCGCATGCGCCGAAGCCAGCGCTGAGCTGAGTTGGCGCAGTACCGGCAAAATAAAAGCCAACCAATCCGCCGAAGTTGGCGACGGCAATGCGTCGGCGCGGCCAGCTAAAATTTCACCGAGGTTGTAGCCCTTGATCAAGGACATCGCCAGCCAGCGATAATCAGGAGTCAAACCGGTATCAAAAACCTCAATGATGTTGGGGTGCTGCAACGATGCCAGCAAGCGGCCTTCGCGTTCCAAGCGCGCCTTGCCTTCGGCAGTGCGATCGGCCGCCACCAACGGGATCAGTTTCAACGCTACGCGTCGGCCTAAGCTTTTTTGCTGTGCTTCATAAACCACGCCTGTGGCGCCGCGACCAAGCACACTGAGCAAGATGTATTCGCCAATGTCCGCGCCTACGCTGGGCAATCCAACCGCGTCCTGTTCAAAGGACAGGAACGAAAGTGCATCACTATGCTGACTTTCAGTCTGGCGGGGAGGATCGTCCATATGGTGGCGCTAAACCACCAGTCTAACCCTTGGTCCGGCGGGATGCGCGCCGTTTTGCCCCACTGAGCGCGTCGTCCAGGTCGGCTGCTGCTTCGGGTTGTTTGTTTGCCGGGGTCGGTGCGGTAGCTGGGGCTGCCTCTTTAGCCGCGGCCTTGCTTTTCGGCATCGCCCTCGCCCTCGCTGCAGTTACGTCCTTGGCGTTGGTTTCAAGGGCCGCCTTGGAAACAGTTTTTGCGCGCAACGCAACGCTTCCTTCAAATAAACGTCGCCAAGAAATTTCCATCAGCATCAGCAACAATCCGGCCATGGCGAACCACACTGCCAGGGGTTTCACTGCTTTGGCTTTGCGTGATCCGCGCAATAATTCGGTCGTTGCAGGATTCATGCGGCCACCCGACAAACGCGCTACCCGACCTAAAACCAGATCGCCGCCGTCGCGTTGCATGCGCGGTTCAAATTCGGGTGAGTAGGGGATAGCGAGTGGGTCCATCTTTAAGATTTCCCCTACTTCGGTGGCGGCAGCGAATCGATAAACACCTTCCATGCCGATGGGTACCCGCGCTTCAAAGCGGTCGGCGGAAACTGGTACTAAATCGATGAGCGTACTGGAGCCGTCGGGTGCGACCATGCGCGCCGTCAATGCGCCGACGGCTTGAGCAGAGTTTTCGCGATCCACGTCAACGGAGATCACCGCTTCGCGCCCTTCACGCTGCACACCGGTGAAAAATTGTTGGGGCGCAGATTGCGCCGAAATCCAACGGCTAACCGTCACCAGTAAGTTGGCAACTTCCGGCCATGCCGCGGCATCGACTTGAAACTTACCGCTGACTTGGCCAGTGAACGCGGCGGTCCGACCCAGTCCAGCTTGCATGGTGGCAATGACTGGAGCACCGTATTCGTCGGTGGTGCGTGCCCCTTGTGAGGCACCTGGACGTAAATAGCACAAGTTATAACCAGGCAGAGTTTGCCAGGCACCGGCGGCTAAATTTGAAATGGCGAAAAGGCCGGGCGTGGATTCGGTGGTCGTCGCCAGGTCGATGAAGGAAGACCGCGCTGCCAACAAAGTGTCCTGAGCAAACAGGCGCGGTAGTTCAGCCGGATCTTGCGAGAAGAAAATCTGGCCGCCGCCACGCCGCGCCACGTCTTGAAGAAATACGGCGTCTGAGTTGCTGGGATCGCCCAACGCAACAACCGAAACTGTGGTGTTGTATTTGGTGGTGAGATCATTTAGCAATTCGACGTAGCGGCCAGGCTCTTCGGCGTCGGCGGCGTCGGCGAATAAGACGATGTGGCGATTGGAGCGCGCAGTCTTGCTTAGTTCGATGGCTGCTGCGCTCAGGCCGGTATAGGTGTAAATTCCACCGCCACCCGATTGAATGCCTGACACCCGACTCGTAAACGTCTCCGGATCATTCACCGGAGTAAGCGGAACAATCATGTGGGGTTCGGAATCCACCGCGATCACGGTGACTTCATCCATTGGACCCAGCAACTGAATGGCCTCCATCGTGCCGGCATTGGCCAAGTCCATTTTGGTCAAGCCGCCAGCCACCGACGCTCCCATAGAACCAGAACGGTCGAGCACAAACGCCAACGCCAAACCGGCTTTGCGATGCTCGACGCGCATCTCCATCGTTACCGGCAGCAGCGGATCCAAACTCGACCGGTAATAACCACCGACGCCAAAACTAGCTTGACCGCCGGTAATCAGCAAGCCAGTTCCAAGGTCGCGGACTTGGCTAGCAATAGCCGGCAACATGCTGCCCAGTGCCGTCGCCGGCAAGTTTTCGAGCACAATGCTGCGGAAGTTTTCTAACCACGAGGCATCATGTTTAGGCAACTGCTCAGGCGTCACCACCTGCACTTTCATGCCCGCGCCTAGCAACGCCGCCGCCAACCGACCCATCGCGCCATCTTGATTGATCAGCAAAATGGGGCGGTTGCCTTCCACCCGCATCACGCCCAAGCCGACGTTATTCGCCAGCACTCGATCGCCATCCAACTCTAATTTCAAGCGGTACTTCGCCAGTCCGGCGCTTTGACCCAGATCGCGAAATAGCAGTTGGTTCAACCCCGAACGCAACTCTTGACTGCCGCGGCCAATGACCGTTTCACCACGCAGTAAAGTGTATTGCGCAGTAGTTTCACGATCCGATCGCACGTAGGCCGCAAACTGAAATGGCTCGCCAACTTCCACGCTACTTGGCAGGTCCATACTCTCCACTGCAACGTCGACGTTACTGCTGATCCGAGCGCTGCGCACGTCGATATGAATGTCACGCATCGCTGCGCGTCGGGCGACGGCGTCGGGTGGGGTGCCGTGGAATTCGCCGTCGGAAAAAAGCAGGATGGAGCCGGGGCGGTTCTCCGGAATGAGCGCAAGTGCCTGTTCCAGCGCCGATGTCAAATTGGAGCCATCGGCATCGAGGGTTGTGGAATAACCGTCCAGGCTGGCCGAGTTGCTTGGCGCTTGTTCGATGGCGTGATCGGCGGCGAAGGTCAGCACTGAAATGCGATCGCCAGATTTCATTTGCTCGCCGGCCAATTTCATGACTTCAGCGACCGTGGCTTGGCTGCCGCCGGGCATGGAACGCGAGCGATCGATCACCAGAACCAAATCGCGGCCACTGACGGAGCCTCCACCATGCGGGCCAGCAAGCGCGATCAAAAGCGAAACGGCAATCAGGGCGCGCAACAGCAATCGCGTGCTCCAGCCGGGGCTGCTCTTCCAAAGGGCAATCGCCAGCGGGAATGCCAGCAAAAGTAGCTCAGGGTAAAGCAGGTTCATCTGCACCCCCAGCGGTAATTGCGGAGGCAGCTCATGCAGACCTCCGCTTGCCCAAGTAAAGCCAGTTGGCGATCAATAGACCGACGAAAAGCAGCAGCAAAATGCGGCCCATGGGAGATTCTGCGTAACCTTGCTGCGCTAAAACCGTCTCCCCCAAAAGGGGGGGCTGCTCGAAAGTTTCGGCAGTACTCAAATCGGACTCCGCCGGATCAATAAAATTCACCGCAAACCGCACCAGCGGCTTCTCCTGCAAACTCAAAACGTATGCAGGGTGCGGCGCCAAATCGTCTAATCGCAAATTGCCATCCGTTTTCAAACTCTTTTTCGCGCCGACGCCGTGCAATTCAAATTGAGCCCTACCCTGATGGCGGTATTCAAACGCCTGCCCGGCAACCAAATTCACTTCTTGCGGACCTTGCAAAGCAGCGCGCCGCATTTCGACCAAATTAGAAACCAAAATCGGCCAATCCGGCGACTGCACCAAAGTCGAGCGCAGCGGCAGCAAATTGATCATGTAAATCACCGCATTGCCCACAGCAGTTTCGCTAATTAACGCCAAGTCGCCTATAGAAAGCAAGGGCAGACCTTTGGGCGCAAATGTTTTGGAGCGGCTCCATAAAATTCCTTCAAAGGTCAAGCCGCGTAGCAAAGCATGGCGCTTTTCAGGCAAGAAGCCATGAATAAATGCTTCGGCGTCGGCGGAAGCGGTGGCAGGATGCGGCACTACCACTGACCAAGCTGGTGCTGGCGCCGCATCGTGGCCAAAAACCAAATGCGCAGCTTGCAACTGCCGAGTGATTTTCACCTCAGGCAAGGCGTCGGCAAAATCCTGTAGGCGCATTGCTTCTTGCACACCGACGTCCAACTGATAGCCCAAATAAACGGTGCGGTCGGGGTTGGGATAAAGCGTGGCGCTATTGTCGACGGCCACCGCGTCGGGCTGGAGTTGCAAGCGCACCGCAGGCGTGCCATCCGGCAGCGGGAATTCAAAGTGCACGTCCTTATTCGGCGCGGCTTCGAATTCGCGTTCCAGCAGCAGTTCTTCGCCAACAAAAATTTGCAGCTTGTTGCTTTGTGGGGTAGCGCTAGTCAATGCAGCCACGTCATAAAGCCGTGCCGTGCAATGAACAATATCAGCATTGGTGCGACGCGCTTCGATCAGCGCCATGTTTGCTTGTTGAGTGCCGAACCCGAGCACGCGCACCTCGTCGCCTAAGGTTGATTCGGCAGCCAAAGCGTGGTCGGTCATGAACCAAATCTCACCGCCCAACGCCAGTTCTCGCGCCAAACTGATCGCCGGTCGTGGATCATGTCCGGGCGACGTCGGTTGCCAGTTTTGCATGGCCTCGCGCGCCTCAGGGATCAACGCACCAGGTCCGCATAACAAGCTTGGCCGCACTCCGCTGCGGATCAAAGTGACCCGAGTCCGACGTCCTTGTTCGTCTAACTCCTCTTCGAATCGTTTATTCAATTCTGCCTTAACCGTGGCCGCGCTCATCGATGCGGAGTCGTCCAAAACCACGATCAAATGTTTGGCGTCGTTGTTCGACAGCGGGTCGAAACCGGAAATGAACAGCGCAATCAGCAAGGCGGCAAACAACTCCATCCAAAACGACGGCGTGCGGCGCAACGGCTGACGCGTGCGACCCGACGACTCGCGCGCTTCTGGGCTAAGCCATAAAAAAAGCGAGCTGACCGGCACCTGCAAATGCCGCTGTCGATAAAGGTGCAAGGCCACCACCGCCGGAATCGCAGCGAAGGCAAACAACCCCAAAGGATTCGTAAACCAACTCATCGCGGCTCCACCAACCCAGTCGGGATCAAGTCTTCGTAAACCACATCAACGATGTCCTCGCGCGCGATCAAACGCACATAAGCACCTCCACCGCGACGCACCTCAGCTTGCAAGGTATCGCATAGCCGACGCAACCGTTTTTGGTACAACTCGGCGGCGCGATCGTCGAACGCGATATCGCGCCACGCGCCATTTTCGACGTCATTCAAGTGCAAAGAACCGCGTTGTGGCGGCTGCCACTCGTCGGCGTCGAGCACTTGCAGAACAATGAAAGTGCTGCAGCGTGCTGCCAGTTTTTGCACCAAACTACGCGCGTCGTGCGGGTATAAAAAATCGCTGATGAGCACACGCACGGATCCAGCTCGGAGCAATCCACCCAACGGCAGTTGATCCAACGGCGACGTCGAAATCAATGGCAGGTGATCGGCGCTGGCATTGCGCAGTGCATCCAAAGGCAAAGGTACTGGAGGATCGCTGGCAAGCAATGCCTTAAACAGCGAATCCCCACTAGCCGCACCAGCCAAAAAACTAGCCAAGCCACGACTCGTATTGGCCTTCGCCGACGTCAACGCCATCGATTTACTGCCGTCTAAAATCAGTTCAATCGTCGCCGCGACCTCCTCGCGATACAGCCGCGTAGTCAGAGTTTCGGTGCGGGCATACGCGCGCCAATCGACGTGGCGCAAGTCATCGCCCGCCTGGTAATCGCGAAACTCCTGAAACTCCAACGACGAACCGGTGCCCTTGCCAAAACGCTGACCCGCCGGACCCGCCTCAGGTCGGGCGTGTGCCAGCAGCGTGAAAGCGCTGCCTAGTTCGAATGGATTATCGGCCGCACTCAATCCAGGTCAGTGGGCTCTGGGGTGGGAACAGCCGGGGGAACGGGTGCAGAAACTGGGGCGGCGCCTGAGAGTTGCTGACGGCGCAATTTTTTGAGCCTAGATCGATACCCCGCTATGAAAACAAATTGAGCAAACAATGCCAGGGCGGCGAGGAACCCCCAACCGATTAGGCCTCCTGCTTCTCTCACACGGTTGTAGTTACGTCCTATAACGTAAATAGGATTCAGCCCGCTTTCGAAATTCGCCATGCTGTGTAGTCCAAATATCAATCCGAAGACTCCAGTAAGCAATGCCAAAATTGGAATCGTTGCCGGAATGGTCGCTCGCATAACGCTGCGCAAGACGAAGCCGGTGCTCGCGCGTGAAGCGATCATGCTTGGGAACAGTGCAATAGGCACGAATACTACTAGGGCGGAAATCGCTGCATAAAGTCCATTGCTTGAAATACTATTTGTGGAGTGGCCGAACATACCTAGCCATGAATTGCCAGGAATCAGCAAAGGCAAGGACAGGATTGCCATCTGCATTAGATAAAGCGCACTGCCGGTAGTTCCACCGGGAAGGAATAGCCATGAGCCAAAACGTCGCCATTTGCCTTGGGTGATTTGATTGCGGCAGCGCACTCCAAGGTGATCGCTTTCCGTTAACGTGGGAATATTTAGCCCAGTGCAAAGGGCATAGTTCACCACCGTGCCAATGGTGACGACGTCCGGGTCGCGCCATAGGTGCCAGAACAAAATGACCAAGCCGGTGCCATAGATACTGGCCAACAGGCATGCCACACGCACTCGCAGTAAACCATTTTCTTCGCGGTGAGTGATGGTCTCAATTGCCAGGCCGTAGCCCCATAGATGCAGCAAGTTAAGGCCAATAAATACGGTCGCAGCTGTAACCAGCAAATCGCCTGAGTTTATGGAAACAAACGGTTGGAATAAAACAACCATCATTCCGCCGGACCACCAAGCCACCATTCCTACGCAAACCAAGGCGAGGAAGGCCAATGCCAAAGACTGCAATGCACGATTTTTAAAGCTGCAAGCAAGAAAAATTGCCACCAAGCTCAAGGTCATAGAAAACGCGATGGTGAAAACCACCAACATCAAACTAACCAACAAATCCAAGCCGAATAAGGTATGCCCGACAACTAGAAAAGGGGCCAGCGTGCTGACGAAAAGCAGCATAAGCATGCCCGCAGCCAGCCATTTGCCTTGGATGATCTGCGCTGGCCGCAATCCGCTAATTAACAAGGCGTCGAAGGTATTGTCGTCGCGCTCGGACGCCATGCTGCGGTTGGCTTGCAACGGCACCAAAACCATTCCCGCTGCCGCCAATACGATGCTCATGCCTAAGTAAAAAATGGTGCCCGAATCATTGACCAAGTCTTCGGATCGCGCATTTTGTGTGGTAAGTAACAAGGTGGCGACTATGAAAGCCATGCCCAACATGCACAAGAAGCTGAAGCGGAAAAACTTGCCGCGCACCGCTTGGCGCACTTCTTTGACCAATATTGGATTTAATCGGTCCCCGAATTTGGCGAGCATTTTCATTGCAGGGCTCCATCCGTAAACGACAAGAACATTTCTTCCAAATCAACTTGGTGCCAGTGAAACTCGACCAATTGCAGGTCTTTGCTTACTAAGAACGTCAATAGCCTGCTGATGTCTTCGTCGCTGCCGTCAAATTCGACCATGAAGCCGTCAGCCTCAGGCCGCGTTTTGACGACGCCCGGTGATTCGGCCAACGCCATTTGCAAAGCCTCTTCGCCTTTGAGTGAGCGGATGAATAAGAGTTGATGTTCGGATAGGTCGGTGCTTAGGCTTGAAACCAAACCTTCGCGCACTAAGCGACCGCGTTCTAGCACCACCACGCCGTCGCAAGTTTCTGAAAGCTCGGAAAGGATGTGGCTGGAGATGAGCACTCCTTTGCCTTGGTCGGCAAGCGCTCGGATCAACTCACGGAATTCAACCCGCGCGCGCGGATCCAAGCCGCTGGCGGGTTCATCCAAAATGAGTAGATCGGGGTTGTGAAGCAGCGTTTTAGCCAAACAAAGGCGTTGGCTCATACCTTTGGACAGGCTGCCCATCATTCGGTCACGCAAATTGGTGAGCTCGGTGAACTCCATCACCGAGCGAATGCGCGCGCTGCGTTCCGGTCCGCGCAATTTGGCGGCGCGGGCGAAAAAATCCAAGTACTCTTCAATCGTGGTGTCGGCATAAACACCAATCGCGTCGGGCATAAAACCAATCCGACTATGAGCGTGACTTGGGTGTTCAATAATCGATTCACCCTCGAGCAGGACGTCGCCATGATCGGGTAAATCCAGGGTGGAGCAAATCCGCATCGTGGTGGTTTTGCCAGCACCGTTGGGACCGATGAAGCCCCAGATTTCACCGGCGTTTACCTGGAACGACAAGTCGGCCACGGCTTTCAAATCGCCGAAGGACTTGCTTAGGTTTTTGACTTCGAGCAGGGCGGTCATTTCGAAGCCTCCGCCAAGGTGCCAATTAACAAGTTGTGCTGCTCAAGCACCCGACGATCGATACCGCCATCTTCCACAAACGGAGACGTCGGAATCATCGCGATGTAGCTCCGGCGCGGCGGTCCCCAAATTGGTAAATGGCTTAAATAGCTCGGGCTTTCCTCATCTTTTTCAATGTGGAATTCCACATTTGGCTGAACCGGGAATTTGATATCCGGAATCGCATCCGTCGACTGCAGCGCGCGACGCTCACCAGGTATAAAGTCCTCGGTATTAACCAGCGTTAGCCAAGCACCGTTTTCGTTGAGGTAATAAAATTCGGTCAGGCTGAAGTCAAAACCGTTGACGGCAAAGTAAGAGCCATTTTCAATTTCGATTTCTAGCCGACCGCGCGCGTTGGCGACGCTGGAAATCGCTTGCTCGGTCGGCAGTCGCACCGGTAGATAGTGGCCTTCCAGCGTGCCGCCCGCATCCATATTCATGGTAAAAGTCTTCTTGGTTTCAGTACTATTACTTTCCGGCCATGGTGCGGCCAAAGTGCGCGAAGAATACTGCAGGTTGTTGCGGAAAATGGAACCTGAAAAAGTGACGCGCTTGCTCAACGTGGTTGCTTGATGGCTTTGCTGATCCAACCAAGTCACACTGCTCCAAGCTTCTTGCACATCTATGCCCTGGACTAGCAAATTAAAACTCAAGATTACCGCCGAAAAACCAAAACCCAACAACGGCGTAACCACTAAAAAGCGAAACGGCGAAGACTTCTTTCGCTTTTGCCGACGCAATTGCATAGGCCCGACAATGAGCGCAAAAATCAGCAATATGCCCAGCAACACAGCTACCGGTGCAGTACGCAATCCAGGGATTTGCATATTCTGTGCGACTACCCTAAGCGGGAAGGTGCCTGCAGGTGGGGCTATATTTATGTTGATGCCATTGGCGGCATTCCAACCGGAGCTATCGAAATAATGGTGCAGCTTGTTTTTCGCAATACCGCCTTCGTTGGCTGTCACAATGCGACCAAAGTGATGGCGATAGACCAATCGGCTGGCTTCATCGCCAGCGTGACCTGAAATCAACTTCCTATCCGTTAGATAGCTTTCTTGACTGGCCAATAACTGACGCGCTTGTAGATTGCTGCCGATCAAAATCAAATTTCCGCCCGTTGAAACCCAGTCCATAATGGCTTGAAGTTGCTCAGCCTGGGGCGGAGTGCTGGTTAAATCCAATGCCACGAATTGCAAAGCGCTATAAGCACGCCAGTCCGTCGGTAGTTGTCCGGGTTCGCAGCCTTCGGCGCGTATAGCTTTGCCTAAACTGGCGATACCGTTCAAGTCGGTGGCAAAGGTTTCGGGTGTGTCCGACGCGGCAAGCAGCGGCGATGACGACTTATTTGCAGTACCCGAGTCCAGCTGTAATACGGTCAGCCAAGCCAAAGTTTTGGAGCCAGTTTTAACGTGCAGGGAAATGCGGTCCAGCCCATATCGGGTTTCCATAAAATGGGCCATCCACTGGATCGACTTAGTCTCTCCAGCCTCTAAATAAATCGACCCAGTGGTGACGGCGCGGTCGTCATAAGTCTGTAAATTTCCCAATTCGAGGTCGAGAGCAACACCCGACGCGTTGGTATTGGTGAATTCCATTTCCACCGGCACATAGCCGCGCAATAACGCTTTCGGCATAATGCACGAAGTGCGTACGCTAATTCCGTCACTGCTCGTTTCTGTATAGCTGCCTTGCGCGGCCGCTTCGGCTATGGTGCCGACAAAAAAGAGCCAAACTAGAAAAAACTTAGCCATCGATGACTTCTTCGGGCAAAGGATCTTTGAGCGGTTTGACGTTAGTGAGTAGATCAGCCACCACCATGCCCGCGCCGACGCCATCCAAACGCGCGCGGTAATCCATCACGATGCGGTGAATCAAAGCGGGCGAAACCACTCGGTTGACATTGTCAAAGCCGACGGTTGGTTTACCATCGATAAGAGCATCTACTCGCGCCGATTCGGCTATAGAAATGGCGGCGCGAGGAGATGCACCGTAGCGCACGTATTCGCGCACCATTTTTGGCGCCGCTTCGGCCGCGGGGTGGGTGGCTTCACACAAGCGCGCGATATATGAAAGCACCGCTTTCGGAATATGCACTCGACCCGCGAGGTTGGAAAATTTTTCGAACTCGGCGCCATCGGCAACTGCTTCAGGTTGCGGCGGACGGCCATGGCGTCGGCTGCCGACGATGGCTTCCAACACAGCAACGCTGACCGGGCCGACGTCGACCTTGAACATGAATCGGTCGAGCTGCGCTTCCGGTAAGGGGTAGGTGCCTTCCATTTCGATGGGGTTTTGCGTCGCCAATACGAAAAAGGGTCTGGGTAAGTCGCGCGTTTCACCGAGCACGGTCACCCGCGCTTCGGCCATGGCTTCCAGCAGCGCCGATTGGGTTTTAGGCGAGGCGCGGTTGATTTCATCGGCCAGAAGCAAATTGCAAAACACGGGTCCGGGGCGAAATACAAAATCCTTTCCAGTCGCTGTTTCTTGCAGCACGTGGCCGCCGGTGATGTCGCCAGGCAGCAGGTCAGGCGTGAATTGAACGCGTTGGAATTGCAAGCTAAGCAATCTGGCCAAGCCTTTCACCAACTCAGTTTTGCCCAAACCAGGCAAACCTTCCAACAATACGTGACCGCCCGCCAGCGAAGCCGTAACCACCGAGCGCACCAGGTCCTCTTGCCCAAGGATGACCGCATTCAAGCCGTCCATCAGCCGCTGGCCGAGTTGCTGACAGCTTTGGACTTCGCTGTCATTGAGATAAGAGTATTGCTGATCCATGTTGATTGCCTAAAAGTGCCAAAGTTTACTTAATCCTTTGGCTTGAAGAAGCGTTTCACCGCTTGTCGATGGTCCGGATTCATGCGCCGTTTCCAAACGGTTTCGCCGGGCGTACTGGTCACCACATCCGCCGCGCCGACGCCCTCGGCTTTGGCATCAACCGTCGGCGCAGTCGACGTCATGCGGATGATTTCCATCGCCTCTTCGGGCGAATCGGGCGCCGCCATCGACGTCCATTTCATTTGATCGCGAAGGTCGGGCGTTTCGTCTCCCCAAGTCAGAGGTACTGATCCTGGGCCACGGGTAATGCCAGCGCCAGTGCCGGCCTGGGCGGTGGTGCCACTACCTTTTCCAGGTACGGACATTGCACTTTGGCCCATTTCTAGCGCCAACATTTCCGCCAACTCGCTCATGGAATGGGTGCCAGCTTCCATGCCTTCCATTCTTTGCATGTTTTTCAACAAGCCTTGTTTCGCCAATTCCGCCAACTTTTCTAGCGCCGCTTGCGAAAGCTGCCCGGACAGCATTTCGGCCAGCTTTTTGGCCAACTCGGGGTCTAGCTTCATGCCGCGTGCAAGTTCGCCGAGCTGATCCAACATGCCCGATTCAGCCAGCTTTTTGAGTTGCTCTAGAAACTCCTCCGACAAGCCGTTTTTGGCCAGTTGCTCCAGGAATTCAGCGTTCAACGGCATTTCGGGCAGCGCACCATCTTCCTTCATTTTTTCGGCGAGCTCACCCAGCATATCCAACGCGTTTTCGCGCTGCATCGGGTCTTCAGCGGCGGCGTCGCGCGCGGCATCGGCACTTTGGCGGAGCTGATCTTCCAGCTGCTGTGCTTCTTCGGCGGCAACCGATTCCATCCGCGATTCCAATTGGTCCAAGGCTTCGCGTAGCGCCTCGCCTTCGGGCTGATCGGGATTGGATTCGGAGGTGAGTGCTTCCAGATTCTGTTGGATTTCTTCGCGTAGTTGCTCGTCTAGCACCAAAGTTTCGTCCAACGCCTCGGCCAACTGCTGCAACTCCTCGATGCGCCGCTGCGAAATGGGGTCGTTGCTCACTGCGGCGGGAACGCGCACGGGTAGGAATAAGGTGGCGGCGAAAAACAGCAGGCCAGGCAGTAGAGTGCGCAATATTCGGCGGATGTCCGGTCGCGGCTGAGTCTGGACTTCCATCCGATGCGAGCTGAGCCGGGCGATATCTGCGGTAGAAGGGTTTTTAAGTCTTTCTAGCTCAAACAGCAGCAGTCCAGCACCGCCGGCGCGCAGGTCGAGCAAGGTCGCAATTTGCTCGTCGTTGACCTGGCGCTGAGCAAACTTCCGAATTGCCCAAATCAAGCCGACGCCGACGCCAAGCAGCAGCGCGGGGGCGTCCCATTGATATCCATAAACTCGACCCAAAACCACCGCACAGCCGCCGATCAATAGCCCAATTCCGCACCCGGTGCCAGCCAAGCTCATGGCTAGAGCCTGGTTCCAGCGGCGGCGGTCGCGCCGGACTTGTAGTTGAAGGTCGGACATGGAAGGGAGAGCCCCTAAAGGTAGGGTGGGGTACCCTTCGCCTTGGGAATAACGGTACCGCGTTTGCAACGGTTCAGAAAGCGGCCTATACCTGGAGTCCGATGATCGAGGAAATAGTCAATTACTTTGAGTTCGCCGGCCCAGTCGGCACCGCCGGGCAGCCGTCGGCCGAACAGTTTGCCGACGTAGCGCTCGCCGGGTTTCACAGTGTTATCAACTTGTCTATGCCGGATGCGCACTACGCAATCCCGCATGAGGGCAGCCTAGTGACTGCTCACGGCCTCAATTATTTCCACATCCCAGTGCCGTTCGACGCCCCGGAGGCCGAACATTTGAGCCTGTTCATCAAACTGATGAACTCTTTGGGCCACGACGGAATTTTTGTCCATTGCGGCGCAAACATGCGCGTTTCGGCGTTCATGTACCACTATTTGCAATGGAATCGCGGCCTCACCGCCGAGCAAGCGACGTCACCCATCTTGCGGGCATGGTTACCGCGCATGGACCCGATTTGGCGACGGTTTCTTGAGCTGTCCCAGACCTTGCCCTGAGCCGACTACTCTTTGAGGCTTATACTCCATTCATGGCAGTCGCATGCACCAGCCTTATTTTGTTTTTATCGCTACATTTAGCGATTCAGAACCCTGAAGCCACGCCACTGGAAGTTGGCAAGCTACTCTCCGTGGAAGCCAGCGAAGAGGGAGATTATTTTTACAATTTCCCAGCCCGCAGCGGGGATCGCGTCGAAGGTCACGTCATGCAAGGGGATGACGCCAAAGTGATCCTGACCTCGCCGGACGGGAGTCAAATTTGGGAGTTTGATTACAAGCCTTCCGGCGCCGAGGCTTTTCATTTAATCGCGCCTTCGGATGGTATCTACCAGCTTCAGGTGAAAACCAAAGGCAGTTTTGAGATCTACTTGGCAATGGTTGAGCCTGAAGCGTCCGATGCGGAAGAAAAGCTGGCGCAGGCAATCAAGCTGCTGCCCCCGAATCGTCCGGGCCAAGCAGTGATGATCTTCGAAGGGTCGCAATTGGTGTACCAAAAAATATTAGGCATGGCCGACGTCCAGCGCCAAATTCCACTAACCATGGAAACACCCATCCCAATGGAGTTTTTAGATGAGCAGATTTTGGCTTATGCAATCGGGACCTTGATTCAACAGGAGAAAGTTTCTGCCACATCGCTGGTGAGTGAAGTCATACCAGAGTTCCGATGGGGAGCTTCGTTAACAATTGAAAATTTGGTAGGTGGAAGGTCTGGTTTACCTAATTTGCAAGCTCTGCATCGGTTCAGGATCGGTGATCGCAAAGCCTCGCCGTCTTACCAGCAAATGGCAAATCAACTCATCCAACTTAGCCGATTGAGCTTTGAGCCGGGTGGACTTTCCGATCATAGAGATGCCGACCATGTCGCTTTACGGCTTATCATTGAACGGGTCGGCGGACTAGCATTTGATGAATGGATTAAGGGGAACCTGTTTCAGCCTTTGGGGATGAAAAAATCTTATTACTCTGCAATTGGGGAAATCCAGCTGGAGGTGCTTCGACCGTCTTATTTTTCCAATTCGAAATGGGTGAGTACACGATTGAACGATTGGGAATTTCATCGGCCGGTGTTGAACCTGGCGGATTGGGCTTTATGGCAAAAGCGAATGATGGAACTGAGTGAAATAGGGGATTGCGGTTGTTGCAGGACATTTTTGGGCACGCATATTAGGGCGGGGAATAAATTGGCCAGGGTGGAATATGAAGAAGAAAGTGAGCTTTGGAGTTTAAGAGTTAATGCCTACTCTTCGTTGAGCCCAGCAAATTTACCAGCATTGGCAATGGCCCTATTGATTCACGGAAAGGAATGGAAATCATCTTTTACAAAATTCCAGAATGTGGTTGGTCTCGGTGGAGGCAGTTTTCAGAAGTATCGTAAGTTAGCTAGAGTCGCCTCCGAAAAACTTTGTGGAACTTATTATTGTCGGGATGTGGATCTTGAATTAACCCTTATTTTGGATGAATGGAATAACTTTTCTGCGGTACTTCCTTATGCCACGATTCCGCTAAAAGTGCCGATTGAGCCACGTACCTTGATTTCAAATTCAGATTGGTTTTCAAAGATCAGTTTCGACCCACCGGTAGAAGGGGTATTCCAAGAGTTTCAGTTGCGTGGCAACACATTCGCAAACCTGTCATTTAAGCGCAAATAGATGTCATGCTCTGCCACTAAACATCGGACCTAAAAACTTGCCACTAACCGCAGGCCGATAACCGTCGCATTGCCCAGGCTGGGATCGCCGCTGGGATTGATGATGTACTGGATGTCCGGTTGGATGGAAAACCAGTCGTTGATTCGGTAATGGTAAGTCAGCTCGATCGCGGTTTCCCACGCCTGCCAACTGCCACCAAGGGCCGAGGCTGATTGGAATTCATCACTGAGATGAGCGGCCCCGATGGCGCATCCAGCTTGATCGGCATCCCGACCAGGGATGGCACCGGTGTAAACCAAGCCGCCACCAAGAAACAAATCCACCGGCTGCACGCGGCCGTCGGCGATGCCGGTACGCGTATAGAAATTTAATCCCTGCTCCGGGTCGGCGGCCTCATGGAACAAGGATTTTTCCATGATTAGATAAACGCCCGGTGCCGATCTTTGCTGAACCAATTCACCGCTAGAGTCAGTGCGCGTCCAATGATCAAAGTCATTGGTGTAAGTCCAAACTCCCAGCGCCAATTTTTCAAAACTTGGATTGCGGATGCCGATTTCCCCCGTCATCAGCACGCCATCTTGGCCCTGCAACAGCACGTGAGTGCCGTTGTGGTTGTGGGGGTCTCCGGGCACGCCGTCGAGGAGGGCAAACTGAGCGTAGGTCGATTCGGTGGGTTGGAATTGGAATCGCGCAGCTAACGAAGCAACCGGGAAGATCGACGGACCGTTGCGCCCAGATAATCCGAATTCTGGCCCTATACCCTGCGCGCTATTGAGAAACAAACCACTACTCGGAAGGGCATTAAATTCAGAATTGAGGTCAAATAACCCCACTAGCAATGAGCTGCGCGAAGCAAATAGATCTTGTTCCAGCCACGCCTCATAAATCCGGGCGGTGGAGGGAGCTTCAATATTGCTAACGGCTTGAATGTCGCCGACACGCTCACTGATGCTGCCGCCTTGAATTCCCAATCCATAGGCAAAGGCTCTGGCCCCGGTCCAGCCAACCAAGTTCTCCAAATCCCAGGTTGCAGCTAACTTGAACAGCCCAAGAGCCTCATTCCCTCGGCTGACGCCGCCGTTCAAATTGGTAAATAAATCCAACGTGTATTCGACCTTGTAAGCGAATCCGGACTCATTGCCGTCGGCTAACTCTTGGCCGCTTGCTGTGTTCCACGCCAGCGCATGCGCGATCAAGCTAAGGATCCAAAAAGAGGGAGTGATGCCGACGTGCGCCATGATTGGGAGGGCCCCAATTGAGAGGAGGTCGCAAATTCTAGGATGGCGCAAGTCCTCGACTAGTTTACTTTTGGATATATTTAGGGGTTTGATGAAGCTGAAACTTTAAGCCGGACAACCCTTCATTGAAAGGAACAACCTGCACGTTGAACTATGTTTATCATTCACCTCTCTCCCAATGGTAGTTTTGGTACCCGGACCACTACACCAATGCCTCGATCGCAACGCCTACCAACTTGTCCCTCACATCCAATCAACCCGAAACCTACCCGTGGTATATCCGTCGTGTCGGCCGTTGCACGCCGGGGCGCATCAGGTCGAGCGTAGCGACCTGTCTAAGCCGCCGGCGTGCAACGGCCGACACGACACATAAACCAAAAAAAGGGACCGCACCGAAGTGCAGCCCCTTGAGTTGGCGCGGTGTTTTGAACCGCACCGAATTGGAAGCAGCAGGCTTAGAAGCCCATGCCGCCCATTCCACCCATACCGCCCATGCCACCCATTGGGTCGCCGCCGGCACCCGGAGGCATGGCTGAGGCAGGCTGTGGAACTTCGGAAACCAGGGCTTCGGTGGTGAGCAGCAAGGTTGCGACGGAAGCGGCGTTTTGCAGAGCAATGCGCACAACTTTGGTCGGGTCGATGATGCCAGACTTGAACAAGTCTTCGTAAACACCAGTGGCAGCGTTGTAGCCTTTGTTGAAAGCCTTTTCGTTACGCACTTTTTCGACGATGACTGCACCGTCCAAGCCAGCGTTAACAGCAATCTGACGCAGTGGCGCTTCTAGCGCGCGCATCACGATTTGGGCACCGAACAACTGGTCACCCTTCAGGTCCAACTTAGCGATTTCGACTTGAGCGCGAATCAGTGAAGTGCCGCCACCAGGCAGAATGCCTTCTTCGGAAGCAGCGCGAACAGCAGCCAACGCATCGTCGACGCGGTCCTTCTTCTCTTTCATCTCAGCTTCGGTAGCAGCGCCTACATTCAGCACCGCAACACCGCCAGCCAACTTGGCTAAACGCTCGAGCAATTTCTCTTTGTCGTAATCCGAAGTGGTGCGCTCGATTTCGTTGCGCAACTGCTCCATACGGCCATTGATCTTGTCCTGAGTGCCCGCACCTTCGATGATCGTGGTGTCATCCTTGGTGATGATGACGCGCTTGGCGCGACCCAAATCCTCGATGGTTGCGGTCTCCAACTTGTGACCCATTTCTTCCATTAAAGCGGTACCACCAGTCAAGGTCGCGATGTCTTCCATCATCGCCTTACGACGATCACCGAAGCCCGGAGCCTTCACTGCACAGCACTTGAAGATACCGCGCAAACGGTTAACTACCAAAGTAGCCAGCGCTTCGCCTTCAATATCCTCAGCCATCACCAACAGCGGCTTGCCACTCTTGGCAACCTGCTCCAGCAGCGGCAACATGTCGCGAATGTTGGAAATCTTCTTCTCGAAGATCAGCACGTAAGCGTCTTCCAGCTCACACTCCAAAGTTTCCGCGTTGGTGGCGAAGTGCGGCGACAAGTAACCCTTATCGAACTGCATGCCTTTGACCTCTTCGATGGTAGTTTCCAACGAGCGGCCTTCTTCCACGGTGATGACTCCGTCGGCGCCGACTTTGTCCCAAGCTTCCGCCAACTTTTCGCCAATTTCGACGTCGTTGTTGGCAGCAACTGTTGCCACCTGCTGAATTTCGTCGCGACCTTTCACCGGCTTCGACTTATCGCCGAGGAACTTGGTGACGGCAGCAACTGCAGCTTCAATGCCGCGCTTTAACTCAACCGGGTTTGCCCCAGCGGTTACGTTGCGCAGACCTTCGACGAAAATCGCCTCAGCCAACACGGTGGCGGTAGTGGTGCCGTCGCCAGCAACGTCGGAAGTTTTGGAGCTGACCTGACGGACCAGCTGGGCGCCAATGTTTTCGTAACTGTTTGATAGCTCGATTTCGCGAGCAACCGAAACGCCGTCCTTAGTCACCATCGGGGTGCCAAAGGATTTTTCGATGATTACGTTGCGACCGCGTGGGCCGAGCGTAACTTTGACCGCAGCGGCAAGCTTTTTAACACCCATCCGGATGTGCTCGCGAGCCTCTTGGTCAAAAGAGATTTTTTTAACTGCCATGACGAATCCTATGAATGATTTTGATTAACCAATGATTCCAAGGATGTCGTCCTCGGACATGATGAGGTATTCCTGACCGTCCCACTCGACTTCGGTGCCGGCGTAGGAGGTGAAAAGCACGCGGTTGCCTGCAGCGACAGTGAACTCGGTGCGGCGACCGTCCTCCAGCAAGCGACCTTCGCCCAATGCGATGACCTTGCCTTCAGCTGGCTTTTCTTTAGCGGAATCAGGTAGCACAATGCCACCAGCGGAGATGTCGGCAGCTTCAGTGCGCTGCACGAGTACTTTGTCCGCGAGCGGACGGATGGCGACTTTTTTGGCGGTTTTAGCCATGGTTTGCATTTGCCTTAGTGGCGATTCGAGATGATTTGTTCGACGGTAATGCGCAGGATTTCCGTCGGGACGGGTTTGCGCAACATGGTGATGGCACCCAACTCCAGCGCAGCCGTTTCAATGGCCGTGGAGGGGTTACCCGTCATCAGGATGGACGGCACAATGACGCCAGCGCTTTTGAGATGGCCAAGGATCTGGATGCCGGTCAAACTTGGCATGTGTACATCAAGTACGGTCAGATCAAAGGTGGTCTGCAGCAGCAGGCGCAGTGCCTGGGAGCCGTCGGCGGCCGTCAATACCTCGAAACCTGGGCGATGCAGCGTTTGCACTATGGCTTGGCGGCAGTCGTCCTGATCGTCGGCTACGAGGATGCGGAACACCATGGGATTTCCCTGCCGTCTTAGAGCAAGCCGCGTGCCAAGCCAAAACTGCCTTTTTGGCGCACTTTTTCGGCATTTGCGGCAGAAATGCCGGGGTTACAGCATTGCGTCGTCTTCGTCCTCGCCCTCGTCGCCGAAATCGGGGGTGCCTTCGAACATTTCTTCCTCTTCGTCGAGGAATTCGCCCTCGGTATCGGCGCGTAATTCGCCCTCGGCGAGCACCGAAGCGTCCTTCCAGGCGTCGACTTGGATGGTGAGCTGCTCGATTTCCATCTCGCCGCCGCACAGCAAGCAAATGCCGCCACCCTCCAGAGATTCCAAGGTCTCGGAGAAAGTGGCCATTTCATAGCCGCAGTGCGGGCAGGTCGGGGACGCGGAGCTCATCGGTTGGGGGAAGGCTAGATCCTGGCAGACGTCGCCAAAATCGCTGGACGGCCACATTATCGTTCGCGGATCGCGGCGAGCAAAGCCTGTAAAGACCCAGAAGCCTGCAAAGCATACAAGGCCGACGCCAAGTAATTCGCCGCGGTGGCGTCGGGGTGGGGTTCTTCAAAAAAGCGTGTGCACGAAGCACTAGCTCCCAGCAAAATATGACTGTTGACGTCATCGTCATGCCAAAAATGGTCCCAGTCGCTAAATCTGCTTTCTGCCCGCTTTGCGGCAATGCGATGCAGCCCATTTTGCCGCAAAATGGCAGGGTTCAGCGGCGGCAACAATTCCACTCGCACTTCCCAAATCGGGTCGTGGCCCTCGGTGCCCCAGGTGATTCCGGCAAAAAGGCGCAGCTGGCGGTCGGAATCGGACCAAGAAAGGCCGTATTCGCGGATGCCGTCGCCGGGCACGGTGCTGAGCTGCTGCAACGGGAAGTCGTCTGTGAACTGGTGGTTGGCCTGCATCAGTAGCAACACCCGATTCAGCTTTTGGAACAGCGTTGGCAGACGAATCAACGCGGCCAAATCCTCCAAAACCACCGGTTCAGTGCTCGGCGCCTTTGCGACGGGCTCTGGCGTAGAGGGCGGCAGGGGGACGGGCTCGATCACGGCCCGACCAGATTAGCCTATGCAGCTTGACTTAAATAGGCACTCAGGTCGTCGCCTTGCAGTCCGTGGTTGAGGCTGCGGATCAAAATTTGGCTGGCTTCGGTGTGCGAACCAAGGTCGTGATAGGTCAAAACCAGCTCGGCAACGATTTGCGCATTCGCAGGATCTGCGCAGTAGGCGCGTGTTAGGTACTCCAATGCACTGGCCGGATCGCCAGCGATTCGCATCACGATGCCCAATTCCAAAGCAATCGCCGGGTCCGACGGATTGTGGCGGAACACCTCCAGCAAAATGGTGGCGGCGGCGTGAAAGCGGCCGTCGGCGCTGGCACGTCGGGCGTCGTAAATCAGTTTGGAAGTGGTTGCGTTCATAATCCCTGCGCAGCCATTTATCGGCTGGCAGGGATCCATGAGTTAAGGGATTTGGAGCCCTGATGGCCCAAATGCTTGCTTAGGGGGTGATCCAGGCGCTTGCGGTCGAGCTTTTGACCGAATCAATGCCGCCCACTCCGCGCGGGGCGACGGCTTGGAAGTGGAGCTCGATGAGTGGGACGGAGGCTGGAATCAGATCTTCGAAACTGACGTGGCCGAAGGTGTCGGCGAGTTCAGACATTTGCAGGACCACTGGGTTGAGCAGGTCGATGCACAAACCACCCAACGGTGGTGGGCACTGACCAATGCCGATGCCGCCCAATCCGCGCAGCAGAAAAACGCGTTCACCAGCGTGAAAACCGTAAGCGTCGACGTCGGCCATCGTGTTGCGTTGCAAGCCGCCGACGTGCAGCCATTGCGAACTTGCGTTAGCTTCATCGAGGGCAAAAATGTCGTGCCTAAGATTGGTATCGCCGGCGACAAAATTGGTTGCGGAACTGCCAAATACGACCGACGTTGCACCAACCGGTAGGGCCGGAGCGTCGCTGCGGCCGTCGCCCCATACTCCGCCTGGGCCGTAGCTGGCCAAGGTAGTGATGCCAGTTACGAAATCGCGTAGGAAGATGTCGTGGTCTCCGGTAATATCGCCGGCAACTAGGTCATCGGATGCGGAGTGGAAAGCTCCAAAACGGCCGTCGGGGCTGATGTCGGGCGCATAGCTGTGATTCCAAGCTTCATCGCCGAAAGAATCGACGCTTTCTAAGGTGGTGATGCCGGTGGATACATCGCGCAGGTAAATGCGCGTGTCCGAGAAAATGAAACCCGGCACCAAGGTGGTGGCCACACTTTGGAAGATGATTCGATCGCCGCTACCGCTGATGCGGGGGACGTCGCTGTTGTGGTTGCCAAACAGGCCGGCCGTACTTTGCGAGACCAGTTGCAGCACGCCGTTGTTTTCATCAAAGATGCCATTTCCATCTGGGTCGCGGTCGTAGAGGTAAATTCCAGAGCCAGGGGTCGAGGTCAGATTGGCTTCGGAAAAATAGCAGACAAACCTGCCGTCCGCGGAGATGGAGGGCAGCTTCGAATCGCCCCATGACGAGCCGCCTAATAAAGCCTCGTCTAGGGTAGTGATGGTTCCCATTTCACGATCGCGGACAAAAATATTGTGGTGAGTTCCATGAGTGTGGAAGCCCGGAGCCAAATCGGCTTTGCTTTGAAAAACCACGTGGCGCCCATCCCAGGAGACGTCGGGAAGTATGCTGGAATCAAGCCCTTCCTGGCCGCTGCCATCGACGCTTAGGCGGGTGGTTTGGGCGTTGGAGGGACTTGCAATCAATGTAAGTGCCGCCATTGCGGTGACAAGTTGAATGAGGGAATGGCGTGAAAAGCGCGGCATAACAGGTATGACCGGCAGCCGATCCAAACTCACACCAAATTCGCTGAGAGTTTTGAGATACTGCAGGGAATCCTTTATGGATGTCACCCGCCCAAGCTTGCTGCTGCGGATTCGCGATGCCAACGATCAAGACGCTTGGCAGAGTTTCTACGGCATATATCGACCCCTGCTGGTTCGCTACGGTCGCGCAACCGGTCTATGCGCCGACGACGCCGACGACTTGGCGCAGCAAGTTATGAGTGTGGTCCACCAAAAGATCGACGCCTTTGAATACAACCCAAAGAGCGGACGGTTTCGAGGTTGGTTGCACACTCTGGTGTGCAATCGTTCTTCGAATTTGAAGCGCGGCCGCGGGGTGGCGAATCGAGCGCAGGAAAAAGTTGCGGCGCAGGAACGGCGACGGGAAGAGGATCAGGTAACGCCGGATCAGATTTTTAATCAGTTGTGGATGCAAGAGCACCTTTGGCATTGCTTGAAACAATTGGAACTTGAAGTCGAGGCGACCACCTTTCAGGTTTTTCAGCAGGTGGTCTTCGAAGAACAGTCTGCAGCCAAAGTGGCTGATGAACTTGGTGTTACGGTGCAAAATGTACACACCATTAAATGGCGGTTGACCAAACGCGTCGGCGAATTGATGAAGGATTTAGTTGGGGAAGAACTTGACTGATTCCACTCTCGAAAACGAAGTCTGGTTGCAAAGACTGCGTGAAGCTGGTCCGGTGCCGCAAAGTCGTGGCGGCGATTTAGCGGGTGGGCCGTTGCCGGCCGATTTGATCCCCGGTTATGAATTATTGGCCGAAATTGGACGCGGCGGCCAGGGCATTGTTTTTAGTGCTTTGCAAGTACAAACTTCGCGCATCGTTGCGCTGAAGTTATTACACGATGGACCGTTGGCGAGCGCGTCGGCAGAAAGAAGATTTCAACGCGAAATTGAGCTTTCTTCTGCGCTCAACCACGCCGGTGTGCTGACGATTTTTGATGCTGGAGTCGCTCAAGATGGTCGCCGTTTTGTGGTTTCACGATTGCTCAAAGGTCAGCCCTTGGACCAGTGGCTTGAGAATGAGCAGCCCACGTTCGAACAGCGCTTGGATGTGATCTTGCAGCTATGCCGCGCCCTCGAACATGCTCACCAACGCGGCGTGATTCATCTTGATTTAAAACCATCAAACGTGATGGTCAGCGCATCAGGCAAGGTTTGCATACTCGACTTTGGGCTTGCGCGTTTGCTCGAACACAGCGCAAATCATTCGCTTTCAATCGGTATGATTGCCGGCACGCCAGCCTATATGGCGCCCGAGCAAATCAACCAAAACCCCGCCAATTGGGATACTCGCACCGAGCTATATGCACTTGGGGTTTTGTTGTTTGAGGTCATAGCCGGGCGCGCTCCGTTTTCAGGCGACGGCACGCCATTGGAAGTATTGAAAGCGGTAGAAACTACCTTGCCGCCGTCACTGCAAACCCTGGTGCAGAATCAAATCCCGCGGCAACGGGGGCGCGATTTGGATGCCATTTGCAAGCCATGATGAGGGGCGAACAGGTCATGGCGCGTGGAATGGATCGCGCGTATCGACGGCGGCTCTCGTTGTAACGCAACC
>JACNIZ010000243.1 GCA_014382805.1 Planctomycetota bacterium
GGGTGGCGCCGGTGGCGAGGGCCGTGGTTGGGGTTTGTGCGGCGAAGGGCGCCAGTCCGGAGCCGGCGGCGTTTTACGTCAGGTCACGGCAGTGGCTGGCGAGGGGGGCAAGATCGCCATTCAGCAGTCCGCATTTGAATTGCGCATTTGGGCAGAGCAGAAAGCCGAAAATGCAGAAGGCGCGGTAGAGGCCTTCGCTGGTTTTGCCATCACCGAGCCGGGTGAAGTGCGGATGTTTGAAGCCGCTCGGGCCGTCGCAATGGCGTTGCGCGATGCTGGCGAAAAGCACCGCGCCTCGCAGTTCCTCAGCGACGTCGCCTCTAAGTTTGGTGGCAGCGAACGTGCTTCGGAATCCATGGTTGAGGTGGTTTACCTAGAATTGGACCAGGACAACCCCGACGTCGCCAACGACGCGTTGTTCACTGCCCATGAATTGACTCCAGGCAGCGCGACCGTCGCCGAAGCTGCGTTTTTTGTCGGTGAGGCTTGGTTCGCTTTGCGCGAAGCTCAAAAAGCTGTTGACGCTTACCAAATTGCGGCTGACAACCCGGAGTGTGTCGTCGGAGCGGAGGCCAAATACAAGATGGGCTTCACTTTGCTGCGCGAAGGCAATATCGCCGACGCAGCCATCGCCTTTGGACGCTTGGTCAAAGAGCATCAAAAGCACGCGTTGTCTGGCGAAGGCACTTTTCTTTATGGCGAATGCCTGTTCCGCCTTGGCCGCTACGACGAAGCGATTGAGCAATTCGGTGCGTTGCGTTCCAACCAACCGCTGCACGAAGTCAGCGCCAAGAACCTGTTCCGTCTCGGCATGGCTTTGTTCCAGGTCGATCGCTACGAAACTGCCGATCAGATCCTGACCGAGCTGATCACTACCCATCCTGACTTCGGCAACATGTCGGAAGCGGAGTTGTGGCGTGGTCGTTCGCTGGCGGCGTTGGATAAAACCCGAGCGGCGCGCCAGGCGTTTGAGCGCGTGCTGTCCTTGGACAAAGGTGTGCTATCGGCGCGGGCCCATATCGGCATTGGCTTATTGGCCTTGAATGCCGAAGAGGTTGACGATGCGCTGTCTTCGTTCCTGAAGGTATCGGTGCTTTACGGTACCGAAGCTGAAGTCTCCGAAGCGTTGTACTACGCTGGGGTTTGCTTAGAAAAACAAGGTGACAGCGACCGCGCGGTTCAGCAATACAACGAGATCCTCACTCGCTATCCAGATGGCGAATGGGCTTCCAAGGCGCAAGAGAGGCTACAGGCTCTGCGTTGATCTAACCGAAGTCTAGACCAAACACAATCATGACTGACGACCCCCAAGCCATTGCCCCAGCCACTTCCGATGGCCTGACCTCGCTGTTTGAAATGCTGAAATCTGGCGGACCAGTCATCTGGCCGTTGGGTTTGCTTTCACTCATCGCGGTTGCCTTCGCTGTCGAACGAGCCATCAGTTTGCGTACCGGCACCATTGGCGGTGCCAAGTTCGGCAAAAATGTCGTCGGCGCGATGAATGCCGAGGGCGCAAAATCTGCGCTGCAGATCTGCCAAGATGCCGGCACCGCGATGGCGCGGGTTTTATACGCGGGCTTGAAGCGCGAAGAGTTTCCACTGGTCGAACGCGACAAGGCCGTGGAAGACGCCGGCCTGCGCGAAGTACGTCGGCTGAGCGCAAACTTGCGGCCGCTACTGGTAGTTGCAGTAATCTCACCCTTGTTGGGTCTGCTCGGCACGGTATGGGGCATGATTTTGGCGTTTGGTGAGCTAGCAAACTCCAGCGGAAAGGCCGACGCCGAGGCATTGGCAAACGGTATTTCGCAGGCGCTGACCACCACCGCGGTGGGCTTGGCCATCGCCATTCCATCGCAAGCGGCTTATTACTGGTACCGCTCGCGCATCGATAAATTCATTCGTAACGTGGAACACTACTACCATGAAATTTCTGAAATCATGGTGCATGGACCGCAGGAAATCGAACCCGAAGTGAAAAAAACTGAGGGCAAGAAAAAGTGAAATTCGAAGATCCGTTCGCCGACGAGGATCAAGGCCTAAACCTGACGCCTATGATCGACGTGGTTTTTCTATTGTTGATCTTTTTCATGCTGGCAACCACTTTCATGGATCCGGAACGGGACATCAACTTGGATTTGCCGAAGGCGTCCGACATTGGAACTTCGGCGGAGCAATCCGAAGAGCTGGTGATTAACGTCATGCGAGACGGTTCGGTAGTCGTCGGCGGCGCCCAGCTCGACGACAACGGCTTGCTAGCCACTTTGCGGCAAGCAGCATTGAAGGACGCAGAGCGTCAAGTAACCATCCGGGGTGATCGCATGACGAGGCATGAAAACATCGTGAAATGCATGAACCTTTGCGGCACCGCTGGTTTGAGTAATCTCGCCATCAGCACCATCGATGGAGGGATCTAATTCCGTTCGCGGAAACTGGGTCCACCACATCAAACATTGAAGAACTGGGGAAAGAACATCGTCATTGTTCTGGCGCTGCTTGGCGCCGGGTTCTTTCTCGCATTTATTCGATTTAAGCCACACCTTGAGGATGCAACTAGCTGGACCGACGGCGAACACATATATCAGGATCAGAAGCCGGAGAACATCCGCTACGCGCTTTGGGAAAACCCCGCTGCCTTTGATAGCCGCATCAATTCCGCTGAAGACGAGCAACGACCGACTCTATCCCCGGACGGTCTTTTTCTAGTTTTTGCCAGCGGTCAGCCTGGTCTCAACCAGGACTTATATATTTCCGAAATACTCAACGGCGAGCCGCAAGAACCCCGGCCGCTGTTTGAGGTCAATACCGCCTTTGATGAAGCGAGCCCGGCTTTTTCCACCGACGCCTTGTACTTTTCATCTAACCGCGACGGCGGTAATGGCGGTTTTGACATTTGGAAAATCCCTTACCAAGGCGGCCGATTCGGTCGGGCTGAGCACTTAGAAGGTCTGCTCCTCAATACCGACGCCGACGAAATGGATCCGGCGCCGGTGCCTGGGCAATTAGCCATTGCATTTGCCTCTGACCGAGCGCGCGGTGCACGCAACGATTTTGATCTCTACCTAGCGCAACCAGCGGGTGCTTCCGGTTTGATCTCGACCGCGATGGATGAGATCAATACTCCGTTTGATGAGCGCGAGCCAGCGTTCGTCGGCGATGCGCGGACTTTGGTTTATTCGTCCAATCAAATTGAAGGCGGTATGGGCGGTTATGACTTGTGGCGCACGGTGCGCGACCGCGGCGTTTGGTTGCCGCCGGAAAACCAGGGCGGGCTGAACAGTGAGGCCGACGAGCGCGGCCCGGCGCCGTCGCCAGATGGTTTTACTCTGCTTTATTACACCGAAAAGGAAGGTGAGTCTGCCGACCTTTATCGCGCCCGTTCGCGCGAACTATTCCGTATGCCCGGCCGCCCGGTGGGTTGGCTGGATTTTGTAATTTTGGCGTCGCTGGTTTTACTGGCGATTTTGGCTTGGTTGGCAAAAAGATGGAAAGCGGTCGACTTACTTTATAAGTGCTTCATGGTTGCGCTGATTATCCACGCGCTGATGCTTTTCTGGTTTCAAAAGGTCTATCCAGAACCCGAAGACATGGTGCTGCCGGAACGCGAAACCATGTTTAAGGTCAAGCTTGCCATTGCACCTAGCTCAACCAGTTCTAAAAACAAAGAGTTCGGGGGCGCGTTGGAAGCTGCGCGCAGTGAAGTTGCCGAATTGAATACACCTGAGCGGCAACAGATCGAAAATACTGAGATGTCGGAGTCGATAGATGCGGCGCCGAGCATGAATATCGCGCGCGCAGATTCGGCGCCGTCGGCTACCTCGCCGAACAAACAAATGGTGCAATTGGAGCAGTCCGAACAGGCCAAACCTACGGAGGTTGCACACGCGGAAATTGCTGCACCGAGCGAACAATTTGAAAAACGTGAAGACGCAGCAGCTTCGCTGGATGTTGCTGTAGCCGAAGATTTTGCTGTGAACCGGGCAGCGTCGGAAGCTTCTGGTGCGCCGGAGCGGGTGCAGCATCAAACCGACCCGACCAAGATTGCGGTGGCGATGGAACAGCGCGACCAACAGCGTGTTGAGCAACGGGATTCGAACGCGCCTGAATTTGCACCGACTGCGGCTGAGTTGATGGCCGTTGGAAGTTTTGGTGATCCAGCCACGCATACCTCGGCTGTTGAGGTTGCTGAGATGTCGGAAACGGTGGAGCGCATCAACAATGAAGCGCCGACTTTCGAAGTCGCGGCTGCCGATCCAACCGCTGAATTCCGACCTACGGTGCGGGACATTGAGGGTCCGGAGCGGCAAACGGTGCGGCCGACGCATTCGGATTTGGATAGTGACATCAACAAGCAACCGACCTTCGAACCTGGCACCGGCATTGAGCGTTCGGACACCGGTTTCCAGTCATCCGACGCATTGGCGGTAACCGCTCCGAACCGGACTCAATCTGAATTTGAGTCGGAGCGCCGCAATGACTCGATGGAAGTGGAAAACGTCAATTTGGAAAACCTGACTGACGCCAGCGTCGAGATTGGGACCAAAGGAACCGAATCGAAACCTACTACCGAAGAAACTCTGCTCGCCGATCTTGGCAGCGAAAATACTGCCAAGCGTACCGAGGCCGAAGCTTCCGGTCCGTCGCGATTGGCCGACGCCGACCCCACCGCCACCGACACTTCGGCGGAATTTGAAGTCAGCATGTCGGCGACCGCATTGACGGTAAAACGACCCGATCGCACCAAACGCAGCTCTGGACCAAAGCGCGATTTGTCGGAGTTCATGCCCGACGCCCACGAAGCGAGTTCCTTACCGGAAATTACCCTTTCCGACGCGGTCGAGCTGCCGCCGGCCGATACCGAAGGCGCGCCGGCCGAAGAAAGCGACGCGTTTGAAAACGAATTGCTGGCTGGTGTGACTACAACTGGCGCACCGAAACGGCGCTTTGGGGACATTGAAGGTCCGATTAAGGACATGCCTGAAATGGACGCGTCCGACATCACTCCGAATTTGGGGCCAAATTTTGCACCTTTGGTGGCGATGGAAGAGATCAACAAGGTTGAGCCTGAAACTTTCCAGGACCCAACCGAGATGGAGCACACGCCTTACCGCAACCGATTCGGTGTGCAAAAGGACATTGCGTTGCAAGAGCATGGCGGCTCGGCCGAAACCGAAGCCGCGGTGGCATCCGGCTTGGCGTATTTGGCGAGTCTGCAAAACGATGCCGGTTTCTGGGGTAGCCGCAGCGACAAACAAACTAAATACCGACATGTAGTCGTTGGTAAGACCGCGCTTTGTTTGCTGGCATTCTTAGGTGCCAACCATACACCTGATTCGGCTAAGGACTATTCGCCAAACGCAGCGCGCGCGGTGGACTTCTTGCTCAACGTGCAAGATCCGCTGACCGGCCACTTCGGCGACACGGCTTCATATGGGCATGGCATCGCCACCTATGCGTTGGCGGAGTGCTACGCGTTGACCAAGAATGAAAAACTGCGTCAACCGCTAGAAATGGCGGTGGCCTGGATCCTGCAAAAGCAGCACCGTTCGATGGATCCCAAGTTGGACGGCGGCTGGGGTTATTACTTCCCCGACGCCGACGGCTACCAAAACGATCGCTGGCCGCGAGTATCGGTTTCGTCCTGGCAAGTTATGGCGTTGGAAAGCGCCCGCATTGGCGGCTTGACCGTTCCCGACGAGTCTTTCGAACGCGCCCGCAAATTCCTGCGCGGCTCGGTGGATCCTCGTTTTGGATGGGTGCGATACTCACATAACCCGAGTCGCTTGAGCTCAAGCTACCCGACCTTGCCCGCGTCGACGCCGGCCTGTTTGTTCGCAGCATCGCTGGTAGGGGAAGACATTAACAGCGACTACTACAAGGACGCGCGCCGCTATACCTTGCAACGTGTGCCGCGCGGTTATGGATTTAAGGGTGATGACGCGTTTGTTCAGAAAGCCGAAGGCAACCTGTACTTCTGGTACTACGGCTCACTGGCGATGTTCCGCGTCGGCGGCGAAGCTTGGGAACGTTGGAACGGCGACATGAAAAAGACGCTGCTCGACGCTCAGGACGACGACGGTTCGTGGAAGCCAATTTCGATCTACGCACGCTACGCTGGCGATGATTGGCGCGATAAGAGTTACTCCACCGCAATGTGTGTGTTGACGCTGGAAGTTTATTACCGCTACTTCACTCCACTGTTGTCGGTGAATGGCGGGCCAACCGACTAAGGAACCTCAAAAAAAGCACCCCACCAGGGTATTAGCCTAGTGGGGTGCAGGTTTTGAAGCTCGACTGTTAGCTCAAACTCACTCGAGTTCGTGTCGTCTTGCCAGCTTTGACGCTGATACGGGTACGGCCTTGGCCGACGCCGCGCTTGGCCGCTTTTACAACCCCGCGACCGACAGGCACCTGGCGCAAATGGAAATGACCGTTGCGGTCGGTGCGCATACGAGCATTAAATACGTGCCCGTTCGGCGTGTGAATTTCAACCTGCACGTGAGCGTCGGCTACGGCGTTGCCAGAGGCATCCAGCACGATGCCCGCCAAGGATCCGGTGCGATGGGCGGATGCCGCCTGCGCGTCAGACTGGGGTAAAGCCAGGAAGGCGACGGAAAGAACAAGGAAAAAACGAATGATCGAAGTCATGAGTAATCGTTATTGAGTGAGGGAATGTTCGGGGGTGATCCATGAACCCTGGGCAAGCGCATTGGTTCCTCGGTTGTTAATATAACATTCAAGCAACGAATCTAGCAGATTTCGAAGCCTAGGCTGCAATTTTGCCTGGCCTGTTAGAATTATGGAGCCCGCGCTTTCTCCTCCAATCCCCTGGCGGCAAATGAAACCTTTTAGCCCCGTAGGCCTACTCGGCCTAGTCTCCGCAATCACCCTAGTCGTACCTGCAAATTCGCAGGTAGCGGGTGGTGGTTTCGACAAGCGCTTTTCCTGGTATGGCACCGCCGACGGCGATCTGCTCGGGCACGCTGTGGCCGGTGTGGGGGATGTAAACGGCGATGGCTACGGCGACGTCCTCCTTGGCGCTCCCGGCGTCAATGGACTGGGCGGTGAGCTGACCCCTGACCATGGGCTTGCGGTCGTACGATCTGGCCTAAATGGTTCAATCATTTACTCTTACAGCGGCTCATCCGACAAGGATAAGGTCGGCACTGGGGTTACGGGAGTGGGAGATGTCGACGGCGACACCATCCCGGATTTCGCTATTTCTAGCGATGCAAACGGCGGTGAAGTCATCGTCTATTCCGGCCTGGATGGCCTAGCTATCCTCACCATCTCCGCCCCGGCCGGGTCCACTCGTTTCGGCGAACACCTCGCCGCTCCAGGCGACGTAAACGCCGACGGAATCCCTGACCTACTAGCCTCTGGCCCGGGCAGTGAATTCGGCGGAGTCACTGAGGTCGGCGCGGTCTATCTCATGTCCGGCGCTGATGGCAGCCTGATCCGCAGCCACGGCGGCGTCGCCCAATTCGATAATTTCGGCCGTCAAATTTGCTGCCCTGGCGACATGGATGGCGACGGCATTTCTGAAATCGTCGCCACTGCGACTGGCGCTAATCCCAACGGCCTCGATGGGGCAGGCTCGGTTTTCGTTTACTCCGGGGCAACTGGCGGCCAACTCCACCAATTTGATGGCGCTGCCAAATACGACTTTTTTGGCTGGTCCGTTGCATCGCCTGGCGACCTCGATGGCGATAATTTCGCGGATCTTTTGGTCGGCTCCATTTTTGAAAACTATAACGGTCGTGGTGAAGTTGGAATTGTCTATATCTACTCTGGAGCCACCGGCGCGCTCATCCGCATTCACGGGGGCAGCGAAGGCTCGGAACTCTTCGGCGCCGCCGTTTGCGGCATCGGCGACATGAATGAAGATGGCGTGCCCGATTACGCAGTCGGTTCCGACGGCACTGCCTTCGGAGGTCAAGTCACTCTTTGGTCCGGCGCCAATTCCAGTGTGCTTTACAAATGTGAATCTGAAACCTGGAACGAACACTATGGCAACGAGCTTATGTCGGTCGGCGATTTGGATGGCAATGGCAAGACCGAGTTTATGGTCGGCGCACATTCCACTAACCTGACTGGAACAGCCGGCGGCGCGGCATACCTTTATGAATACAAGGATTTCATGTCAGTTAGCCACAACACCATTTCCGCCAGTCAAGGCGCGGTGATCACGGTTGATTTTGACTTTCCCGTCGATTGGATTTACGAGCCCAAGCTCAAATACCACTTGCTGATGAACACCTCCGGCATTACCTATGGCAGCTTGTATGGCTACCCAAACCCGTTGATCAACGATTACCTTTACAGCCGTACCCTTTCCGGATATTACCCACCGTCGTTTCTGGACGCCTCTGGCCAGCTTGACGCAGACGGCGACGGCAGTGCAAAAATTTTCCTGAACTCCGACGACGCCAATCCATATCTAGGCCTTAGTTTTTACTTTGCTTGCTTGTTTTACGAAGAGCCGACCTTGGCCAACGCCATCTTCCGCGGATTTTCGCGTCCGGCGATGGTGACCATCATTAATTAACGAACACAAATTAAACCGACGCAAAAACGTCGGCTTAATCATCTAATCCGCAGGCAATGGGCCTTTCTTAAGCGAACTTAGCCCCAATAATTGGAATCTCTTTGCGTCGCAACCAGGAAACCAAAGCCGACGCGACGAAAACGATGACCGCCATCATGAACAGCGAACCGCCGTCGTCGTTGTAAACAATGCCCAGCACGGTGAGGTGCGAGAAGATAGCGCCGGAAATGATCCCCAGCGCCATCACTCCCCCAAGGGCCGCAGTACGCGGCATCAACAACAAAATAACCGTGATCACTTCCACGATGCCCAGCCCGATCCTCCCCCAAGGTTCGACGCCGAGCGTGGTGAACAGATCCACCGATTCTTGAGCACCACTCAGTTTAAAAAAGGTAGTGCTGCCGATGATTCCAGCGGCAATCAATTGGCCCGCCCAGCTCAGGCGGTTGGCAGTGGCAGTTAGTTCGCTACTCATGATTACCGATGATTTCGCCGCCGGTGCCCGGCTGTTACAGATTGTGCCTGAAATATTTTCACGGCTTGCTAAGCTGACCTCATGTCCGCTCTCCAGCATTCGGTCCAAACTCCGCTGCCAGCCACTTTTAGCCGCGTTTTGATTGGCTTTTTAGCGTTTTTTCTGAGCCTTTCATGCGGTCTAGTGAATGGCGAAAAGGATCCCGCCGATCCAGTTCAAAGGGTGGATGTGGTCGAAACCCCGCCAGATGCACAGTGGCAGCAGCTGTTCACCGACGCGGAATTGAGCGATTTCCAAGTTATCGGCAAGGCAAAATTTGAATTGAGCGACGGCATTTTGCTTGGCTCGGCGCGCGACATGAGCCGCAACAGCTTCTTAGCTAGCCGCCAGCAGTACGCCGATTTTGAACTGGAAGTGGAGTTGATGATCAACGAAGGAAGTAACTCCGGCATTCAAATTCGCTCGCACATCGATGAACCCGGCAATCGTGTCTTCGGTTATCAAATCGAGGTGGATCCGTCTAAACGTGCCTGGTCCGGTGGTCTGTACGACGAAGGTCGGCGCGGTTGGTTGAACTCGCTAGAGGGCAAGGAGGAAGCGCGCGCCGCATTCAAGAATGGTGAGTGGAATCACTATCGCATTTTGTGCCAAGGCGACCACATTCAAACTTGGGTTAATGGCATCGCCTGTGCCGATTTCCACGACGACGTAGATGCCAGCGGTCACCTCGCTTTCCAAGTTCACTCCGGCAAACAAGCCGACGTCAAGTGGCGCAACGCGCGTATCCGCGAGCTGTAATTATTTACGCTGCGCGGCGATCTCTTCCGGCTTGACCAACCGCGCTTTGCTGGACCACTGCGCCAGGACGTAATTCAGTATGTCGGCGATTTCCTGGTCCTTCAGATGAGGCCAGCCCGGCATGACTAAGTTCCATTCCGAGCCCTTGACGCTGATTTTGCCACTCAGCCCTTCGATAGTGATTTTTGCCAGTTCGGAGGTCGGCTTTTCTAGCCATTCCGAATCTTCAAAGGGCGGCGCCAAACCTGCCAAACCCTTGCCGTCGAGTTGATGGCAAGCAGCACAAGTTTGCCCATATTGCTGTTTACCGCGCGCAATCGACGCTCGATGGGGGGCGGGCAGTTCTTCCACGGTTTTGTCGTCGGGCTGGTAGCCCAGGATCATCACGCCTGAAACATGGTCGGCGAGCTTAGCGATTGCAGCATCTTCCGACGTCGCCAGCGCGAGCAGACTGCGCGGCTCGGGGCGCACGAAACGGTAGCGAATGTCGCCTTTTTGTTTGGGCAATCCGGCGACCATTCCTTGCAAGATTGCGTGTTGCACCCACGGTACTTCGATGCGCGCAACGCGTTCCCAAGTGCGGTCCATCACGTCCAGATTGGCGCTGCGGGCGATGCATTTACCGAGGTCGATGAACAGGGAACGGTTGGCCCCGTTTTCAATTTGCAAGCGCGGATCGCGGCAGGCGCGGTTTAGTAGTAAATGTTCGCGGTTGTAAATTCCGCTGAGCACACCGCTGCGCAAAATGGCGTCGTCGCAATGTAGCGCAAGCAACTCCTTCATCATGATGATCGCGCCGGGGTGGCTACTTTCACCCAAACTATGCGCCAACTGCCAACGCACTTCGGCGTGGGGACTGTGCAGCAGCTTTTGCCATTGCTGCCACACCGTATCGTTGCGACTAAAAGTCTCGCTAAGCCGAATCCATTGCGCCAACATCTTGCTGTTGGTTTCAGCCGCTAAGCGCTCGCTGACGTATTCGGCAGTGAGAGCACTTAAACCCTCTAATGCCCATGCTGCGTGCAGCCTGGACGGTGGGTTCGGGTGGGTGGCGGCGAATCGCCGCAGGTCATCAATGTCGGCTTTGGTTTGGCTAGAAACGATTTTGCGCTGGCCGGTCATGCGCGTCCAGCCGTTGCCGCTAGATAGCTGGTCCTGCCAGCTCGTAGCAGTTTTCTCGCCCTTGCTGCTTTCATGCACCACGCGCCAAATCCGACCTAGGCCAGTGTGCTTGTCCAAACCGCGCTCTTCCACCTGGCGGCGCAGAAAACTGGTCATGAACACGCGGTGTTGCAGAATGCCGCGGTATAGATCGACGATATATAGTGCGCCGTCGGGCCCGTTGGCTAGGTTGACTGGGCGAAAACGTTCGTCGGTGCTACTCAAGAACTCTTGCTGAAGCGCGTCATAGGCGTTCAAGCCTTTTTGCATGCCGTCGCTTTCAGTGATATTCAAATGCCGCACCAAGTTGCCGGCCGGCTCACATACAAACACATCGTTGACGTCGCCGGCTTGCAGTTGAGTGCCGGTAAAAAAAGCCGGTCCGCAAGCCGAGGTGTAATTGGCAAGTTTGCCCTCAGCGGTCAGTGTTTGTTTTTGATAACCGCGGTTGACGCCGGTGTTGAGGCGGATCGGCCACACCTTGTTTTGCTGGCTCAGGCGCGCGTTGCTGCCTTGGGCGCGGCCGAAGTTTGGATTGCGCACTAGGTAATGCGTCGGCACTCGGTCGGCGTGCACTGGAGTGCTGTTGTAGTCATAACAG
Organism: Planctomycetota bacterium; assembly: GCA_014382805.1. Classification (GTDB taxonomy): domain Bacteria; phylum Planctomycetota; class UBA1135; order UBA1135; family UBA1135; genus JACNIZ01. Next base: position 11,581 of record JACNIZ010000243.1, read on the forward strand.
CGACGTCCCCAGATGTCCTGATTCATGCCCCATTGGCCAGTTCGCGGCACTTTTCCAATTTGCCATTCACCATTCACCCGGCGATAGCGCTTGCCGTGATTGCACAGATAAATCCAATTGTCGATGCCATAGGTCATTGCGTTTGGCGCGTGTTCGGGGTTGGATAATCCAGCTTCAAAGCCGGTGTCGACCACCGTAGTTTGATCGCCGACGTCGTCGCCGTTGAGGTCTTGGACAAAAAGTAATTTTGGTGGAGTGAGCACCAAAACGCCTCCATCTACGAAGCAGATCGATCGTGGCAGCACCAGGTTTTGCAGGAACTCACTGCGCTGATCGTAGACCCCGTCGCCATCGGTATCAGTCAAGATCGCGATGGAACATTTCGGTTCCAGTTCACCAGTGCCGTCGGCGTCGAGCATCAGCTGCGACATTTCCACTACCCACAGCCGACCTTGCGCATCAAAGGCGATGTCCACCGGATCTTGAATCAGCGGGTCACTAGCCACGCACTCGATTCGATATCCCGGTTGAATTACAAAGGAATCCAACTCCTGTTCTGGAGTCAGCGCTGGCGCCGCCGGAACGTCGAAATTTTTATCGACCATCGGCTGCTCTTCACCGTTTTTGTCACCCGCTTGGGCTGACAAAAACGGAGTGAGGGCGAAGGCGAGACAGACCTGGGGCGCGGCGAGCATGACGAGAGGTGGAGGCGGGCGAGGGTGGGGCGGAGAGGGCCGTTACTGTATCCTTGCAGATTCAAGCAGAAAAAACGGGACTCCTAATGTGCAAGATTTACAGCTGTATCGAGTTGTAAAAAGTTGGCAAGGTAGTAAAGTCGGAGTAGAGATCCGTAAATGTGACCAAGGCAACCACTGCTTTTCCCCTAATGAAATGCTGATAAGTCTTGGCGACCTATTGAAATCAGGGGACCCGGATTTCGGCGTTGGAGAGCAAGGCTATTGACAGGTGGCCAAGTTGACCGATATGGTTGCACCATGCTTATTTCGTCGATTGCAATTGCTCTTTGCACATTTCAGGGTCCGCCTGCTCCGATTCTTGTGGTTGACTGGTTTGGAGCTGGTGACCATACAACCATCACAGGAGCGTTAAATGACTCTTCAATTATCCCTGGGGCGAAAATTTTTGTAAGGGGATTAACGGACCAAAATGGCCTTCCAATTGCGTATGCGGAAAGAGGGCCAAACCTGCCGGTGGACCCTACGCTGTTGCTGCCTATGGAAACCTTTCCCCTCCAGGTTGCAGAGGGAGTGCAAATCCTCCCCTACCCAGGTTCGCCCGCAGTTTACATTTGGTCTGATGGATCTGTAGGGTCTCCTAGTGCTCTCATCGAAATCAGCAATACAGGGGACCTTTCTCCCCTGACGAGGATAAAAGGTGTCAGGCTTGTAGGGGGGGGGCAATTGGACTGAAGGCTTTAGTGCGAGGAACCAATTTTCACGGAACACCCTCGCTTGATTTGAGTTTGGAAAACGTCACCTTTGGCGGGAATGAAAGAGGATCGGTGATGGGGGCGGAAGACGGGCACATATTGGATTCCGAAGTTAAGAATTGTCAGGTTAAGCATTTTCAGTTTGGCGGAGTAAGTCTTTTGAATCCACCCATTCTTCAAAGCATGAAAGTGGGCCTAAAATTCCACGCAATTTCCTCGTTCCAAAGTGCAGGTGGGATTATCAATGCCAATGTCTCAGGCTTAACCACTACTGGAAGTGAATTCAACACTTCCCCCGACCAATTCTATGGCTACAGTGACTACGCCTCAGTAACTGGCTCAACCCATATTGCGGCTTCGCGTTTAATTGAATTATTGGCGGACGGTCATTCCTCTTTCGGCCAGTATTCGACGGGCAACATACCAAAAATTCAAGCACAATTGAATGGTTGCAACTTGGTTGGAAGGAGAGACATTGATCCAAACAAGGGATGGGAGTTTGGGGTTTATTCGGTATGCGATTCTGGAGGTGGCGCAGCCGCTGGGGGGGATTTTCACTCTTCAATAGGATTATCAATCGATGGTTGTGAGCTATCCGGATTTGAATTGGACGCTGTCTATGCAGTTGCTAATACGAATACCAAAAATGTCGCCTCCTTGAGCAATAGTAGACTTCATTCAAACGGGCAGCCCGACAGCGGCCCTGTGGGTGGCAACGGCCTACATGTTTTTTCAATGGAAGGGTATGCCGCCGCGAAGGACAATGGATCTGAACTGTATGGAAATACACAAAGAGGGTTCTTTGCTCATACTATGGGTACACGGCTCGGCGGAACAAACACTGCTCCAATGGGAACTTGGATTGGACTGTCAGGAACCGATGTGCACAGTAACCTCGGCCATGGAATTCAACTTGCTGGTCCCTACACTTTTTTGGATGTCGGGCAAGGGGGAATTGTTGGTGGGACTATTGATCAATTTTATATCGGCAGCTACAGTTTGATCGTCGAGCCAGGCAAGCCTTTTATTGAGGATTATGGAATCGGCTTCGTTAATAGCGCAACAATTCATGACAATGCTGGTGATGGTGTTCACGTATGGTTGAACCATACGCCGTTCGGCCACCGGTCATTTGCGAGCTGTATTTTCACAAATTGTTTTATTTGGGGAAATTCCGGAAATGGATTTTCAATTGAAAATAAGGTGTTGAACGACACTCCATTCGTGTATTTCTTAACACCAATTTCCCACTGCACCATTGCTCAAAACCAGGGACTATCATTTTCTACGAAAAATATTTCCGCAACGAACGATAGTTTCTTTTATTGGACAGATCCTGCGGCCACTGGAGGGCACCCAATTTTAGATCCGAAAATGAGGATTCACAATTCCATCTTCGAAGCGACCAATTCGACCAACCCAGACGTGGATTTTGCCACGTCAACTCTATTGTCAAGCATCGGAGCATTTGTGAGTTACTCAAGGATCGGGATTGGGGGAACTCGAGGGGTTGATGATGGCGGGATTAATCCTCTCCCAGGTCCCGAAAGCACTAAATTGGATTCGCCATTCGCTGGGAAATTAAATCCTGCCCTTAGTTATCCAAACTGGTTGTTCCTTCAGGCACCAGGCCCATTAACAGAGTTTACTAATGCGACGCCAAAGTTGTTGAACGACCTCGGTGAGGTTTTGAGTGATGAGGATTTCCAACAAGCACATTCAAGGCCGGGGTTTGCTACCGGTGACAGGGATAAAGGAGCCCATGAGGTCTATTAAAAATGAGCGCATTGATTTCCTTATTGCTGGCTGTCACATTTGCCCAAAGCCAGGACCTTGAACCCCAAGGTCGTGAAATGGGATTAAAGGAAGTTTTGATCCCAGTCCCCCGCAGTTCTAGCCATGAATTCCGCTGGCAGTATTTTGCGCCGTTGGGTAATGCCGATGGAGATCAATATTCAGATTTCGTTGTAAGCGGAATCTCCGTTCCTCCACTGGGGAGTTCAGATCCGTATAGATGGTCAGTTAATCTAGCCAGTAATCCTTCTACGCGCCATGTATCAAATGAGGGGTCCGATGAATTAAATCAAATCGAATTTTTTACTGGGGGCAGAATGACAGGTGGATTATTAAATGTTCCAGTTGGGTTTCCATGGGTTTTGGGATCTAAAGCTGGCAGTACATCTGGCCAAGTAATTACTGCTAGGAATCCCAATAACCATTCCGAATTCTGGACAGTTCCAGTTCCGCCTCACCCTACCCTCCCTAATGCTTTTGGTGTGGCAGAAGTCTTTCCTGGGGGAGATTTGAATCAAGATGGTTGGGATGAAGCGTTTTATTTGACTGTTGCAGGCAATGCACAGGCAACATACTTTGTCTGCGGAGCGATTGATGGCCAAACCCAAGCTTCACTCTGGCAGGTTTATTTAGATGACTTTCTTACCACCCCTGAAGGGTTGCCCCGGGTATTTGAGGGAAGTGGCCCAGATTTAAACCTTGATGGAACAAGGGATTTTCTGATTGGATACCAATTGAAAGATCTTAGTTTTCGTTACGCAGCTCTATCTGGAATTGATGGAAGCATTATTTGGGAGCGATTGGATAACCCTGGCTTTCATCTTTCATACCGAGGTGGGGTGGCCAATCAAGATTTGAATTTCGATGGAATTCCAGATCTGGTAACTACATTTCGCGGAATTCCCAATTTCGGGAACCCCCATCCTGGCTGGACTACGGCGATTGACGGTGCCAACGGCGCAACTATCTGGAAAACCACCCACGATGGCGTATTGGAAAAATTGGAACAGGAGTATGGTCCAGGCTACTTACTCTACTTTCGAGAAACTGTATTGGGTGTAACTCCTTCCAATACGCCAGGCTCAAGTCTCGAGGTTTGGATCGCTGTCCAAATGGCACAAGCTCCCAACTTTGCCCGCGATCTCTTTGTTTGCTTTGACGCATTGACTGGCGAATTAAATGGTTTTCAAAATATGCCAAAGGACTTACTTCCATGGAGTCCAACGCCGATGCAAGACAATTACTTTCATCTTAATTTTGAAAACCTGTTTGCTGCAGGCGACATTGACGGAGATGGCCATTTTGAATTTGTAAAAGTAACGGCTACCGACGGCCCTCTTCCAAATACCTGGCACAGTTATCTCAGCATTTTCGGCCATACTTCTCTATTCGTACCCGAAACCATCGATTTAGGGGGAATGTATAAATTTTCACTATTTATCCCGAGCCAACCAAATGGAGCTTGGAAGCTTTTGGGCTCACGTAGATTTGATCCAATCGGGGGGCAGGTCGTTCGGGGATGGAGGACCCACTTAGTGGACGACTCGTTCTATCGATCCACTTTAGCTTTTGGCCCCTCAGGAACCTTGGATGCAGAAGGGCGAATCACTGCGGAGATAGCATTCCCGAATAACCCAGCATTACAGGGAGCCACGTTGTACTCGCGCGCAATGATTATGGATTCACTTCAACCAAATCAAATCGCAACGATGTCGACGGTTGGAGTTACAGTTGTGAATTGACCGCTAATGCGCCAACTTCAAAGGGTGCACCCCATTGGGCGCGAAGTTGTACAGCCAAGGGCCGATCATTGGGTCCATGTGCAGCAGCAACAGCGTATTGGCATCGGCTTCCGGTCGACGTAGCGGCGTGAATTCGTCGCTATAGCGTGCGCCGGTGCTTAGGCGGACGCCGTCGAGTTGACCGTAAATACCGTCGACGGCTTGCCCGCGGTTGTTGACGTCGGCACCGATGTAGAGGGGGAATGTATTCAGCTTGCGTTTGCCGGAACCGGAGGCTTCGGCGGCCAGTTTGCCGTCGACGTAAACACGGACTTCTTGGCCGTCAAATACACCTGCAACATGATGCCATTGTTTGGGCTTCAACCAAGCACGAGTGGTTTTTGCGCTGACGTATTTGCCATCCAAATACACGCTGAATTCGGGCATGCCTTTGTTGAGGAATATGCCGTACTCCGAGCTCTCGGTTTTGCACAAGAAACCTTGGCGGTCGGCAAAACGATCGGCGTTTACCCAGCCTTCCAAGGTGAACGGGCCATCCGGCAGAGCCAAGTCACGAGCGGGAATCATCGCCGCTTGTTTGGCACCGCGCATGGCGAAGGCTTGTTCCGTTACCGGAGTCGGCGGCGGCGTCAGGTGTTGCGCCGAAACTGGCATCGGCATGGTGCGCACCGGCAATGGCACGCGCACGCCTTCACCCAAATAGTCGGCTTGCATGCGCAGCTGCGGTAATCGCAACGCGCGGTCCAGCGGCTCGGCCCAGCGCCGCACCTGCATTTTGAATTCGGTGGTCTCGCCAGCTGCCAATTGGAAGTGATGATGATCCGGCGCGAAGTACCAGCGCGGATCATTTGCCAAACCGGACAATGTGATGTCCAACGGTCGAGACGACGGGTTCGTCAGCGAAATACTGAGTTCCGATTTACAGCCCATATTGGCATCCAATTCCAACAAACCCTTCAAATTGGGCCGCATTTGATCCGCTAGCTGCCGACACTCGCGACTCACTTCCACCGTCACCGCACGCACGTCATCTACCGTTCCAACCGGGAACGAAGCCACGGAAATTTCGCCTTTGCGCACCGTCACCAAATCAAATTGATGCAAAAAACCGGCCTCGGGCATGTCGCCAAAATTCGCCCCACCGACGGTCGCCAGCGCGAAGTATTCCATGCCGTCAGTCTTACCCGAATACTTCATTTGGTGTATGTGCCCAGCGAACACCGCCTTCACATTGCCGACGTCCGCCAGCTCCTTATGAACCCGCTTCCAGTCGTCGCCGTAATTGCCGCCCAACCAGCGCGGGTGATGCAAAAACACAAACACGTTTTCGGCTTCTTTGGTCTGCTGCAGCGTTTTTTTTAACCAAAAAAACTGTTCTGGGCTCATGGTTTGACATTCGGCTTTGTTGAAGTTGCGCTCACCCGTTTGCGGATTAGCCTCGTCCGAATACAAAACGTAAAACCACGAGTTTTTATGTCGAAACGCGTACCACAACGGTCCAAAAAACGCTTCGAAATTGCCCTCATGTTCGGCCGCAGGCTGCTCGCCGCCGCGCCAATAAATGTCGTGATTGCCCGCCACCGGGAACCACGGCATGTCCAAACCATCCATGATGCCCTTGAACTCCACCGCCTGCACCATCCACGCAGGGGTTTGGTTGTAACCCTGCACCAAATCGCCAACCGTCATCACCAAATCGGGCCCGATGATATTCACATCGCGCACCGCGTCGGCCAATACTTTGACGCCTTCCGGCGGCCCGCCAGTGCGGTCACCAAATACCGCGAAGCTGAAGGAATCAGCTTCGTCAGTCAGTTCAAGGGTGACCGGGCTCTCCCGGTCGGTCAGCAGCCGCGGCGTTTCGTGGTGAGGGTGATGCGGCTGCTGACAAAGGAGGAGGGGGAGAGCGGTCAGGAGCATGTAGCTGCTTTATTCGGATGCTGGGTCTTCTAAAACCAGCACCTCTTCGTTGCTGGCGTCGGAGTCCAAATCTACCAGCAACATTTCAGGCTGAGTATCGCCGTAACGATTGCCCAATTCACCAAAACCATGGTTGGCGCTGTCGATGGCTACCTCAAGGTCGACCAAGTTTTGGCGCAGTTGAGCCACTTGATCCAATTCGGCTTGAGCGCTATTCAGCTTTTGCTGAGCACTGGCCAAAGCCTGCTCAAGTTGAGTCAAAATGTCCGAAACCGCGTAGTGAGTGAAACTTTGCGCTATCCATTCCGCCAAACGATCGGTGGCTTTCGGATAGTAGCGGTAGAGGTAATCCTCGACCTCACCCTGAATGTAGCTGCGCGCAAATTCACCCAAGCGCTTGCCTTTGGTGTGGCGATCCAACCGGTTTTCGCCTTTGCCGCCGAACAGACGTGCGCGCATTTTCGGCTGGTTGCGGAACAGGACAAAATCCCAGAAACTTTTGCGCACTGGAATCGCTGCTTTCAGCAGAGGAACCTGCACCGATTCAAGTGCTGCACCGCCGTCGAGCATGTCAATAGAGCGACGTCCGACGGCTTTCAAATCTAACCCGGCAGACGCTGCCGCCTGATCCACACTGTCCGGCAAGTCGACGCCCACCGATCCTTGGTGGATGCGACGGCGCAAAGACCCAGTTACGTTGGAGATCACTTCGGCCTGCATGCTGCGCATCAGCAGACCCAGGTCATCCTTGACCAAGGTTTGCAAACTGCTGCTTTCCGCGAACCAATTTGTAATCGCCCCGCTCAATGCTTGCGACGTTTTGGTGTACAGATCTTCGTCATCGGAAGCTGCGGATTCGTTCAACCACGTCGGCAGTCCGGCAAATGCGCCAGCCCAGTCGTAACCTTGCAGGCTGGCGACGGCGGCCGATTCGGCTTCGGCATTGGCGACGCGTTGTTGCAGCTCGGCAAAGTGCTGATTCAATTCCTTAACCGTTGGATGTGCAATCAAATCGCCCAACTGCGCCACCAAAGCGTCGGCTTGGCGCAGGCTATCGCCGAGGAACGCGACCAAATAATCGGTGCTGTTCAAGTACTCAGTCAAGTCGCCGAGGAAGCTGTCGAAATTGGATTGCAATCCAGCTTCCATTTCGATGTTTTCACCATTTGAGGCCTGCAGGCGATTGCTGGCTGCGTTCATCAAGTCGGCCGGATATATACGCAAGCGACCATCTTCGGCGGCTTCTTTCAACGGCGTATTCATCGACAGGTTTTCAAACGCCTCAATCAAACGCAGCGGATCTTCGCTTTCCAAACTCGGCACCAAACTGCCGTCGGGGCGCAGATCCTTTTTGGTGGTGTCCAAGTTGACGACCAGGAAAATGCGGCTGAAAATTTCCAGCAGCTGATGGAACTCATCAAAAACCTGCTCCAAGAACAAGTTGTCGGTCTTCACCACAAAAATCGCGCAGGTAGCGGTATTGCGGAACTCCTTGGTCATGTGGCCATAACCAAATTTCATGCGCGTATACAGGCCCGGCGTGTCGACGACCACGGTGCCGGATTCCTTCAACTGCATCGCCGGTACACGCACGTCAATGCGGCGGATGGCGTCGGGGAAATGCACGCCCGGGTCAAAATCGGCACCGGTGCGTTCAACTTCGCGAATCTGCTCGGCCAATTCGTTGTGAGCCCGATTGACGTGCATGCGCAGCGCCGCTTGATCGTGCAGCACGTCAATGCGTCCGTTGTAGCGCGTGATTTCGTACTGGCGCTGCTCCGAGTAGGAAACAAAAACCATGCATGGATAAGCTGGCAGCGTCGTGACTTCCGAAACATAAGAGGCGGCGATGGCGTTCATCAGCGTCGACTTGCCGGATTTCAGCGGGCCAAAAATCAAGACATAGGCTTGTTGTTCTTCGACCTTTTGCGCCAGCGAACGCAGTTGATGCGCGCTGTCGTGCAGTTCGGGCAAAATCTCGCGCACCGGAGTCTGCGTGCTAACCGCCGAAAGGGCGTCGGTAGCGGTGGTCAGGGGGTCGATCAGGGGTTTGGCCACCCGACCGAATTCGTCACAAAACTGGCTAAGCAGGGTTCTCACCTACTTAATTTAACCGGGCCAACCGAAGTCATCTAGGCCAAATTACAGCGCAACGCCATTCGCCATCAGCAAAGACTTCGTAGCCAGGATGCCGTCGTCCTCAGACAGGCCGCCGCCTTCATACTCAATGCCGACGTAACCCGTGTAACCAGCTTCACGAACGATGTTCATCATGCGCTTGTAATCGGTATGAGTCTCATTCCCAGTGGCGTCGAAGTCGTGCGATTTGGCGCTGACAGCCTTGGCATAAGGCATCAATTCCATCACGCCCTGGTAGCGGTCGTACTCCTTGCCGCCACCAAGACGAAAATTGCCAAAGTCCGGTAGCGTGCCGACGCGTGGGTGGTCGACCATTTCCATCACTCCCGCCAGCCAGGCGCCGTTGGAGCTCAAACCGCCGTGATTTTCGACGATCACATTGACGCCATAATCGTCGGCATATTCACAAAGCGAGCGTAGGCCGTCGGCGGCATTTTTTTGCGCCTCGTCCCATTCGCCGCCGCCAGCGGCATTGACACGGATGGAATGACAGCCGAGGAATTGCGCAGCTTGCACCCACCGGTGGTGGTTTTGTACGGCTTGGGCTCGGTTTTGGGCATTTTGGGCCCCCAGCGCGCCTTCGCCATCAATCATGATCAGCAAGGAGCGTACGCCCTCGTCGTCGCACCGGCGCAGCAGCTCACTCAGGTAGGCTTCATCCTCGGCCTTGTCCTTGAAAAAGGAGTTCACGTACTCAACAGCGCCGATGCCGAAGCTGCGCGCCTTTTTGGGGAAGTCTAAGTTGGTCATCTGCTGGCCTTGCAAGGCGCGGTGCAGCGACCATTCCGCCAGTGAAATACGCAGCGTGCTGTTGGCTAAGCTATTGCCGTCGGCAGAATGGCCAGCTTCACGGGTCTGCGGTGGGTGGCAGCCAGCGACTGCCACCATCGAAGCACCTAGCAGTGATTGGAGGAAGTTCCGTCGATCCATGCAGCAACTATAACGTGAACGTGTAGTTCGTCGGGTTGCCTGCTTGGACTAGGATCGGTTCGGACTTGACCATTTCGCCATTGACGTGGATGCCAAGTACGTAGGATCCAGGCTTCAAATCTTTGAAATCGTAGCTGCTGTTTTTACCCAGGACACTCATGTGTACCGGATTGTTTTCCTCGTCGTATAACTGCAGCAAATCCATCGAACGAGAGTTCGGGTCGTTGTCTTTGGCGGGGAGGCCGACCACTTTTCCAGTCAGCGAACCACCCGCGTAAAGCTGCACGATGCCCAGGTCTTTTTGGCCGGCACCGTCAAACGCGCCGACTTCTGCGGTCTCGGTAATGAGGCCTTTGGCGATGACTTTGACTTCGTAATCACCGGCGGGCACGTCTTGGAAGCGGAATTGACCTTTGTCATCGGTGCGGGCGGTGGTCTGGCCGGGCGAGAAATCGATGGTCTGAATTTCGTCATCATCATCGTCGCCGCCGGAGTTGAAAGAAGTGAAAGAAATGGCAACTCGACCTCGTTGGGTAGTGCCATCTTCGGAGCGATTGCCCAACCGAACCTCCGCGCCAGCTACTGGACCGGAGGTGCCAACTACTGTTCCGGTCAACACACCCGACGCCAATTCGACCACAACCTGCTGTTGGCCTGGGGCCAAATTCACTTTCATTTCAGTAGCCGGGCTGGTGCTGGTTGCGCGCGCCTTCAGCGTGTATTCACCGGCATCGCAAGGCGGCAGAGTGGCCATTCCTTGGGCGTTAGTCGTGCCACTGCTTGAGCCTCCCATGTTGCCGAAATAGCCAAAGCCATTGTCGTCATTGGGAGAGGCTAGTTCGACAGTCACTGCAGCAACCGGGGTTCCCAATCGAGTGACCAATACCGACGCCACTGCCTTGGCCGCCATCATGATTTTTTGCTCGGAAAGCACACCAGCCTCAAGGTTAAACACAACGTCATTGGCTGGCTCCGCCGCTTCTTTTTCCTCATTTTCTTCCATGTCGAAGAAAACCAATCCGCTGGCTGGGCTTTGCGATTCAGAAATGCGGTACTGCCCCGGAGCGAGCCCAGACCATACTGCCAATCCCCACGGATCGGTGACTGCGGGACGGCTACCAAAACCACCTTCGCCTTCTTGGCTAAGCACCACGCGCGCCCCAGCCACAATTTGGCCGGTTGCGTCTATTGCGGTCAACCGGACCTTCGAAGCCGGATACAGCACTACCGTTTCCAGTTGCTCCGTGTTTTCTTTAATCTTCAGGGTTTGATTTGCAGCAGCAAAGGTTTTTAAACTCGCATTGACATCCCAATCCCCTGACGTCAGGCCGTAGAAATAGGCTTGGCCCAGTTCATTGGTTTTGGTGTGACGCGGTTGTGGGGCTGAGCCGCCGTAAGAGCGCATGATGCGACTGCCAGAATCGCCGCCAATCACAACCTCACTTTGCGGTGCGCCCAACTCGGTTGACAAGGAAACGCGCACGTCTTGCAACGGAACATCCTTATCGTCAATCACGGTAATGATCAGGGCATTGGTCTCTGGAAGTACCAGTGCCAGTGGTTCGGCGTCAGGCTTAATTTCGATGTTCTCCTGACTCACCACACCTTGAGCTGAGGTTACTTCTAAATTGAAAATGCCTTCCTTCAGGTCGTCGAGCACAAAAGTACCGGTTTCATCGCAATCTGCTGAATTGCGATTGAAGTAGTCGCGATTACTATCTGAGGTTTGGGCCGTCAAAATTACAGTGGCACCTTCAACCGGATTGCCGTGGGCGTCGTGCACGGTGCCGAGTAGTTCCAAGCGTGGCTCTAGTTTGACTTCCATTTTTGAACCAGGGGAAACGCTATCGGTGCGACCGCGCGCGTACCCAGGAGCCGCCGCAGCCACCCGCCATTTGCCTTCACTGGCCAATCCTCCCAGGGCGAAAGAACCGTCTTCATCGACTGGTTGACCGTCTTTCATAATGCGGTCGTGATCCCATTGGTAGGTTGAATAACCACGCGACCTAACCAAAACCACGCGCGCACTAGGCAAGGGTTTGCCGTTGTGATCGCGCACTACACCGCTGACGATGCCGCCGGTGGCCAAGTGCAGTTCCACACTATGATCGGCGCGACCTTCATTCAAATTGATCGACGTAGAAGCTTGCACATAACCGTTGGCGTTGGCTTCTAAGGTGTATTCGCCCAAACGCACACCCTCAACGAAAAAGAAACCGTCCTTATCTGTGGTTGCGAGGGCAGTTGACGGGCCTGGAGCATTGCCGCCAAAGGAAAATCCGAACTGATTGTTTTTATTGCGATCCACAAGCTGGATCGCGGCACCTTCTATGCCCTTGCCGTTGGGGCCGAAAATGTGGCCGCTTAACAGCACTCCGGGGGCCAGAATCAGCTCGCCCAAGTCGCGTTCTTCGCCGGGTTCAAGGGCGGCTACCGGCATCGACCGCTTGGCCCAATAGGGACCGCCCAAGGAAAGACTCAAATCCCGACCGGCCTCTAATCCTTCTAGCACAACTAATCCGGTTTCATCTGCATCAGCGTCGAGGGAATCCTCCGGCTCATCCTCAGCTTCGTTTAGCAGGAAGGCGGGCGCAAATTCAAAACCTTGCCCGTGATGACCGTATTTCAATTCGGCGTGACTTTGGGCAGCCGCGTTGCTTTCTGAATTCACCAAACGCAATCGTAGCGATGCTTTCGCCGGCTCAGTGTCTTGGGCTAGCGGGGATGCTTGACCGACTTCGGTGCGATTGCCGTCGGCATCTGCATTGGAGTCGCCCAAGGAGTTTTGATCCTTGGAGCCATTGCTGTTGGCGTCGGCTTGGGCAAGTTCGGTTTGGCTTTGGCCACCGTTGGCAGTGCCGTCGCCTAAACCATCGTCCCCGCTTTTCGAAAAGACTACATAAAGGACGACAGCCAACACAGCGGTGCCGAGTAAGGAGAGGGCGAGGACGCGTCTCATTGATTCAGGTTGTGGGTACGCATTGCCCGAGCGGACCGTCGCTCGGGGTGGTGCGACTACCAGGGTAGTTCAAAAGCGAGGCAAGGGCAATCTATTGACGGCTGAAATGCCGTGGACATTAGATGTACACCTATATATCGGCCCGTTTCGTGCGCACCAAGCGAAATCCGAAGTCCCAGTTCGTGTCGATTTCCATCGTTAAGGTGCGGGAATCCATGCGGAAAAAGGCGTCCAGATAAAAACTTTCTTCCCCGCCACAAATGACTCGAAGTGGACTGTAGTCCAGAAGTATCCCTGTGGTGAACTCGCGCACGTTGCCAGCCATATCTCTGCAGCCGTAAGGGGAGACGTCGGAAGGACTTCGGCCGATTCCCATAGCGTTACCCATAGCTTCGTCGCTACCTGTGATATGGACGTTTTTCAGCGTGGTTGGTAGCTCCCAGTCAAAACGATTTCCCCATGGATAGATGCGTTTATCTGCCCCCCGTGCCGCTTTTTCCCACTGCCGTTCCGAGGGCAGGTTGTAAACCCAGGGAGAATTTTCGTTTTCTGCTTTTTGATTGAGCCATACCACAAAATGCTCAGCATCTTTGAAGGAAATGCTGTGAGCCGCGGACCAGCGGCGAAAGGTATATGACGCATCCGAATGCTCTGGAGCGGTGAGTACTTGCAAGGCTTCATCCCGGCTTAAAGTGCCTAAGGATCTTGCATCCATATTCAGAAAAAAGGCTTTGATTCGATCTGGGGGAAGGTGGTCGGATGGAGTCCAGCCCAGTAATTGGTGGGAATCCCCGGGGCACTCATGCTCAAGAATGTCGAGCAGGAATTGATCGTAGAGTTCGAAAGTGATTTCATCAATAGTGATGAAATAGCCTGGCAAGTCAGCGATAGCTTCTGCCCGAGACGCATGAAAATCTGGATCGCCACCGTAGGGGAATTCGCCGGGAGGAATAAAAGTCCAAGCTGGATCCAAGTCTGCTTCGGCGGGCAAAGACGATAGGGACAAAATTTGTTGTTGTCCAGGAAAAGCTACAAATGGATAGTAGGTTGTGATTTTCGATCCGAACCGACGCACTTCCAATCGATACGAGCCGGGTCTTAAATCTTCAATCCGCGCTTCCGATGCGGCCGACGATTTCCAAATTGAAGTGAGCGGCCACGGCTGAACTCTCGCGGCTGAGTCGTAATATTTGATTTCCAAATCCACGTTGCTCGGGACATCGCTAATGCTAAGATCTGCAGACGGAATGGGCACTTGTGGGAACAGGTTGGTTAGTTCTTGCCACACCTCTATAGCCTGGATGGGATCTCCTTTTTCTTGATGCCAGCGACTTAATAATTGATAGAGATCCTGGATCTCCCGCTGTGCTTGACCGGGCGTAGATTCCAAAGCCATTGCTTGGAGGAGAGCATTTTCTGCCTGCTCAATGTTTTGCTCAAAAGCCTTCCTAGACGATTCCAAGCGGCTCCAATTTTCTTGATCTATGGTGAAATCAGTGCTGTCGGAATTGGTGTCAAGCAGCGTCGGTAAACGCTGTACTTCAAGCTCGGCATTTGCCTTCGACGTCGCCGCCGTTTCCAAATGCTCATTGATTTGTTGCAACCGATGGTAGGAGGAATAAACAGCTCGACTTTGCAAAACAATGACTAGGATTAGCAAAGCTGCAATTGCAGTTGTCACTCGCGGATACGAACGCATTTTGCGGCGGGTTCGTCGCCACCAATAATGGCGACGCGCTGCCACTGGTTGGTCGGCTTGTAGAGCAAATAAATCCAAAAGTAGTTCACCAGCGTCGGCATAGCGCTGACTTGCCGCAGGCTCCAAACACTTTTCGATTATGGCCTGCAAACGCACATCAATAGGGTGCGGGCAAAACAACGAAATCGGTGGCGGACCTTGTTGGATAAGCGCTAATATTTCTGGATAACGGCCATCGAAAGGTAATTCTTTGGTCAAGGCTTGGAATAGGCAAACACCCAAACTATAAACGTCAACAGCTGGGTTTTTGGCTGCCGCCGAGCCGGCCGACATCAATCGTTCTGGGGCCATGAACGCCAGGGTTCCAAGTGCTTTGCCTTCGGTAGTAAGCACAGTAGCTGCTTTTTGATGCGCCAAACCAAAATCGCCGAGGCAGGCGTCGCCGTTGCTGCGAAACAGTATGTTTGACGGCTTGATATCCCGATGGACAAATCCTGTTTGGTGCAGCACATCCACAGCAGCTACGATTTGGGTGAAGTGGTTAAGGATGCGGTCAATCGTTGCCGAACTCCAATCTGGAGTTGCCATAGATTGATCTTGAATTTGATGCTCAAGTGTGGCTTCACTTAGCCGTTCCATGCATAAATAAGGACGACCATCCGCTAGGCCAAAATCAAGCACGCGCACGATATGGTCATGACGCAATTGTTGCAACGCCCGATATTCGTGCTGAAAACGATTGATGAAGCTGGGGTTGGTGGCCAGCTCGTGGGGTAATACCTTTAGGGCGACGATTTCGCCGTCGGGACTTTCTGCTTCATAAACTACGCTGGATCCGCCGCGGCCTAGCTCTTGCAGGATTTGGTAAGGCCCGATGCGTAAACCATTAGACGAATTTAAGCCAATTAGCTCAGGATCCGGTGATTGTTTGAGTGATAAATAGGACTGCACTAGTTGTAAAAATTCAACCTCATCGCTGGGGCTTAACGAGGCAGCGATTTCATCCAAATTGGGTTCCGTGCCCAATTCAACTTGGCCGATGAAAAGGTCCAAAGCATGGTCGATAGCGGACAAGTTATTGGGCATCGATGGCAAGCACCTAGCGTTTTTGTTCTGCCAGTCGAATTGACTTAATGAGTGAAATCATTGCACGCTTATGCAAAGCCCACGCGGCTTCCGCATGCAACGACATAACTGCGCCGATTTGCTTAAATGCCAGGCCTTGGAAATCGCGCAATTGAACAATTTGTAAATGCCGTTCGGAAAGCTGAGCCAATCCTTCAGCAAGCACGTTTTTTTCAAACGCACTATCAAAATCCATTTGCATGGTTGGCGCAACGGCGATGCCCGTATGCAACTGAGCGGGCGTACCAGCAGGCAAGCGCCGACGGCTTCGGGCAAGGTTGCGCAATCGATTTTCCACCACCCCGTTCAACCAGCGCCAAAATTGATCCTGGTCTTCTGGGCATGATTTTGGAAAAGACTTACACAATTGAAGCAGAGCCTCTTGGGCGACGTCGCCGGAATCTGAATGAGTGCGCAAACCTGGACCCATTCGACGGCGCACAAGTCGATGTACCCGGGTTTGGCAGCGCTCAACCAATTGAGCGAGGGCTTTGGGATTACCCTCTCGGCCGCGATTGAGTATGTCCTTGGTTAGATCGGCTTCTTGAGGCATGCTGGGAAGGGGGCTCAAAAAGAAAAACCTGATTTGCTATGTTAGCAGGCTTTTTATATTGGCCTATAAAAGTGCTCAAGGCACTCAAATAGATCCGGGCTTAGTTTTTTCATTTTGGCGCCGCGCTCAAAGAAAACTTCGGTGGCGACGGCAAAAAATTCGGCGGGGTTGGTGGCACCATAAGAGTCGATCAGTTGGCGTCGGCCGACTGCGGTATCCGCGCGCAAGTGTTTGAAATGCTGCGAGAGCACTTCGGTCCAACGTTTTTGTTGATCGCGGCTGCCTAGGGGTGGGGCACCGTCGGCAAAACCGTCGAGCATGTCGAGCTTATGGGCGAATTCGTGGTAGACGGTGTTGTGGCCGTCATCGGGGTTGCGGCCGCCGGAAAAAGCGCTGTCCCAAGCCAGAATGACTTGGCCGCTCATCCAAGCTTCGCCGGCATGGGGAGCGGAGGCTGGACCAACCACACCATCAGGGCCGGTTGCAGGCATGTTGGATAAAAAAGCGGTTGGGTAGACCAAAATGGTTTTGACGTTGCGGTACCAGTCGTGGTCCAAATGGAGGATCAAATAACAAGCCTGAGCAGCGATGACGACCTTGATGTGGTTGTCTAGGTCTAAGCCGCCGCAGCCTTCCCAATATTTCTCGCGCACAAAAACCTGCACCAACTCTTGCAGGTGGGATTGCTCATCGACGGCTAGCTGTTTGTAAAACGGCAGCCCATTCAAATGGGGTAGCCAGGTTGGCGGAATTGGCTGCTTCAACCACCGCCGACGTCTCCAGTTTCGTAGCAGTCTAAGGGGCATCGGTGTCGGCGGGCGGGGTGGAAATGAGCTTGGCCACTGGGCCATGGCTTAGCGCAAAACGCATGCCTTCCCGGGCGACGAAAAAGCCGCGTTGATGGAGGTCGGCAGATTCGTCGGAGTTGGCGTTCCACAGCGGATTGCTGTGGTTGAGGTGGATGAAACCAATTTGGAATGGCCAGGCCGTTGCCTTGTTCAGTTGGGGTAGGGTTTCCAGCTGATTCATGGTGCTGCTGACCAGCGGATGCGGGATTTCACTGAGATCGCGATGGGGAAGTTCGGCGCCGGAGTAAAAAGTACCGTCTAAGAGCAGGGTGGCGTCGGGCTGGAGAAAATCGGTGAGCTGGCGCGGCCACTGGTGCCATTGGTCGATGTCGGGAATGAATAACAGCGAGCGGCCATTTTGGTGCTGGAGCTGGAATCCATAGGTGTCGCTGTACTCGTCACGGTGGGGAACCGGCAGCGCGGTCAGGCTGAGGCCGGGTTCCAACTCGACCGGTGTATTTGGCGGCAAGATGTGCAATTCAATCTGCTGCAGCTTGATGAGCTGTTCCCAGGGCCCGTTTTTGCGCAAGAAGTCGGCTAAACGCTGGCTGCACCATACAGGAACCTTGTGCGATCCCAACGCCTCTCGTCCTAGATACATCAAGCCGGTGTAATGGCCGATATGAGCATGGGTCAGAAAAATGGCGTCGGGTAGGCTGCCCATCGCCTGAATTTGCGCCGGTAAATCTGGGGTTGCATCCAGCAGCCACCATCCCGAATGGCCGCGTACCCCTAGGGCCGACACCTTTTCCCGACGTCCTTCCGCACGCGCTAGCTCACAATTGGCCTTGGCACAGCCAATATGGGGCAAACCGGCATCCTGAGCCGTACCTAGCACGACCACTTCTACCTCGGGTCCATTTAAAGGGGCCAGTTCACATCCGGGCCCAAATAGGCAAAAAAGTGTGACCCAAAAAAGCCCGCAAAAGGTCGTTGAAGGTGGGAAAATTGAGGTCATCGGTGATCGCTGTCAGAAATGTCCCGGTTTTGTGGAACGCAAACCCTGGCCAAGCATTATGCACGCAGAAACATGAGTGAAGTACCGCAAAACCTGGACCCTGAGGAACTTCTGGCACACGCCGGTTGGGTCCGCGGTCTTGCGGTAGCCTTGGTAGGGGAATCCAGGGCAGACGACCTAGCGCAGCAAACACTGTTGCGTGCAATGGAACGGCCTCCGCGGTATCGAAAGAATCTGCGGGGGTGGTTAGGGACCATTGCACGTAACTTTGCGTATAGCTGGGGTCGCACCGACAGCCGTCGCCGTGAGCTTTTTCAAGTTCACGAGTACGAGGGAAAGCGTGACTTTGAACACGCTACCGGTACGTCGGCTCTAAGTACTGCGCCTGACGACCTTTTAGGGAAGTCAGAGGCGCACGCCCAGTTGATCTCCGTGTTGAGGGACCTGCCAGATCCTGGGCGCCACTTATTGCTTCTGCGTTATTTTGAGGATTTGACGCCGAAGCAAATTGCGGAGCGGCACGGCATGAAGCCGTCGACGGTGCGGGTGCAGTTGATGCGCGCCACTGAAGAGTTGAGGACGCTGATGAAAAAACGCTTTGGTGGGGATGGGATGACCCCGTGCGTTGCAATATTGACACCTACACTAGGCAAGGGTCTTGTGATAACCGCTGCCACCGGGGGGACGGTAGCGATGTCATCGGCCACAAAATTGCTTGTGATGGGGGGAATTCTCTCCGCAGTCTCTGTGGGAGTGTATCTTTGGGATCAGTCAGAAACCCCCTCGGTTGGCCCTTTGAACGGGGTCGAAACAACGGCTAGTGCGGACGAGAGTGAACGTGATCCAAGCGACGCCAAGTTGATTGCCGAAGACGGGGTTTCTGGCTTTTCTCGTATTGCGGCACCCACCGCACCTGCTTTTGAATTTGCTGTCGTCGACGCCGACGGCAAGCCGCTGCCGGGAACCCTGATTCGTTTTCACAGTTCTGGCGAAAGCCTGGCGCAGCTTGCTACTAACGCCGACGGCCTGTTGCGCTTGCGACCTTCCGAAGAGGAAGTGGTCGCCCAAATCTCAGCTCCAAACCGAGCCCCCGAGTTGGCGCTAGTCAGCCTTGAGCAAGGTCGTCGGGAGTTCGTGCTGCCGGATCGAGGAGTCGTGAGCGGTCGGGTTGAATCGAACGATCCGGTTTTCCTACGTCTTTATTCCGCTACCCAGCTCTTCCGTGAAGAATCCGAAGAGTTCGATTTGCTGCCGGAGTTAGATCAGCGTTATTCCAACTTCCGAAGCTTTCTGGTTGCGGTCAAACGCAGCGGCGAATTTACTTTCTCCGGTCTGCCACAAGGTTGGAGCGGCTATCTGACGTCGGCAGATCCGCACTATCAAATCAACGACCGCGGGTTGGATTCTGAAGTCGATGGTCGCTTGGAGCTAAGCACGCCGAGCACCGATTTACGCATCAGCCTGATTGAAGTTCCGCGTATCAGCGGACGGGTTTTGCTGCCGGAAGGCGTCGATAGTGCGACGCTGACCATGAAAACGCCTGGATTAAGCGGCACCCGCGCACTGACCGCTGATGGTTGTTTTGAAATCCTGGCCGACCCTCAGAAATTCAGCACCTTGGAGCTGATCATCCACGCTCCGGGCGGATACATCGGCCATTACAACTTTGAGCAAGTACCTAAGAATGGCCAGCTCGGCGACCTGCTGGTGGATTACCGTCCGCCCGCCAAGCTGCACGTGACCACCACCGACGGCGTCGCCATCGCCGCCGCCATGGTGATCGATATTGCCGCCGACGGTACTCGCGCCCAAACCAATGCCGACGGCCGTGCCGTGCTTTCGTTGCTGGGTGAGCAACCTCAGGTGCTGGTGCGCGCCGTCGGCATGCAACCGCAGTTGTTGAACTTGAGCGCGCAGCAGCTGCAGGATTCCGTCGAGGTGGAACTTCAGCCCGCCAACCAACTGCAACTGCAACTCCTCACTGGCAATGATCAAACTCCGGCCGCAGCCGAACAAAGTTTGATCATTCGACTCGAAGCTGAACAGGGCCTCTTCTCTGGATCCCACACGCTCGACCGGGACTTCCATACCTTAAAGGGGGAACTGTTTGCTTCGGGTCTTTCTGATCATGGCATCGTGCGAGCTACTTTCCACGCCGACGCCAACGGCAAATTGGTTTTGCCAGGCGTCAATCCACACGCAGCCATTCAACTGCAAATTTGGGCGACCGGCGGCGGCTTGCTGCTCGACAAAATGCTGCCTGCCATGACCGCTCACGGGCCGAA
>JACNIZ010000088.1 GCA_014382805.1 Planctomycetota bacterium
GGCGCCAACCCGTCGCCACTGATCCCCGCATAACCCTCCGTGGCCGCGCGCCGCACCGGGGGGTCGTCGCGATCCATGAGGCCCTCTTGAGCCAGGATGCGGCCGAGGCAATCCGGCAAATGCAGGAGTTCGGCAGTACTACTAATGGACCTAGCGCGCTGCAATAGCAGGGCTAATGCTTGCTCCAATTCCAGGAGTTCGTGGCCCTTATGCGAGCGATCACAAATGTCGGCGGTCATGATTGCGGCCCCCAGCACCGAACGGCGCCAAGAAAAAGCCATAATAGGCGCGCTGACCCCGCGTATCACCTGCCGCGGCTTCCCCCAGCAAGCTTTCATGAATTCAAGAACTCTCCCCATCGACGCCCCAGCACCCAATGATGCCCCGCGCTTAGCCCGCGGTTTGGCTCCATTGCTACTGGCGGCTCTTATTTCTCCTTGGCTGGGCTCATGTAGCCCGGAAGCACACGCAGAAAATGCTGCGGGGACCACCGGCTCAGAGGAAGAAAAAGTTGAAGAAGTCGCCCTGGAGCGCGTGCGGGTTGAACCGGTGGTCCAAGAAACCATTGAACGCAGCCTCGAGGCAGTCGCCAATGTTCAGTCCTTAGATGTGGTCGACGTGCTGCCTGAGCGCGCCGAACCAGTCCTAGCCATCCTGGTCGAAGAGGGCGAACATGTCAAAACCGGCCAAATTTTGGCGCAATTGCGCGATCGAGTGGCAAAGCTCGCCTACCTTGAAGCCAAGGTGCGGGTGACCGAGGCCACGAACGAAGTCAATCGGGCCAAACGCGACGCCGATCGCAACCGACAATTGGCTGTACGCCCGGATGGCACCTCCCTATTAAGTGAACGCGATATGGAAAATTCCGAGCAGGCCTTCCTGGTTGCGCAAACTGGTTTGGAATCGGCCAAGGTGAGGCTGGACCAAGCTCAGCTGGACTTGGATCGTTGTACCTTACGCGCTCCGATCGACGGCACTCTAACCCTCCGCGACATTTCCGTTGGTGATCAAACCCTGGTCGGGCAACGCGCCTTCCAAGTCGCCGACCTCGATCATCCGCGAGTCATTTTCTATAGGCCGCAATCTGAGTTTTCTTTGTTATCCCCGGGTCAAGATTTGACCGCCACTGCCGAAGCTTTCCCTGGCATGGCAATTAAAGGCAAGGTTGAACGCGTCGCACCGGTGGTGGATGCTGATAGCGGAACCATCAAGATCACGGCGATTTTGGAACCCATCAAAGATCGCCCTTTGCCGACGGGTTTGCTGGTGCGTTTACATCTGGTGTTGGAATCTCGCCCCGATTCGATTTTGATTCCAAAACGCGCGCTGTTCTTCCAGGACGAAGTGACCTACGTTTTCAAAGTTGTAGACGGCAAAGTCACCAAAGTTGAAATCGAGCCTGGCTTCGAAAACCCAACCTATCTACAAGCTTTGAATTCGGACTTAAAGGCCGGAGACGAGCTGGTAGTCGTCGGCATGGATCGCTTGCAAGAAGGCGATTCGGTTGAGGTACTCGAAGAGTAATTCAATTATGCAACACGGACTCTTAGGTTTTGGCATCCACCGCCCGGTTGGCATGCTGATGATCGTATTGGCGGGCGTGGTCTTCGGCATGGTTTCATTGACTAAGCTGCCGGTGGACCTGCTGCCCGCAATTGATTACCCGTCGCTTACGGTGCGCACGCTTTACCCAGGTGCAGCGCCGGAGGATGTGGAAGAACGCGTCACCGAAAAACTGGAAGATGTGTTGTCAACGGTGGGCAAATTGGTGCGCATACGCTCCAGTTCGCGCGCAGAGGTGAGTGAGATTTTGATGGAGTTTGAATGGGGCTCCAACCTGCCATTCTTGGTGCAGGACGTGCGCGAACGGATTGATCGGGTGTTCTTGTCACAAGGCGTGGAACGTCCGCTGATTTTGCGTTATGACCCAAGTTTGGATCCAATTTTGCGGATTGCCGTTGCGGGCGGCAACGACCTGGTGCGTTTGCGCGATATCGCGGAACAGGAGATCGAACGCGAGATTGAAGGCTTGTCTGGCGTGGCTGCGGTGCGCGTGCGCGGTGGCTTGGAAGACGAGATACAAGTGCAAGTCGACCCTCAGCGCTTGGCCAACTTGCGCGTGCCGGCGAGTTTGCTGCTGCAACGCCTGCGCGAAGAAAATCTGAATGTGCCTGGTGGAACATTGGAAGAAGGTGCCACGGAATACGTGGTCAGAACCTTGAATGAGTTCCGCACCTTGGATCAAATTAGAGATCTGCCGGTAGTCACTCGCGGCGAAGCAACGATTAGGGTCCGCGATTTAGCAACGGTTGCACGCACCCATAAAGATCGCGACGTCATCCTGCGTACCGACGGCCAAGAGGCGGTGGAGATCGAGGTCTTTAGGGAAGACGGTGCCAACATAGTCGACGTCGCTGAAACGGTATTGGGTAAATTATTTGGCGCCGCAGGCATGGACGCAGGCGCAAAACCACAAGCCAAAACTGCGGGCCATCAACAAGGCTCAAGCGGCGGTATGGCGCGTTTGGGACCGAAGCCCATTGCTTCTCAGTTGCCGAGTGACATTAAGCTGACGGTACTCAGTGACCAAAGTCAATTTGTTAGCGGCGCAATTGGTGAGGTACGCCAAGCGGCGATGTTCGGTGGCATGCTGGCAATTTTGGTTTGTTACTTATTCCTGCGCCGACTTGCGGTGACCTTCATTATTGCGCTGTCCATTCCAGTTTCCGTAATCGCTGCATTCGGCGCGATGTACGGAGCGGGCGTAACTCTCAACGTAATGTCGTTGGGTGGTTTGGCATTGGGCATTGGCATGCTGGTCGATAACTCCATTGTGGTATTGGAATCCATTACCCGATGTCGAGAAGAAGGCGACCCACCGATGCAGGCTGCGTTGCGCGGCGTTAGTGAAGTGGGTTCGGCGGTAACGGCATCCACCTTGACTACCATTGCGGTGTTCGCTCCTATCGTTTTCGTAGAAGGCATTGCCGGACAGACTTTCGGCGACCAATCGCTGACAGTAGTGGCCTCGCTGCTGATTTCGCTTGCAGTTGCCCTGTTTTTCATTCCCGGCCTCGCGGCACGTTCGCGGCTGGGTGTAGCGGGTGACCAAGAACGTCCAAAGCTTAAAGATTGGGCTGGACAATTAGGTGGCTCCTTCCGTCCTGGCAAAATGCGTGGGGTGTCCAAATCAAAATTGGTTTGGGGCTTAGGGATATTGTCGTTGCTGGCAACTGGGTTCATGCAAAGTGGAATGATTCAGCCGCTGTTGGCTCCGTTTACGGTTGGGCCAGATTTCAAAGGACCACGGCCTGAAATCACTGAAGAGGTCCAACAGCAGGTAACTCAGCTCAAGTTCATCATGATGGTGGTGGCATTGCCAGCAATCTGGACTTTCGGCCACTTGCTTCTTTGGTTCTTGGGTTGGATTGCCAGCATGGCCGCTGGCGTCGCTCTCGTGGCCATCCGCCTCATCGGCAGTTTGGCATTTTTGGTTTTCTGGACGCTCACCTGGCCGTTAGCGATGGGCATCAATGCTTTCATGGCCGTTTTGGACCGCGTTTATCAACGCTTCCTTAAAGCTGCACTGCATGCGCCACTAATGGTTGGTTTGCTGGTTGCGGTGATTGCCTGGAGCACCTACTCCACCGGCAAAGACCTTGGACGTGAATTGCTCCCGGAAGTTCTGCAAAGCGAAATGACCGCAGAGTTGTTTTTCCCTGCCGGTTCACCGTTGCCCGAGACCGATCGCATTGCAAGCCAACTGGAACAGAAAGTACGCGCATTCGAAGGTGTTTCTGAAACTGCTGTGGCTTCCGGTTCGGATCGCGAATCGGTTTCCACCGAAGAAGAGGGCCCGCATACCTCACGCATTTTGATACGTACACTAAGGGGTCCTGGCGCGCGTGAGCGCGAACTCGAAGTGGAAGCGCAATTGCGAAAACTGTTAGATGGCGAACCCGCATTGGCGCGATACAACGTGCGACGTCCTACCTTGCTGGCTTTGAATGCACCGCTTGAAATCGAAATCATCGGTGACGATTTAATCTCGATTGGGCAATACGCGCGCGAAGTTGAAAATGCTCTGACTGGCGTCGAAGGCATTGTTGATTTGCGCAGTTCGATCCGGCGCGGCAACCCTGAAGTAAGGGTTGAGTTGGATCGGGTGCAATTAGCACGGCACAATTTGACCGTGGCTCAAGTTGCGGAACGCCTGCGCTTAGCAGTAGAAGGACAAGTATCTTCAACCTTCCCAGGCAAGGATGAACGCATCGACATCCGGGTACGCGCCGACCTTAGCCACATGCAGCACGTCGAACAATTGGCGTTGCTGCCGGTCAACCCCGATGCGGAAAAACCGCTGACCTTGGGCGCAGTGGCCAAACTGCCCATTGCTGATGGACCTAGCGAAATTCGACACATTGGCGGCCGCCGTGCAGCTGTATTAAGCGCATCCCTCTCCGGCTTCGATCTCGGCGCCACGGCAGCCGCAGTGGAGGCGCGCTTGGCTGCGTTGCCACCGCAAAAAGATCGCGTGCTTTCGTTGGGCGGCCAAACTCAGGAAATGGATTCGGCGTTAGATTCGCTAACCTTCGCATTGATGTTGGCCATCTTCTTGGTTTACGCAGTTATGGCCGCACAATTCGAAAGCTTGGTGCAACCTTTGCTAATCATGTTTTCGGTACCGCTGGCGGCGTCGGGTGCGATTTGGGCCTTAGGTGCTACCGGCACTCCAATTTCCGTCGTCGCTTTACTTGGTGCATTGGTCTTGGCGGGAATTGTGGTCAACAACGCCATTGTGCTAGTGGACCGCATTAACCAAAACCGTAAAAACGGTCAAAAACTGGAAGTTGCCATCTTGGAGGCTGGACGTGCACGTTTACGCCCAATTTTGATGACTACCGTCACCACCGTACTCGGCATGTTGCCGCTTACCGGCTGGCTGGGAAATCTACCGTTCACCGACATGTTCGCTGCCTCCGAGGGTACCGAACTACGCGCACCGATGGCCTTGGTAGTCATCGCTGGCTTGACTGCTTCCACTTTGTTGACTTTGGTAGTGATTCCGGTCGGCTACCGCGTCTTGGCCCTGGCAACTCAACGCAATGACTGAACCCGACGATCGCCTGGTCCGCTTTTTTAAGCTGCTAACGCGCCGCCCCATCGCCATATTGATGTTGGTGTTGGCCATACTTGGCGCCAGTACGATCGCGGCGTTCCGGATCCCGATCGAAATGTTCCCGTCGGGCATTGCGAGTACCCAAATTTCGGTGGTTGCGCCCTGGCCCGGCGCCAACCCACCCGAGGTGGAGCTACGCGTAGTACGCCCATTGGAAGATGAGCTACGCACCCTAACCGGAGTGCAAGACACTATCGCCGTGTCTTCGGCCGGTACTGGCGTCGTGGTCCTGTCTTTTCCAGGCAACACCGACATGGATCAAGCCCAGGCCGAAGTTGCTGACCGGGTAGAACGAGTTCGGCCGCTGTTGCCGCGCGACGCCGACCGAGTTCGGGTGCGCCGCTTCCAATCGGCCGATATCCCAATTCTTTGGCTAGGAGTCACCTACACCGAAGATCAATTTGAAAACGCGCAAGAGCTGATCGCCAACGTATTGGTGCCGAAAATCGAAGGTGTCGACGGCGTTGCGGCGGCAAATGCAAACGGCATTCTGCCAACATCGGTAAGAATCTTTTTGGACGAAGACAAGGTTGTCGCCAATCGCATTGACATCGGCACCCTTGTTGCTCGATTACAAGGTGACAACTTGTCGTCGCCGGTGGGCGATTTGGAAGGTGCAGGATCGCGCTACATCGTGCGCGTGGATAGCCGATTTACCAGCTTGCAGGAAATTGAAGCCTTTCCAGTAGGCGCCAATTTAACCCTGGCTGATATTGGCCGAGTCGAGCAAGTCCGGTCTGCGCCGGAGAACTTTTTCAAGGTAAACGGCGAATTTGCGGTCGGCATTAGTGTGCAGAAAGAAACCGCCGCCAATACTTTTGAGGTTTGCAAAGCGCTGGTTCATTTAGTGGAAGTAGAAATTCCAAATGATCCCATGCTTTCCGGCATGGAATATTCCATTTTCTGGAACCAAGGCGAAAATATTCAGCAAAACTTAGAAGGCTTGGTGAAAGATGCTGCGTTGGGCGGATTGATCGCAATGGTGGTCTTAATGCTATTTCTACGCCGATTGCGATATACCATCCTGGTCGGTGCATCGATCCCGTTTGCGGTTTTAGTTACCCTTGCATTCCTCTATTTTACTGGCGATTCTTTCAACATTTTCACCATGACGGGCATCACCATTTCCATTGGAATGTTGGTGGATAACTCGGTAGTGATTGTAGAAAGTATTTTCACGCGTCGAGAAAAAGGCGAAGAACTAAGCGAAGCATG
>JACNIZ010000087.1 GCA_014382805.1 Planctomycetota bacterium
CTGCATCAGAAACCACAACATTACGACGCACTGGCAAGCAATGCATGAACTTGGCTTTGGGGTGCAGCCAATCCGGCGTCACGCACCAATCACGAAACGGTTGACGCAATTTGGCATCGGTGGCAGCGTCGGTCCAATGATCTAAGCTGCCCCATGATTTGGCGTAGACCACATCGGCATTTTGCAAGGCGGTTTGACGGTCATCAGTCACGCTCAAATTTCCGCCATTCGTGTGCGCCAGGAATTCCGCTTCTTGAATGACGTCGGCGTGCAGATGAAATCCGGGTGGATGCAGCAACACCACATCCATGCCGCGCTGTGCTGCCATGGTCAAAGTGCTATTCGCAACCGCATGCGGCAATGGTTTCGGATGCCAAGTCCAAGTTAAAACCATCTTCCCGCGTTGCGGCACACCGATTTGATCCATAGTCAAACGGTCGGCCAAGGCTTGACACGGATGCCAACGCGTACTTTCCATATTGATGACCGGAACCGGGCAATGCTGCATAAAGGCCTTCATCACCGGATCGGCCAAATCCTCTGGCAAGGACTTGCGAGTAGGAAAGGCTCGCACCGCAAGCACGTCGACGTAGGTTCCAAGCACGGCCGCGGCTTCTTTGACATGTTCGGCAGCTTCGCCGTCCATGGTAATTCCATCGCGGGTTTCCAATCCCCAAACGGAACCTCCGTTGAGCTGAATGAGTTGCATTCGCAACTGAGCCGCGGCGCGTTGGAACGATGCTGAAGTACGCAAAGATGGCGCCAAGAAAAACAATCCCAATGCCGACGGCCCGAGGTTGGCCGCCGGTTTGCCATGACTAAGAGCGGCGGCGCGCACGACTAGGCGTTGGACTTCTTGTTCGGGTAGTTCGCTGAGGTGGTAGAAGTTCATCGTTTTGTGGGTGGCTGATTCACCCGAAATGGCATTATTCGCAAAATTGCAAACTCGTTAACGCGTCAAGGAATTGACTCACATCGGCGGCGTTCAAGGTGAGTGCTGGCGAAAGGCGCAGGATTTGCGGATCGTTGCACAGTCCGGTAAGTATTCCCTGAGCTAACAAGGCGTCGCGGACTTGGCGGGCGGTGGTGCTCGGCGAAATTTTGAGTCCTAGCAACAAGCCGGCACCTTGCACAGATTCAACCGGGCCGACGCCCGCTGCTGCTTGAAGCAACGCGCCGCATTTTTTGACTTGGTCCAAAAATCCGGGTTCGACCAGGCGTTTTTGGATTTGCATAGCCGCAGCCATCGCCATGGGGCCACCACCGAAAGTGCTGCCGCATAAACCGGCCGGAACTTTTGCCGCATGGCTTTCAGTAATAAAGGTCAGACCCAATGGAAAACCACCGCCAATTCCCTTGGCAGTGGAGAAGCCGTCGGCAATCACGCCAAAAAATTGCGACGCCCACATTTCTCCTAGACGTCCATTACCAGTTTGCACCTCGTCGAATAGCAAAAGTGCACCACTTCGATCGCAAGCTTCACGCAGGTCGTTTAAAAATCCAGGTGCAGGCATGATCACCCCGGCAAGTGATTGAATGGGCTCCAAAATCACCGCAGCCACACTGCTGTCAATCAAACTTGTGCTCCCCCACGGCAATTTGCGCACGTTGAATGGCGTCGCTGGCCATGCTGGATTTTTTTGATCGCTCACTGCCGCCGCCGCCGCAGTTCGACCATGGAAAGCGCCTTCAAAAGCAACCACGGTATCGCGACCGGTTGCATTTAATGCCAGCTTGAGCAAATTTTCATTTGCCTCCGCACCGCTGTTACTGCAAAACATTTGCCACGAACCAGGCGGAAGTCCCGGCGCCAGCGCATGCAATAGATCCTGCCTTGCGGGCATGTCGATCAAGTTGGTGGTAAAGCTGCATTCTTGCCACTGTGCCGCCAATGCCCTCCCGATGCCGACGTCGCCAGCACCTAAAGTATTGACGCAATGACCACCGTAAAGATCGAGTACACGTTTGCCGTCGGCGGTATGGAAGTAATTGCCGTCAGCTTCTCGTAGCTGCAAAGGCAAGCGCTTGTAAGCCGGATATTCTTGCAGAGAATTCATGGTTAGTAGCCGAGACCGGCCAGCGGTAATGCTGTGGTTTGGGGCAGATCGAGCATTAGGTTTAGGCACTGCAAGCCTTGACCTGCACCACCTTTAATCGTGTTGTCTAAAGCGACGAAAACTTGCACCATGCCGGAGCGTTGGTTCCAGCCGATCGCCGCTCGATTGCTGCCGATGACCGAACGCAGTTGCGGAGCTTGATCCGCGATGAGTTCTATGAAGGGTTGATCGGCATAGGTGGATTGAAACGCTTGATGTAGATCATTGGGAGTGGTTCGGTTTTGCAATGTCAAATGCGCCGTCAAGTAAATGCCCCGACCCAGCGGCCCTGAATACGGCAGAAAAATCACCTTTGGTTGCGTCGTAAAATTGCGCGAGTGGCACAACTCCTTTTCATGGCGATGTCCATTCAGGGCATAGGGGTGAAAATTGCTTTGGCGATAAGGATGATGCGTGCCCTGTTTGGCAACCGCGCCGCTACCGCTCGATGCAGTGACCCCGTTTAAGATGAAGGGTGCATTCGAGTCGAGCAATTTGGCACGCTGTAGCGGCATAACCGCAAGTTGCATCGCCGTAGCAAAACAACCTGCAACGGCTACCTTGCGCGTCGAAACTGAAATTTCATGAAGTTCCGGCAGGCCGTAATGCCATTGCCCATTTTTTTCCAGGCGATGATCTTCGGATAAATCCACCAAGTACAAACTCTTTGCATCCACGCCGCCCTGCAGCAATTGCTTTTGCAGATTCGCCCACATGGAACCCGCGACGCCATGAGGTGTCGCAAAAACCAGAGCGGTCGGGCCGTATTGAAGTGCGGTAATTATCGCCGTCGGCAGTTCGTGCAAACTGCGCACTGCAATTGGGGCCGGCAACTGAGGATGAACGTCGCGAAGGTCGGTTAGCTCGGTGCGGGAAAATGCATGAATCGGATGCAAATGAGGATGGCTAAGCGCTAGACGCATAGTTTCCGCCGCCAGCAATCCTTTGGCTCCTACTACAAAGAGTGGAATTTTTTTCATAACGCCACCGGCTGTAGAGGAAGGCTGAGTAGCTTCGCCAGCGCGTGCGGATCAAGCATGGCATTGGCAGCAGGCAGCTTCAGCTCCTCATTGCAGTAGCCCACACCCACTTGAGTATCCGTAACCGGACCCGTCACCAAGGTCGGACGAATGGAATAATTACTCTGCAGATAACTCACCGCCCCCCACGCGCCGACCGGGTCATGTGCGCAAAGCAAAAAGGCGTGGATGGCGTTGCGGAAGGCGTCGTTCTTGAGCAGTGCCTTGACCCCGTATGGACCAAATAATCCATCGCCTAATTCAAGCACGATGACGTCGGGGGCATGGTCATTTAGGTAGGCAATCAGCGAATGTGCGGCCGCCACTGCGTTTTTTTCGTTGGTAGTAACGATGCCAAAATCAGTGAAGCTGGCACTAACAATGGCTCCGTTGTCTTCTTGCATCAGCATGTCGCGACGCAGAGATACGCCGGTCAATTTACCGCAAGCCACGCGTTTTCCCTGATCGCTCAAGCTAGAAACCAGCGCGCTGGCAGCCGTAGTCTTGCCGCTATCCATGGACGTACCCACTAGCGCAAAAATTGGTGGCAAATTCGATGGCAACGGCATCGGCGGCAACGCGTGAGCGGAAATCGAAGCTGGCTTGCCGCTCATACGACTGCGCGAGCCGTCGGCGAAATCCAGAACCGCGCCCAAAATTTCGACGTCAAATGGGCGGCCCAAAATTGGCGAAGCGCTGCTGGATTTTCCAATGACGCCGCCCAAGTTGAGCAGTTGCAAGGTATCGCCAACCGCCACCTTATTCGGAATTTCTCCGGCGAAGCCATGTAGAGCGTGGCGAAAGCCCAAAGCCCCGGCGATAACGTCGCCCTTTCGAAGCGGCACCAGGCGACCTTGGGGGTTTTCCAAGGTGTGATAGGTGCGGCGCGAATTCAAAATTCTGCCGGCCACCACGGTTCCGGCGCGGGCAGGAATATCCGCACCCAATACCGCCTGCGAACGCAACTGCAAGCGGCTGGTTACCGACCCGATCTTGTTTAGGTGCACGCGTTTCATGACACACTGCTGTATAGACGAGCGGGTTCGGCCAAAACTCGGGCGTAGGCTAATGGAGCATTGGGGTCGGCGTCGCTCGCGGGAGATTCTCCGTAAATGGCGTCGCTGGCTTGCATCAGTGAATGCGGAGATTGCATACCCGTCACCTGCAGCTTGCCGTCGGCGAGATGCAAGAACACTGAACCGGTCACGCGCTGCTGGCTCGATTGAAACAAGGCTTCTAAGTCGCGTTGCAAAGGAGCCATGGACAGACCTTGGTGAATGTTTTTGCCATAAACATCACCGAGGTGATCCTTCCAAAAACGCTGGTCTTCGGTGAGCACCAGTTTTTCAAGCTCGGCATGCGCAGTCAGCAAAATTTCAGCGGCTGGCGCTTCAAACGCAATGCGACCCTTGATGCCAAGAATGGTATCCCCCAAGTGATAGCCCCGACCGACGCCGCAAGCTCCGCCTAAGTGATTGAGTTGTTCGATCAAGTCCACCGCGGGCAATTGGGCGCCATTAATCGCGACGGGTTGACCGCATTCAAATTCAACGCATAGCTCGGCAGATTGATGGCCATGCTCAGTCCACTGCCAGGCGTGCTCGGGCAATCCTTCGCGGCTTTGCAACAGCGGGCCACCGCCTATGGTCAAACCCCACAAGCCAGCATTGATTGAATAAAGATCCCCTTTGCCGGGTACCGGCAGTTGCCTGTTTTGCAGCCATGCGACCTGATCGGTTCGAGCGACTGGATGCTCCCTGATCGGAGCCATGATTTTCAATCCAGGCGCCAACACGGCAAGGGCGGCTTCAAAACGGATTTGATCGTTGCCAGCGGAGGTGCAGCCGTGCGCCAAGGCGTCGAAATTTTCCGCGCTCGCAGTTTCTGCCAATACCGCAGCTTGCAAACCACGTTCGGCTCCCACGCACAGCGGGTAAACAGCGCCGCGACGGACGTTGCCGGCTATGAGCCAGCGCAGCACGTCCTGGTAAAGACGCTCACGCGCATCGATACAACGCACCTCTTTCGCCCCCAGGGCTAAGCCGTGCTCGCGCAGGTGCTTTCTTGCTGGATCATCTAATCCGCCGCAATCCACCGTGCAGGCGATCACTTCATGACCAGCCTCGGCAAAGGTGGCGACGAGGTAAGAGGTGTCCAAACCGCCTGAGTAGGCAAGGAGGATTCGCATGGCAGAGAGGATATTTATTCCATTTCATGGCGTCTATAGGAATTTTTATGTGAATAACTTCGGAATCAATGAATATTTCACGCCGCTTCCAACCCACACCATCTCAGTCCGCACCCACGCTATCCCAGCCCGCGCCCACCCTATTCCAACAAAGTCAGAATGCGGTTCTCCACGTGGCGACCGGCAACCTTATTCGCCACCGCCGCCATAACGGTGTCATCTCCGGCAACCGTACCCACCAAGCCATCCAAGTTTTCCGCTTCTAATGCTCGCGCAATTGCGCTTGCCGCCCCTGGCTCGCAACCGACCAAAATCAAGTGTGGTCCGGCCGCTTTGACGTCGCGAAGTAAGGCTCGCAGTGTATCCAATGGAGTGACATGATCATTCTCTCGCAGAATGTAACCGCCGCCCGTTTTCACCGCGCCCAACGCACGCAGGTCTCGGCTAATGGAAGGCTGGGCCACTGGATATCCCTGCTCTTTCATCGCGGCAATCAACTCTGCTTGATTGCCTTTAAAACCTGCCAATAACAGCCGACGTAAAGTTTCGCGGCGCTTGTGGGTTTGATCGACCATAAGGTAAGAATAAATATCCCCCCCCATTCAGTCAAAGACGAGGCGGCAAATCCTCTCTTTTCTACGGCGCAGACGGCAGTTCAGCTCCGCAAACCCGACAAAAATCAGCTATATTTGCGTGCCCGCGCTCGCCGCAATTTGGACAAATGCGGCCATCGCGGCGGGCGGCCATGGTCATTTCAGCCGTCACGATTCCAGTTGGCACCGCGATGATGCCGTATCCCAAAACCATGACTAAAGTGGCGACAAATTGACCAAATGGAGTTTGCGGTGCAATGTCGCCGTAGCCTACAGTGGTCAAGGTAACCACCGCCCAATAAACGCCGCGCGGAATGCTATCGAAACCGTTTTCTTCGCCTTCAATCAAATACATCAAGGAACCGAGCACCACCGTTACCGTAAAGATCGCAAAAAGGAAAACGGTGATCTTGCGGCGACTGGCCATCATGGAGCGAATCAAGATGTCCGCTTCGCGCACGTGAGCGGCAAGTTTGAG
>JACNIZ010000308.1 GCA_014382805.1 Planctomycetota bacterium
GTAAACACGGACGCCGCACCAACCAGTTTCGACCACTGGTTGGCCCGGGCCACGCCCGTGAACACTCAACCCGAGGCGCACCAAGACCGAAAAAATCCCCGCACTCCACAAGACCGACAAACACGCGGCGGGATTGCGACCCCGCCAACGCAGAAAACGAGGAAAGGTTGACGGTGCTTTTGCGGCCACCGGCTCATGCCGTAAAAAGCAATTCAAATCGTCGGCAAAAGCCTGCATCGATTGGTAGCGGCGTTGCGGTGACCGATCCATAGCCTTCAAACAAATATGCACCAAGTCGATCGGTAATCGCGGCGCCAATCGTGAGGGATGAATGGGTTCCTCATGTAAAATAGCTTGAAAGACCTGCTCCGCTTTAGAGGCTTCAAAAGGCCGTCGCAAAACCAGCATTTGATACAAAGAAGCGCCTAGAGAATAAATATCGTTCTTCTTCGAGGTGCTCATACTGCCGCCAGCGACCTGCTCTGGGCTCATAAAAAATGGCGTGCCCACCATTTCGCCGCTTTGAGATAAACCGCGGCGGTCGTCCATCCAGGCCAAACCGAAGTCGGAGACAAAAGCGCGGCCGTCGCCCGAAACAAGTAAGTTTGCAGGCTTCAAATCACGGTGCAAGATTCCCTTTTGATGGGCTTCTTGCATCGCTTCCGCAATCTTCGCGAACCACTTCGCAACCACGCGCACATGCTCGTCCGGCTTCGACTTGGGTTCGCGCTTCCAATCCTCACAAAGCTGGTCCATGTTGCGGCAGTCAGCAACCAATTCCGACGCAATGTAAGGCACACCATCTTGCACTCCACGGTGAAAAACCCGAACCACGGCCGGATGTTGCAACTGACTGCCTGCTTCCGCTTCGCGCCGGAAGCGTTGCGAATCCACCAGGTTGGTATCAAATCGAGGATGGAAAATTTTCAGTGCAACCCGGCGTTGCAAACTGAGTTCTTCGGCTTCAAAAACGATAGCCATACCGCCCCTTCCCAACTCACGGATTAACCGGAAGTCACCAAACTCTGAGCCTTGCTTAAGAGTTTCAGGGAGGGTTTTGACAGGTGCACGCACGATCGTGCCTTGGTGGAGGTCTGGCCAGCGCAGTTCGATGAATCGCCTAGGCTAGAACCACCTTAGCTTGCCCGCTTTGCACTACCCCGATTTTTACCGCCATTTGATTTTCCATTGCCGCCAAAAAATTGGGAACCTGATGAGGTTTTACGCAAGCCAAAATTCCCCCTGAGGTTTCGGCATCAAAGCAAATTGCGGCTAGCCAATCATCAACGCCAGCGCCAATTTCAGCATTCTTGCCCAAACCCTCACGGCCACGGTTGGCCGCGCCGGAAAAAATGCCGTCGGCGGCGAGCTCGGCGGCGCCGTCGTAAAGCGGCAAGGCGGCTGCCTCGAAGGTCAAAACCACTCCTGACGCTTTAGCCATGTTGAAGGCGTGCCCAAGTAAGCCAAAACCCGTCACATCGGTACCGGCTTTGACTTCGGCCGCGCGCATCGCAACCCCGCCCAAAATATTCAACCTAGCCATTTCGGCTACGGCGACACGTTCCTGCTCGGCGCTGACACGGCCCAGTTTGACGCCAGTGGTAATAGAGCCAGCCCCTAGTGGTTTGGTCAGAAAAATTTGATCTCCTGGTTCCGCGCCCTGTTGGGTGACCAGCA
The DNA here is from genome assembly GCA_014382805.1 of Planctomycetota bacterium. GTDB lineage: Bacteria > Planctomycetota > UBA1135 > UBA1135 > UBA1135 > JACNIZ01. Next base: position 1,678 of record JACNIZ010000308.1, read on the forward strand.
AATCCTGCGTAACCTCGCCAAAAACGGCAAATCCGAACAAAGGTTCTTCGGAAATGACGCTGTGGCCGCCCACCCAGAGAGCACCGGCCTCACGCACCACTTGCACCGCACCATCAAAAATGGGGTGCAGCGTTTCATCCCCCCAATCGGCCGGGAATCCGGCCAAATTCAACACCACCTTGGGCCGGCCGCCACAAGCGTAAATGTCTGACAGGGAGTTCGCTGCAGCGATAGCTCCGTAGGCCGTAGGGTCGTCCACCACCGGTGGAAAAAAGTCCACGGTATACAGGCTAACCATTCCGTCTGCACCCAAAACTGCACCGGCGTCGTCGAAACCATCGGGACCGACGAGCAAGGTTTCAGCCTTGGCTACGGGATCCAGCCGACGCAGAACCTGCGCCAACTGTCCCTGGGGTAGCTTGGCCGCTCAGCCGCTACAGGACGAATATTCAGTGAGGCGTTTCGTTCGAGTCATAGCAAGATTTTAGGACCACTTTGCTCAAGTCCAAGCCATTCCTCGCCGATGGGCCTTTGAACCACTTCTTTCCTTCGATTCCAGTCGGTGGATTTAGCCACCCGCTGGTTCTCCCATGCAAGAATCCTCTCACGCACCGCAATCCACTGCCTTTTTGAGCGCAGCCGATAGCGATCAATCCGACCGCCGCGCCATCCTGCAAACAACGGCGCACCGGTTGTTTTTGGTGATTCCTGCAATTGCGCTGCTTTATTTGGCCGCTGGAGTTGCCTGGCCTGCCGTAGTTTTGGCGATTGGCTTCGTTTTGAACATCGCCATGTGGTTCTCGATGAAGCGCAATTGGGCCATAGACCTTTGGGGCTATATCCTTATTGGCAGTTATTTTACGATTTGCGCGGTCACCCTGGCCGCAACCGGTGGCATCACTAGCCCGGCCCTAGCCTGGATGCTGAATGGCATGCTGTTGGGCTGTTACATCTTCGGAATGGTGGGTGGATTGGCTTCCACCATCATCGCAAGCAGCTTTTTGGTGGCGATGTGGGCTTGGTCCACCTACCAAGGCATGACCGTGCAAGGAATTAAGCCGGAGCAGCTACCGGCGGTTTCGATGGCGTTGAATTTGGCCGCTCTAGGCGTCGCTTTGGTCATTGCTCGCGACTGGCAAGGAAGCATGAAGCGACTGGAAAATCAACGCCGCCAATCAGAAAGTGGTTTTGGCGAGGCGTTAAGGCACCTGCATGACGCTTGCATCATCATTGTGCTCGACCCAAAAGTGCCCAAAGGCTATCGCCAAGTTTTCCAAAACACCGCTGCTGAACGTGTAGTCACGCCACTGCGTACGAATGGGATCGATCTATTCGACGTCGTTCCGATGCGCGAAAAGCGCGAACTGCTGAAATTTTTGGGCTCCGGTTTGAAGGCGGGCGAGCAATTCACCTCGCGTGGCATCACCCACCCGGTGAGCCAGCATGTCTTTGACGTCACCATCACTGGCTGGGATGACCAAGCGGTGATCTTTATGCATGATGTCAGCGAGCACGCTGAGCTAGAGGAAAAACTGCGTGAAGCTTCCGACGAAGCGAGTGAAGCTAGCCAAGCGAAAAGCGATTTTTTGGCCAATATGAGCCACGAAATTCGCACGCCCATGAATGGCATATTGGGCATGACCGAGTTGGCTTTGGACACTGATCTAGATGAAGAACAGCAAGGTTACTTGCAAACCGTGCGCCGATGTTCGGAAAGCATGTTGGCGTTGCTCAACGATATTTTGGACTTGTCTAAAATCGAAGCCGGCAAATTGGAATTGGAAACTATAGACTTCAGCCTGCGCGAAATGCTGGAAGAAGTGTTGGACAGCTTATCTGCCAAAGCCAGTGAAGGTGGACTGGAATGGAATGCTTTCGCCCATTCCAACGTGCCGGAAATGGTCGTCGGCGATCCAACTCGTTTGCGCCAAGTATTAACGAATTTGACTGGCAACGCGCTGAAATTCACCGAGGAGGGCGAGGTTGCGGTGGAAGTATCTCTGGTCAAACAAGACGGACCAAACGCGCGTCTGCGTTTCGAAGTCCGTGACACTGGCCTAGGCTTATCCGAGGAACAGCGTCAACGTTTATTCCGTAAATTCACCCAGGCCGATACTTCCACCACTCGCAAGTTTGGCGGCACCGGCCTCGGTTTGGTCATTTGCAAGCAATTGGTCGAGCAAATGGGCGGTGAAATTGGCGTTCAAAGTAAACTGAACAAAGGCTCTAACTTCTGGTTCGAAGTCGACCTGCCGATTAGCACCCAAGAAAACGAACAGCGCGCCCAGCTTAAAGTTTTGTCTGGTGTACGCGTACTTGCCGTAGACGACACAGCAACCAACTTACGGGTACTCGCTGCGCAATTGAATGCGCTTGGTTGCCGCTATAAATGCACCTCAAATGGCAAAGCTGCATTGAATTTAATCGCCGAAGCCGCCGACGAAGATCCGTTCCAAGTATTGCTGTCGGACAAGATGATGCCAGGCATGGATGGTATCGAATTGGCTCAGGCCATTCAGGCCAAAGGCCTAGCTTGGAAAGACTTATCCATCATTCTGCTCAGCTCGTTCAATGAACGCTCCAACGGCCCGGAGGACTGCAGTCATCTGTTTGACCGTCGCATCAACAAACCACTCAAGCTCAACAATCTAAAATCCACGTTGTTGAATTTGATGGATCGTAGCCGCAAAGATCGGCTGCCCTCACGATTGCGCGCCCAAACCGCCAAGACCGACGTCGGCGTGAACGTTAGCCAAACGGATACGGGCGCAAAGATTGCTGGGAAAGTAGAGCTTCAGGCCGGGAATCTTGCAGCCATCCAACCAGACCCCCCAGCCAAGCCCGCCATGCCTGGTCTTGAAGGTGTCAAATGGCGTGGCAAGGTATTGCTCACCGAAGACAATAAAGTCAATCAGAAGCTAGCAAAACGGATGCTAGAAAAGGCTGGCATCGTAGTCGATCTAGCCGACAACGGCGCCGAGGCGGTCGAAGCTCTGAAGAAGGAAGATTATGAGTTGGTGCTAATGGATTGCCAAATGCCGGTCATGGATGGCTACGAAGCTACGCGCCAAATCCGACGCCTGCCGTCGCCCAAAGATTTGACTCCCATCATTGCGCTGACCGCGCATGCAATGGTTGGCGACCGCGAAAAATGTGAAAAAGCTGGTATGAACGACTACATGACCAAGCCGTTACGCAAAGAGATTTTCTACGCGATGCTTAAGAAGTGGCTCGCCGAAGGCCACGACTCGTCGCGCGCGGCTTAAAGGAACGGCGTCAAGCTGAGTGCCAATTGTTGGACCAACAGTTCCTCTTGGGCGGGCTCGATGGTGCGACAATCGATCAATAGTTGCTCGTCCTGCAAGCGCGGAAATATTGGCGGCGACGCGGTGCGCAAGGCATGAGCCCATCGCTGAACATTTCCATTAGGAGCCTGCAGGGTGAGTCCAGCGCCCGCCAAATCGCGAATCGGAGCGGCGCCTGAACCGACACGACCGCTGCAAGCAATTGCCTGAACCGTCAAGGTCGGCATCCGCTCTTGAATGCGCTGCTGCAGCGAAATTGCGCGCGGCATGAGGTCGGCCTCGGTGAGTGCCAACTGGCGCAAAGCAGGTAAACGCGTCAATGCGGATCGCTCCCCTAGTGCATGAATGGATAAAGTTGCTTCCAGAGCTGCCAAAATGGATTTATCGAGGCGCAAACAACGCGTCAGCATGTGCGAGCGCAGACGGGCGATCAATGCTGCGGCACCAACGATCAGTCCAGCCTGCGGCCCACCAAGCAGTTTGTCGCCGGAGAAAGTAACGACGTCGCAACCATCGCTTAAGGCTTGCGAAACTGTGGGTTCTTCATCAGCACCTGGTAAATGTTTACCCCACAAAACACCTGAACCTAGGTCATAAACCAAGGGCACTGCGTATTTATGGCACAAGTCAGCGAGTTCGCGCGACGTCGGCTCACCGACAAAACCGTGCTGTTCAAAATTGGAACGATGGACTTTTAGCACACAACGCACGTCGGGGTCTTGTAGCGCTTTTTCGTAATCGTGCAGGTGCACACGATTGGTAGTTCCAACCTCCACTAGTTCTGATCCGGCTGCCACGACCACTTCGGGCATGCGATAACTGCCGCCAATCTCCACCATTTCACCGCGCGCCAACACGGTTTTGTGACCGCCGCCCAGGGCCGCAACGGATAACAATAATGCCGCCGCGTTGTTGTTCACCGGCAAACCAGCTTCGGCGCCGGTGATCTGCACTAAAAGTTGGTCGATTGCACGTTCGCGACGGCCGCGTTTTCCGGTGCCGGGATCAACTTCCAATACTGCAGCCGAAGACGCCGCCGCCGCCGCCGCCACCGCCTCGGAACACCATGGCGCTCTTCCCAAATTGGTATGCAGCACTACCCCAGTGGCATTCAACGCGCCGCTGACCTGCAAGTTCGGCACCACCTCCAAACGACGGCCAACTTGCTGCCAAAAACTCTGATCCAGCTCGCGGGCCTGGCCGGACCGCACATCCAACCGCAACTGATCCAACTCGGCTGAAATTGCCCGCCGCACAGCTTCGCGGCGAGTACTTTCTTCGGCTCCGGCTGCTTGCTTGGCTGGCTCACCCAGGGCACCGTCAGCTTGCTCTAATAGCTGATTCATCGGTG
>JACNIZ010000086.1:0-2004 GCA_014382805.1 Planctomycetota bacterium
GCCCACAAGAAGGGTCATGTGGGGACCGCCGGCGTGGTTTGGGGGGGGGGGGTCGGGGCGCCCCGGGTGACTTTTCATAAGGGGGTCGGCTTGGATTTAACCGCCGAGGCTTTGTTGCGCACCTCCGATCGCGCTTATGCGATGCCAGCAGGCAGCAAGATTAGTATGGACCCGGCTAACATCAAATTGATGGAAGTCACGGCTGCGCGTAGTGGCAAGCCGCAAAGCTTTGACCTTGCGATTGCGTTGTCGGGCAAGTTTTCCGCAGATGCCGCCGCGCCAGGATTATTGGTAGTAATCGGCGATAGCGAAGTTTTCCATAACATTACCTTTCAAGGCGGAACTTCTAACTCCACTTTTGCCGATAACTTGGTGGATTGGCTGGCTCAGGATGAGTCTTTGATCGGATTGCGGTCGCGTGGTCGCAAGCAACGTCCGCTTACAAATTTCTACTTGCAAGCGATGGATGAGGCCGGCGGTTTAATGGAGTCCGACGCCAAAAATCGCGCCATTGATCGCGAAGCCCGTAGTTACCGCGACAGCATGGAGTCGCGCATTGCATGGTTTAACGTTTTGCTGCCGCCGCTGATTTTGCTGGTTGCTGGCTTGGCACACTTTGCCTTTCACCGTCGTCGTGCTCGCCGACCTTATCAGAGCTCTCAGGTAGGAGGCAAAACATGAGCCCGCGCAATCGAATTTTGATGGCGGTTTTTGTGGTCTTATTTGCCAGTTTGTTGCTGCAAGAGCAACCGTGGCGTGGTGATGCGCATGCGCGAACTTTTGCCGCCACCACGCGTATGTTCCCAGAGCTGACGCAACACCAAGGCATCGGCCGAATTCGTATTCAATCAGCCACTCAAACCACTACCATTGCGCAGATTTTGGACCAAGGGAAGCCGCGCTGGGTGGTGAGCGAATTGTGGGACCATCCTGCCGATCTGGCCCGCGTCGGCAGTTTGATTGAGTCTTTGCAAGCGCTGGAAACGCGCGACATCGAATCCGTGAACCCGGAAATGCAGGACGCCTATGAGGTCAGTCCGGAAACCGGTGTGAGGGTGGAAGTTTGGAATGAAGATGGCGACCTACTCGCCGACGTCATCGCTGGCAGCATGCGCAGTCAAGACGTGACCGCTGGCCAGGTTGCGGTGTTTGAATTTTTCGTGCGGCCGACCGCAGGCAATACGGTTTACCGTACTGGGGAATTCACCATTCCATTTACCTCGCCGGCGGATTGGTGCGATACGCACTTTTTGTCGCAGGTTGAGGCTGGCCAATTTCACACCTTGCAGCGCGTGGACCTAAACAGCAATAATTCTTGGAAGCTAATCCGGCAAGACAATCCAGTCGAAAATGGCGCTCCGTTGGATCAAGCGGAAGCAGAGGAGGGGGCAACCGGCCGCTGGCGCATGGTGGCTCCAGATTCGCTGTTAGTGCCTAATTTTGTTGGCGATTCATGGATATTCACATTGAACGATTTGCGTGCTGCTAACGTCATCGGCTTGATCGAGGAAGCGCAGAATCAGGAATTGTTAGAGCCGGTCACCGACATCATTCGTGCCGGTATCGGCGGCGAAACCTTTGAAATTCAGATCGGTCAACTTGCCAGTAATAACAACCGCTATGCACGGGTAGTTGGCTTGCCCCACCTTTATGCATTGCAAGAATTCGATGTTGATCAATTATTGCAGTCCGTCGAAAAAATGCGACGGGCAGATTGAAGGAATAGAGTCAGTATCATGGGACCCTGCAGATTTCCCCATGAATACCAAACTTCCCCTCACCCTCGTATTGGCTGGCTTAATTGTCGTTGCTGCGGTCGTATTTTGGCCGCGTGATGACAATGACGGTTGGATTCCAGCGGATGGCAACAGCGAGGTTGCCGCAGAAATGGAGTCAGCTCTAATCACAGATCCAGCCGGTCGCCAAGCTGCCGATCAGGAGCGTAATGAAATAGCCGCAAAACAAGCCACAACATCCTTAATGAAGCATGATTCCAGTACAGAT
>JACNIZ010000086.1:2060-6287 GCA_014382805.1 Planctomycetota bacterium
TGAAGCATGATTCCAGTACAGATGCCGAATTGGCCATCATCATTGATGGCCAACCAGTTGGCTACCCATTGGCATTTGCTTGGGAAGCCCAAGGCGAATTCAAAAAGACGTTGTTGAGCGATTCATTCGGTCGATTGCACATTCCGGGTGGAAAAAAGGTTAGCGGAAAGCTGGAATTGCCGGCAGGGCTCAATTGGGCCCGATTGGAGGAAAATATGACTGCGGGCAAACGTCATACCGAGGGCAATTTATTGTGGAATTCGGAACGTTTATTGTCCACTTTGGATTTAAAGCGTATTTCCGGATGGCATGGTCGTTTGTTGGCACCTGGCGGCAAAATGCAGGACGTTGGGGTTGTGAATGCTAAGTTGGGAATTCAGCAGAAGCTGCAAAACAAGCCAGCGGAAACCAATTTGCGCACCAGTTGGAATGATCGTGGAGGTAGCTCATCGTCGTCGTCGCGCGCCGATCAGCGGACCGATGCTGCGGGTAACTTTTTTGCCCCTGCTGTCGAAAACGATAACGGCGGTAAATTCGTTTCAGTCATGGTGGATTTGAAGGAGGCACCTATCGAAGGACACGCCAACCACACATGGCAAGATGAAGAATTGCCCGCCGACGGCTGGCTGGGCGCGTTGGAAATGGAAATTGGAGTGCCGGTGCAGGTGCGAGTCTTTGGCCCTGATGGCGAACCCTTGCCTACAGCCGATGTCTATGCGCAAAGCGCAACTTTGAAGTCTGGTGACCAAAATGGCGTCTTCACTTTTGAAAGTCTGCTGCCACGCAAGACGTCCATCACGGCACGTGAAGGCAGTTTTTTACCGAGCGTAATCACCATCGAACCGCCGTTTGCGCAAACTCCTTATTCCATGCAGCTCCAACAAACGACGCGTATTGAAATCAACCTAGACCTGGGTACCCTAGATGACGGCTGGTTACCGCGCCTAGCATTAAGCACCAAAGGCGAGCTTGGGTTTTTGGATTCCGATGGCCAGGACCTGGGCACCTTCAGGGTGGTGAAAGGGGATTTAAATTCCACTATGAGTTCAAGTGGGGGAGATGGGGAAATCACCAGTTGGCGCGGGGAAATCAAAGCATCAAACAAACAGGTCGTGCTTAGTGGGGTTCGGCCTGAAATTCCGATACACGCTGAAATCATCGGTTCCTTGGGCCCTTTGGCCACTTTAGAAATCCCGCCGCGTGAAACTTCGAATTATGTGGTGACCATTGTGGCGGACAAAGTTGGAAAAAAAATCAGCGGTCTCATCGTCGGTCAAGATGGCAATCCGTTGGCCAGCGCTAGCGTCAGCCTGTTTGATGGCGAGGGGCATTCCACCCGCAAACGCACAGGCTTAGATGGCACTTTTGAGGTGGAGCAGGTCACCTTGCCGCTGTTCACTATCGAAGTCTCAGCCAAAGGCTATCTTTCCAAACGTCTCAAAGATCTCACTCCGCCCGGCGACGGAAATTTGGGCACGATTCCACTGCTTCCGTCGCGCAAGTTACGGGTGCGATTCATGCATCCAGATGGAACTAGCGGTCCCAAAGGAATGATGGTGCGCTGGAAAAATGACGAGGACAACGGCTCAAAACACACCATTGATAAGGGCTATTTGGTGGTTGAGAGCGTTTCCCCGCACTTGCCCATTGAGTTGACCTGGACCTACGCCGGAGTGGACAGCTATCACATGATCAACGTAGGCGAAGATAAGGTACGGATTCCATTACCAGCCATTGGCAATTTGAAAGTTGAGTTAAGCGACGACTTAGAGGCAGTGCTCGGCGAGGATTGTTATCTCAGTCTGCAAGCGCCTAATAACCCACAGCCCACTTTGGAAAATCCGAATGGGTTCTGCATCGGCATTCGAAAACCGATAGTTTTGAGTGCTGTGGCAACGGGCCCTTATCGCGCTTGTATTTACCGCCAAGAGCAAGCCGAGCAGGGCGTATCCTTGATCGCAATTAGCAATTCCGCCGAGGTGGATGTGCTCGGCGAAACTGTTGCCGTAGTTCGATTACTCAAACTCAAGCGGCCATAAATCCCGCCAGTTCGACGAGCTTTGGCCGCCATTTTGCTGCAGCTGCTGCAAAGTTTGGGAATCCACTTGCACCATGCGTGTTGCGGTTTGCGCCAACGCTTTCCCACTAGCCTCAAAGATTCCCTTGGCGTCGATGCCATGGTAAGCAAAAATGTCTTTGGGTGTGCCAGACTTCGAGAATTTTTGCACACTCAAACTGATTTGTTGGGTTGCCAAAATCGAACCCGCGTTGTCCAACATTCCGGCTTCACCGTCAACCACCGAAACGATGGGCACGGTGCGCGCAGCAAGCATGCGCACGTCAGTGGCGTCTACAGTGATTGGCAGGCTGGCGGTTAAGTGCATGTCGGCGCTGAGACCGAGCTTTTTCAATTGCGCAAAATCTTCGCGTTCGGCAAATCGGCCGAGTAACAATTCTGGGCTGGTGACGACCAAAACGTCGGCGTAAATACCGACTTCCCGTAAGCGTTGCGCCGCTTCCACAGCCGACCCCGTTGGCGCGCCCATGCTGAAGATACGCACCACGTTATCGCCCAACTGGTAGTCCGGTTGATTGCTGTGATCCAATAGCCAATAACCACCAGCAAGTACGTTTTGACGCGTTTCTTCCATGATTTGTGCATCTGCCCAAGGATCGCCATTTGCATCTAAATAACGCGCTTGAGTGCGCAAATGCTTGAGCATAGTTTTGGGACGCACACCAATGGTCACTGCGCGGACTAGCACGCCTTCACGGTCGACGTTATCGCCCAACGCGTGGCGTCGGACCGTGTCGCACAAAATCCACTCCATCTCCTGCGGGTAGTATGGTTCCCAAGTCACCATCGATGGCATTTGAATGTCGGACTTCCAAGAATGCTGCGCTCCCTCTGGGGCCAGCGAAACCCCGGAAGGGGTGGCCATGAGCAAAAAGCCTGAGCGCCAATACAAGTTGTAATAAAGCTGGTCCAGTGCGCGTTTGATGAAAAAGTCATATACCGTCATCATTGGCAGCAGCGGCACGCCAAAAAAGGTGCCGGACATACCAAGCGAACCGGTTGCACTCATAGTCGCTTGTTCGGAAATGTCAAAGCGAATATGACGAGCGTGTGCGGCTTCGGTGGGGCCTAATTTGGGCCTACCGCGCTCTGACATATCCAATTCCATTTCCACGTCTTTGGCAAACTCCGGACCATAAATTTTGCCATCCATAGTTGGGTTAATATTCGTCGAAGTTCCGACGTCGGGTGAAAGCGTGAGCACCAGATCTGCCACCTGACTCCAAGGTTTTTCCTGGTCGGTCAAATCCCGTCCCGGATCCAAGCCGACGGCAGTCATTTCATCATGAGCGCCGATGCGTACCAACTTGCCAGCGATCTGACCCCACATCCATTGGGTGTGCGCAATCGGCAGCAAGCTCATATCAATTCCCAAATCGGTCGCCATTGGCAGCTGCTGGGCGATACCTTCGTCGATGCGCTGGCGATTGGCGGAAATGGTTCTACTCAATTCCTCGATACCGTTGCGCACGTATTGACTGCGCTGGTTGAGGAATTCCATTTCGGGCCCGTCGGCTTGCCAATTGCCTAGCCGTTGATACGGCTCTTCGGCTGTCAAACCCTGCTCTGCTAGCAAGCGATGGACTTCTTCCTGGGTTGGCAACGCGCTGTGGTTGCCCGGTTTGGCGCGACTCTCCAAGCCCAAACCTTTAATGGTATGAGCAAGGATCATGGTCGGTTCGGTGGCGGAGCGCGCTTCTTCCATCGCGGCAATGATCAATTCCAAATCATGCCCGCCGACGTCTTCCAATAGCGCCAGCAACTCGGCGTCGGCCAAATTTTGTAGAGCTTTTTTCGCTTTCGGTGCACGCTTCAGCAGTAACTTGCGGGTTCTTTCCGCGTCGCGTTTCCAAATCAAACCCTGATATTCCATGTCGCTGAGGCCGTGCTCAAGCGCCTGTTGCAGCGCAGCGCCACCGGTTTGAGCGAAGGCTTTTTGGCGCAAGTGACCATGCCGCAGGTGGAGGACTTTCCAGCCATTGGCCAACATCGTGCCTTCAATGCGGTCGGCGTCGGTACCGCCTAGGCCGACGTGATTCACAAAGCGGGTACCGTCTAGCGATTGGCGGTTGTAGTCCAAAATCCATGTCACTTCGCCGAGTCGGCGTTCAGCGAAATCCGTAATCCCTTCCATCAGCGATCCTTCGCGG
>JACNIZ010000085.1:0-5638 GCA_014382805.1 Planctomycetota bacterium
TAGGTATTCCGCGGTAAGTCAACAATAGCGGAAGCCACATTCAACCGCCAATTAGAGATAATACAGCACCAGCGATGTGCCGAGTAATGCGGCCACCCACGCCACCATACTGCCGGTCGGCCAGTTGCGTGCCAGCACCCCTTCGGAGCGGTGATGTCGCGCCAGCGCAAGGACTCCGCGAGTCATCCATGTCCGCGCCAAAAGGCGGAATCGCTTGTCCATGGTTGCTGCGAAGATAAAGGCCTTGTGCGACAATTCTGGCACAAAGCGTCGGTACACCCATTGCGCATCAAGATGAACCGAGCGCAATTCCGGCGGGTAGATCTTGTAGAGCTTGAGACTCATGAAGGCCAGCGCCGAGAAGGCCAGTAACTGCAACTGGGCAAGAACGTGGCCAGCGGTATAGGGGTCATAGCCGTTGCCGAATGGCAGGATCGCGTAGAGCGCTTGCGGGTAACACCCAATTCCCACACACAGCACCGCCGAAATCGTCATCGCCACCAGCATGTTCTTCGGCGGTTCATGGGCGGTTTCGATGTGCGTCGAGTTGTGACCGAAGAACGCGAAGAACGGGATCTTGATGCCAGCGTGATGGAATACACCGGCGGCGGCGAACAGCAATCCAAGCCAGATCCAGTCATAGCCTTCTTCCATGACTGCGGCGACGATCATCGACTTACTTACAAAACCATTGAACAGCGGGAACGCGGAAATCGACGCCGCGCCAATCATGCACAACAACGCGGTCTTCGGCATCTTCTTGTACAGACCGCCCAACTCAGAGCCGCGCATCTCGCCGGTTACGTGCAGCACCGCGCCCATGCTCATCATCAGCAAGCCTTTAAACAGCACATCGTTGAATGCATGGGCAACCGCACCGTTCAGCGCCAGTTCGGTGCCGATGCCGATGCCGACCACCATAAAACCAAGCTGGTTAATCAAGCTGTAAGCCAAAACTCGGCGCAGGTCGTTGGCGATGACGGCGAAGAAAATCGGGAAACACGCCATCGTGACGCCGACGTAAATCAGGGCTTCGGTACCGGCGAATCCGCGCACCAATGCGTAGATCGCAACTTTGGTAGTGAATGCGCTGAGGAACACGGTGCCACTTGCAGTGGCTTCCGGGTAGGCGTCGGTAAGCCAGTTGTGCACCAGCGGGAAGCTAGCCTTGATGCCAAAGGCGAGGCAGATGATTTTGCCGGCCAGCGTTTCAATACCAATATGACCAAATTCCAAGCTGTGGCCGCCGTGTTTCCAAGCAATGGTGCCAGCCAGCAAAAGTACTCCGGAGAAAACCTGCACCAGCAGGTAACGCACGCCGGCGCCTAGCGAGCGGTTGCTGCGCCGAGCAAAAATTAAGATCGACGAGGTGAGGGCAAGGCCTTCCCAGAATAAAAACAGCGTCAGCAAGTCCCCGGCGAAGACCGCTCCGACGGCACATGCCGCGTAACAAAGGGAACTGACCAATTGCGCAGTGTCTTTCAGGTGCAGCGCGTAGATAACGCCAATGAACGCCGCCAAGTGGAACAGGTAGCCAAACAGCATCGACAAACTGTCGGCGCGGATTGGGGTGAGTTCCATACCCATCAGCTGGACGTGAACTAGTGCATCTGGAGTGAGGCCATAAAGCAGCAGCGCGCCAACCAGCGGCGCCGCCAGCATCAAAACGCAGCGTAGCTTGCCGCGCGTGAACAAAGCCAGAAGCCCGCCAATGAAAAGTGGCAGAGTGACGGCGAAATCAAACATCGCTGTCCCCCTTGGGCTGCTCATCATCCGGGGCAGGAATGATGTCAGGATAGGGTTCGTAATAATCCTCGCTGCGCATTACGACCTTGCGTAGCTCTTTGGCAAGCAGCACCAACATCACGCACGAAACAAAACCATATACCGGGTAGAAGCCGAACATGCTCTCCCACGGATGGTCATGATGACGATGAATGACGGCGTCCAGCGCCAGCAAAATCGCGCACAATCCGAGCAGGCTGCGAATGACCCGCTTGACGTTCTTTGGTTGATCGAAGAGGTAAGGCTTGCCATTCGGCTTGAGCTTGGGCTTTTCGCTCATTTGGCAACCTCCTGCGCAAGCGCGTGCAATCCGTCGGGGTAGAAGAACAACAGTATGCAGCCGACGGAAGTCATGCCGATGGCGAACAAGCACGGCAACGGTGCTTCGTTAATGCCGGTGGTGGCGCCGTGGTCATGCTCGCAATCTTTCACGTTGCCGAAAAAGCCGCGCATCGGGATGACCAACAGGTAAGCGATGTTGAGCAGCGATGAAATCAGCAGTACCGAAAGTAGCACCCATTGGCTGGCATCCAAGGTGCCTTGTACCAACATCCATTTACTCCAAGTGCCTCCGGTCGGAGGCAAGCCGATGATGGACAATGCGCCGATGGTAAAGGCCGCCATCGTGAACGGCATGCGCCTACCGAGTCCACTCAAATCGCTGACTTTAGTGCGGTGCGAGGCGACCAAAATTGCTCCGGCGCAAAAGAACAACGTAATTTTGCCGAAGGCGTGCATTGCGATGTGCATGCTGCCGCCGACCACGCCGGCGGTGGTTCCGATCATTGCGCCGAGGGTGATGTACGCAAGCTGGCTGACGGTTGAATAAGCCAATCTAGCTTTCAAGTTGTCCTTGCTCATCGCAATAATCGATGCTGCCAGAATCGTGAATGCTGCTAAGTAACTGAGGAATTGAGCGCTGTTTAGCTCCGCCACGGTGTCGATGCCGAAGATGTATACCGCGACTTTCATCAGCGTAAATACACCGGCCTTGACGACCGCAACCGCATGCAGCAAAGCCGAAACCGGAGTGGGCGCAACCATTGCCGCCGGCAGCCAACGGTGGAAGGGCATTAACGCGGCTTTGCCGGTGCCGAACACGAAGAGCAGTAACAGCACGCTCATCATCGCCTTGTCCGTGCCGGCTGGGAAAATGCCGCCGCGAGTGAAATCTAAGGTGCCGGTAACGTGATAGGTCCAGATCGTGGCGAGCAAAAGAAACGCCACCGAAGTGCCCATCAGGATGCCCAAGTAAATGCGGCCTGAGCGTTTGGCTTCGGCGGTGCCAGCGTGGGTGACCAACGGGAAGGTGGCTAGTGTCAGCAGTTCGTAAAAGACGAACAAGGTGAGCATATTTGCTGCCATCGCGATGCCGAGCGTGGCGAAAATAGACAAGGCAAAGCACGCGAAAAAACGTGTTTGATTGGTTTCGCCGTGGCCGCGCATATATCCCACGGCGTAGGTGGCGGTAATCGGCCAAAGGAAACTAGCAATCAGCGCGAAGAGCAGGCCGAGCGGCTCTGGGGAGAGTTTCAGGGCCAAGCCTGGGATGGGTTCGGCTAGTACCCATACCGGCGCGCTGTCCCAGGAAAACTTGTTGGCAAGCAGGGCGACTACAGTAAATAAGGCAATTCCAAATACCACCGAAACGCCGTCTCGCAGATTGGCATTGCGCCGCGCAAGCACGATTCCCACTGCGCAGAAAAGCGGCAGCAGGAGCATCCACATCAGCAGGGTGTCGGGGCTCATGGCAAGGCCTCCATCAATGCGGCGGTTGCTTGATTCGCCAGACCTGCGGTGAGTTCGGTGTGCAGGCCAAAGTAGATGTTGGCGGCCACCAAAACCCAAATGGGGACCAGCATGCCGATCGGTGCTTCTTGCACCACAATGCCTGGTTTGGCTGTGCCGAAATAGGCCGCTTCAAGGATGCGGCCGATGTAAATCAAAGCCATGAAGGAACCGATCAAAATCAACAGCGCGAACGGCCACATCCCAACTTCCAGGGTGGCGGTTACCAAATACCATTTGCTGATGAAGCCAGCGGTACCGGGTATGCCGATCAAACTCATTCCGGCAATCGCGATCGCGGCCATCGTCATTGGCATTTGGCGGCCGAGGCCTTGGAAAGACTCGATGCGCACCGAACCGACGCGGTACATCACCGCACCCAGAGCCATGAACAACGCGCCTTTCATCATCGCATGGTTAAACATGTGCATAACCGCCGCACTGATGCCGGTCTGGGTAGCGATGCCGATGCCAAGGGCGATGTAACCGACTTGAGCAACACTGGAATAAGCCAGCATGCGTTTGACGTTCTTTTGGAAGATCGCCACCAGCGAAGACGACAGGATTCCGGCGCAACCAAGTGCGATCAGAATCATGTCGAAGGGCATGACGCCGAGCGAGAAGCCCACACCGAAAATGCCCAGCAAGAACCGCAACAAGCAGTAGATCGCAACTTTAGTGGCAGTTGCGGCAAGGAATGCACTGACCGCCGACGGCGCATAGGCATAAGCATTGGGCAGCCACAGGTGCAGCGGAAACAGCGCTAGTTTCAGGCCAAAGCCTACCGTCAGAAAGGCAAAGCCAACCCGAATGGCGCGCGTCTCGGCGACGTCGGGCAGAATGCGCGCCATGTCATCCATGTTGAGAGTACCGGTCATCATGTAAAGAAAACCGATGCCAATCAAGATGAAGGTCGCGCCGATGGACCCCATGATCAAATATTGGAACGCGGCACTCAAGGCGCGGCGGTCTTTGCCCATGCTGATCAGCGCATAGGAAGACAGGGAGGAGATTTCGAGGAATACAAAAACGTTAAATGCATCGCCTGTAATGGTCATACCGACCAAACCAGCAAAGCAAAGTAAAAATGCGGCGTAGAAGATTGCCACGCGCCGCTTCGCGATTT
Organism: Planctomycetota bacterium; assembly: GCA_014382805.1. Taxonomy (GTDB): domain Bacteria; phylum Planctomycetota; class UBA1135; order UBA1135; family UBA1135; genus JACNIZ01. The sequence goes on from JACNIZ010000085.1 coordinate 4,700, forward strand.
CGCTTTCAATGCTGCGGCGAGCAAAACTCAATACTAACGCTGCGATAGCGGTGACGATCAGCAGCACATAGCCGCCTAAAATATCAATGCGATATTCAATTCCCCACGGCGGCTCCCAGCCTCCGAGTTGGTAGCGAACGGTGCCATTGCTCAGGATTTCTTTAAGCAGCAGAATGGCAACGCCAAAGGTGGTCCATGCGGCGGCGAGAGCAATGCGATTGGCAACGATCCCGTGGCGGAACAACGAACAAATCGGTGCTGCCAGCAACGGTATTAGAACCACGAGGATCGGCAGGTGATCGAATAGACTCACAGGTCGACCTCTTGGAAATCATCCACCGAGTTATCGAGCAGTTGAATGTCGTCTTCTTCTACAGATCCGTAAGCTTCATGAATCCGGATCACCAAGGCTAGGCCAACTGAAGTGGTGGCAACGCCGACCACAATGGCGGTCAGCATGAGTACGTGCGGAACCGGGTTGGAGTAAACCTCTACGCCCTCGGTCACGATAGGCGCGGCTCCACCGGCGACTTTGCCCATCGATATGTACAGAATAAAAACCGAGGTTTGGAACATGCCCAAACCGATCACCTTCTTCACCAGGTTGCCCTGAGAAATGACCACATAAAATCCGGCCATCATCAAGAACACTACTAGCCAGTAATTGTACATCGCTTAGGCTGGAAGTTCTGGGCGGCGCAGTCCGGAGAATGCGTAGAAGATGGTGAGGATGACCGAGAACACTGCAATGCCGACGCCTAATTCAATCAGCAAAATACCACGGTGTTGGCCATGCACTGGATCGTGAGCAAGCGCTGAATAATCTAAGAATGGATGGCCAAGCAGCATACATGCAACCCCGGTGCCGGCGTAAATCAGTATGCCCAAAACCGCCAGTCGGCCCAGCCACAGTGGCGGCAGCACACGGCGAACGTCGGC
>JACNIZ010000085.1:5648-6262 GCA_014382805.1 Planctomycetota bacterium
GGGCGGCGCGGCCGGGAAATGGGGGAAAGAGGGGGGGGGGGGCCGGAGCACCCGGAAAGCCCGCGCCCAAATAAAAACAAAAAAGTCCCGGGGGTTGGCCAGTGCCCTGTGTCGGGAGAAGGGCTTAAAAAATCAAAGAGGGAGGGGCAAGGAAGAAAACAGCCCCCCCGGGGCCGGGGGAAAACGAGTATGCCAAAACCCGCCAGTCGGCCCAGCCACAGTGGCGGCAGCACACGGCGAACGTCGGCTTCGCCAAAAACCAAGTCATAGACCACGAAGGCGGTGGCAAAAACTACGCCAGCTTGGAAGCCACCGCCGGCGCCGTAATCGCCGTGGAACTGCACATATAGCGCATAAAGTAGGATGAAAGAGATTAATACTTTCACCACGACTCGCAGCACCAGGACATCGCCGATGGCGGTTCGACCTGGACGGCGGTTTTGGCCTTCGTGCATGCCGAGCAGCAACAGGACTGCGAGTCCGGCCGTAAAAATCACCATGGTTTCGCCAAAAGTATCATAGCCGCGGTAACTCGCCAATACTGATGTGACCATATTGGGCACGCCAATTTCGAATGGAGAATCTTGAATGAAGCGCGGCGCCATGTGGGTATG
>JACNIZ010000083.1 GCA_014382805.1 Planctomycetota bacterium
GGAATTACTCACTAATTAAAACCAATGGGTGTCTCAAAGTTATTGACAACTTCCGGATGCTGTTTACACTGCGTCGCCAACATTGGGCGTCTCTTACCGAGTGACAGTGGAAACGTCTGGTGCATATTTCTTTGAGCTAAAGTCTTATGCATTCGACGCGTACCTGGTTCTCCACGACAAGAGCGGGCAACTATTGGCAGAAAATGATGATGGGCCAATTTGGATGCATTCCAGGCTTGTTGCTGAATTGAAAACTGGTGAAGAATATCATGTCTATGCATGTGCCTTGCATGGGGAAGGTGGACCTTACACAGTCCAGCTTGAGGTCGGCCAGCCTACAGAGTTAAGCGCTGATGAGCTGCGTGCGGCTAATGATGCAGAAGCGCTCGCTAGAATTGGTTGGCAAGAAAACGTGTATGGGAACGACAGTCAGGAACTAGCCCAAACACTCACCACCCTTGCTGAAATCTATCGAGGCCAAAGTAGATATGCAGACGCTGAACCTATGTTTGAGCGCGCATTACAGATTCGAGAAGGGGGACTTCCGTCTGGGCATCCAAATGTGGCAACTAGTCTCAAAAACCTAGCCCTGCTTTATTCAGCACAAGGTCTTTACCAAGATGCCGAACCACTACTAAAACGCGCACTAGCCGTCCGGGAAGAAGCTTTTGGACCGACGTCTGCAGCGGCGGCTGCGAGTCTGAACAACCTAGCTGAGATTTACCGAATTCAAGGCAGGTATCCTGAAGCATTGCCTTTATTGGAGCGCTCCCTGACTATTTGGGAGGCGGTACGCGGCCCCGTGCATTCCGATGTCGCAAGGTGCTTAACCAACCTTTCCGCTCTTTACTACAAACTGGGGAGATATGCAGAAGCTGAACCTTTGATGGAGCGCGCATTAGCCATCCAGGAAAAATTGTATGGGCCGGAGCATCCTGAGGTCGCGCATGTCTTGCATGTCCTTGGTACAATTTATTATTCACAAGGTCGTCTGGTAGAGGCGGAACCTTTATATAAGCGTGCAATAAAAATTGATGAGAAGGCTTATGGGGCAAACCATCCTAATCTTGCGGCTAACCTGATCAGTCTCGCTCAGTTGTTCCTCGTTCAAGGCCGCCACTCGGAATCCGAGTCCATGTATCAACGTGCCCTGGGAATCTACGAGAAGTATTTGCATTCAGAACACCCAGCAATTGCATTGATCACAAATGACCTTGCTACTTTAAATCTACACCAAGGTCACAAGCAGAAAGCCGGGCTGCTCTATGAACGTACTTTGAAAATCTGGGAAAAGGTCCACGGACCCAATCACCCATTAGTGGCGACGACCTTGCACAACTTGGCCAGCCTTTATGATCTTCAAGGCTTAGATGAGCAAGCCATTTCAACCTTCGAACGAGCATTGGCAATGAGAGAGAGGGCGCTAGGTCCAGAACATCCTAGCGTCGCTCAGACCCTAGAGAGTTTAGGTCGTTTTTATCAATATCGGGGGCAACATACGTTGGCTGTACACTTCTTAGAAAGGTCTTTAAGAAGTTCGCTGCTATACCTAGATCGGGAACTGCCTACCTTGTCAGAGGCCGACCGATTCCAACTTTTTCAGGCGGGAGGACCGGATGGTTGGCTGAGTAACATCCTCAAATCCGGTCAAGTGGGCTCGAAACAGTTGTTTGACCTTTGCTTGCAGTGGAAAGGCAAGGTTACTCGTCTGCAGGCCGCTAGCCTTACATTAGGACAGAATCTTGAAGATCCGAAGGTGGCGAGCCGCATCGAGCAACTGAAAGAACTTCAAAAGCAGTTATCCAGGATGGTTTTCCTTTCTGTTTCCGATCAAGAAAAAAACCATACGGCTCAAGTTGTGGAGTTAAGAAAAAACCGCCTCAGGATTGAGCGTGAGCTGAACCGTAAACTTAATATTGATCATATTCTTCAAACTCCAACCAGCGAGGAGCTGCAAGGGGCGCTGACGGAAGGCTGCGTCCTAATAAATTTTTATGTGGATGAATCTGTTTTCGCCTGGGTTCTTGGTTCACAGGGTGAGCCGAAACTCTTTGATCTTGGGAATGCCGAGTCCATGAAGACCGTCCAAGATGCCTTCCTCGGAGAATCAGTTAAGCGCGGCGGTTCCGTCATTGGTTCAAGAGCTTCCCTCGGGTCAGAACTATTGGAAATGTTATGGGCTCCTCTTAAGAAACGAGTCGGCGAAGCGGAGTTCGTGGTGGTGAGCCCCGACCGTTTTCTATGCGAATTGCCTTTTGGGCTGCTCCTGGAGGAAGATGGCAAATACCTACTCGAATCTCACCGTTTCGTTTACTTGTCGGACGCTACACGCCTATCGGTGGTTGACCCAGCTGCGTTGGAACGTGAAGGGTCTGTGCTTGCTGTTGGCGACATCAACTACTTTCGTGCCGAAGCTGTTTTAGCGGATGCCCAGCAGGATCCAGTCCAGGCAATTAGCACAAGATCTCGAATAGGGAGCCGCTGGCCATCTCTGCCCGCCACTCGAAAGGAGCTTCAAGCGCTTCGTGACCTATACGAATTTGTACTCGAGTGGGAATCTCCTTTCCAGCAATTGGACGGCAGGTCTGCAAGCGAAGAGAACGTGCGCCGCGCCATTGCCGGCAACCGATATATTCATATTGCAACTCACGGCTATTTCGAGCCGGACCATTTACCCAGCTTGCGCCTGGATGCTGAGGAGCTCCAAACCCAAATTGGGGAGCAGATGGACTCTGTGGGCCTGCTACCTGGCCTGCTTTCTGGTTTGGTGCTTGCAGGCGTCAATGCAGAAGCTGATCCGAACCGTGATGATGGCTACTTGTCGGCGGAAGAAATCCAGTACCTTGATCTATCGGAGTGCGATTTAGCTGTGCTGTCGGCCTGTGAAACAGCGCTGGGAAGCAAGCGTTCTGGCGAAGGTCTAATGTCACTTCGCCGTGCCTTAGAAGTTGCCGGTGCGAAAACCGTGATCAGTAGCTTGTGGAAGGTTGATGATCAATTTACCGCTAGCTTAATGGCCCAATTCTATGAAAATTATTGGGAGAAAGGCATGGCGAAGGCAGAGGCACTTCATCAGGCCAAATTGAGAATGTTAAAGCGCAATCGCATTGATTTTGACGGCAACGCCCGCCCTGAGACCTGGGCGGCATTTGTATTGAGCGGAGACTGGGAGTAGCCCCAGCTATTTCGATGGGCAGGGGACCTTGGTGATTACGGTATCGCCTTTGCCATCTTTGCCGGTAATGCTTTGAATGGTCCAAAGGTCTAGGCCATTATCTCCATCCACCACACTGCCGCTGTAATCACCCCAAGAGGTGCCGTCAGTGAACCCTTGTCCTTCGCCTAAGGAAATGATGTCGCCCATATGGCCAGCCGGATCGCTGCCACGGCGGAATGCCATACGTGGACTGATGTACATTTCCGGGCTGGTTTCTTGGAAGCCGATGAGGACGTCGAGCTTTTTGTTTACTGCCAGCGTGGTTTGAATGTAGCTGCTGGTTGGGCTGCTTAGCAAGCCGCTTTGAACGATGCTGGCGTCCAACGCTACTTGATGCCATTGCACTGCAGCCCGGCCGTCACACTTCACGGTGTGGGAAAACCAAATATGCTTGCCTTGCAAAACCAAGTTTTTGGGATTGCGGTCGCCCGACGAAGTTTTTTGATCGGTACCTTTTTGCGGCGATTGTGGTGGCCAGCCGACATTTTTTAAGCCGTGCGCTTTACGTGCCACCAACTCGGCTTGCGGCTCGCCATTTTTGGCAGTGCTGACGCGGCGAATCACAAACTCCTCATTGGTGAGTTGAAAGAAGTAGAGGTCGTCGATGTAGTCCTGGACGGCAACCGGATGCCCCAAACTGCCTGTAAAATGATAAACCGTGGCTGGCTTTCCCTGGCTGGCAGCTTTCATGGGCAGTACGAAGGTGCGATCTTCTCCACCCGGGAAGCTATAGCCAATCCATTTTTTGCTGTAGCCGATGCCGCCGCCGTCTACACCGCCAGGTGCGGGCACCGGATAGGTGTTCCATGCTCCAGTCGGGTCGTCGCTTTCCGAAACCGAAATATTCACCGGCTTAAGCTTTGCTTCATCCCATGGATTCCAAAGGTCAAAACCGAACACTTTGTTGTGGGCATCAAAGAACAGCTTGGGGTCGATGCCATTGTTGAAAGCGCGCTGGCTTACCCCTTGCACAAACTGCCCCTGTTTGTCGTAAATGACCAAGCCACTATTGGTGCCGTGAAATACATATCCACCGCCAACGGCAATCTGCGGGTCAACCTGGCGGTTGCCATCCATGCTGCCATCAAAGGCCAAATAACCCGAAACTTGGCGCGGATTGCCGCCTTGACGTCGCTCTTTGGCTTGGCCATCGTCGTTGAAGCTGGTTTTATGCAGCGGTTCAATCACCTCCCGTCGCGATGGGGCGACGGGGGATTGCGGATTGGCTGGCGTTGGGTCTTGCGGTAGCAGAACCAGCAGGGGCAGCGAGCTTAGGAGTAAGGCGGAGCTAATCATGTTGGAGCATCCGCCTTCGAGCGCTAAGTCAGCGTATCGTGGAGCGGATCAGGTTGGTAGTTTGCCCAGCTTGCACTGCTTGCAGCCATACCGTCAAGCCCTGAGCGCTAATTGGTACCGCCATCTCCCATTTTGCGTAGCCGCTGGCGTCGGTTTGCACGGGGTTTCCGAGTTGTTTCGGGTTGGCTAGATCCAAAACCACGCCCAAAGGTGGGATCGGGGTACTGCCTGGGCCGGTCAGGGAATAGGCTAACCAAGCCAACGAATTTGGCGTGGCGAAACGGATTTCCATCTTCGCGTCCTCGGCGATATCAAAGGGTAGCTGCGGTACGATTAAGTGGAAGCGCGGACTGAGGTCGTAAATGAAACCGGCGCCTGGAGCATATTTTGCGGGCAGGTGTTCTAGATATGCGCAGGTCAGCATGGCGCTACCGTCCAGGTCGACGTCGCGGGCGAACCCATCCCAGGTGTGCAGCGTGCCCGGGTTAATTGCTGGCTCCGGAATCCACTCATTGCCGTAGCGTCGCCATGGATGTACAGCGCCGGTGTCATTGCCGAGGAAGTCGTATCCGGCGGCGGCGATTACCGCAAAATCGTTTTCCATGGCGATGGCCTGGCCAAAGGTGCGAGTCGAAAGCTCAAGCGGTGATTTCAAAATGGCGGTTTCATTCCAACTGCCAGCACTGAAGCGGAAGGCATATACCACCCCCGAACCGTAAATGCCGCCACCGTTTTTGCCCGGCGAGCCGACCAATAAGTGATTGCCTTTGATGTCGAGTGCGTTGCCAAACCAGGCATGCTCTTCACGCGTGCTGCCAATGAGTTTTTGCGTCTCCACCCATGTACCGGCATTGAGCTGGAACACGTAGGCCGCACCTTTGTAGCCCTCAATAATGCCGCCGCCGATGTCGTCGCCCTCGCCGCGCGCGCCGACCAAGACCTTGTCACCATCCAAAGCGATGGAGGCACCAAACAGGTCGTAAAAATCCTTATCTGAAGCGCTGATCTCTTGGGTCAAATTCCACTGCGCGCCGTCGTAATCAAAAATCCAACCGGAGCCGGCGTGGCTGCGCGACCAGCTGAGGCCAGGGTAATGGGAATACATCGCGCCGACGACGACGCGGTCACCCTCGATGTCGACCGACCAGCCGAACCAGTCGTCGCCGTAGCCAGTGGTTTGCGCAACCTTCTGGGTCTCGATCCATTGGCTGCCGTTGTACTCAAAAATATATGCCGCGCCGATGCTATTTCCCAGCGCATCAGGCGCGCCGACCACCAATCGGTTGCCGTCGGCCGCAAGTGAGTGGCCAAATGTGTGGAATAATTGCCCATCGGAAGCCAGCAACTTTTGGCTTTCGATCCAACCGTTGGCCGTCTTTTGGTAGACCAAAACCGAGCCGATGTAATTGGTGCCGTTAATTTGGTCGTCGGGCGCGCCGACGAAAGCCCAATCGCCGGAAATGGCTATGGCAGAAGCATAGTCAGAGTATGGCGATGCATTTTCGGTGAGCAAAATGGCGTCGTAATTTTGCGCAGCGGCGGCCAAGAACAGTGTGCAAAGCAGTCCCATTGGGAAAGGAAGAATTAAGTTTGGGGAGGATCTGGGGGGGACCAGGAGGTGCGTTTATGATGCTATTGTATGAAGGAAATACGGAATTCGTCGCAGCTGCCGTGGGTGATTGCCCATCGCGGAGCGAGCGCGGACTTGCCTGAAAATAGTGG
>JACNIZ010000082.1 GCA_014382805.1 Planctomycetota bacterium
GAGTATTGGCCGTTTTCAAGTGCCAACCGCGGGATCCACCCGCTGAGGGGTAGTTTTCTAGCGGCATGTGTAGGGATCGTTTGCAGAGACCACATAGCATAACCATAATTATAACTGACCGGCCAAGAATTGTCCCTGCGTTGTGCTGGATCAGTTGGTATTAACGGAAATTCCCCGCCTCGTCGGTGGTAACTCTGCCATTGGATGCACCGCCGCCGCTAGTTGAATCGTAATCTTCACGAATGAGGAGCCTATGTTCAGTAATCGGTTTGCCGTCGCCATCCAAAATTTTCCCAATCAGGAAGGCGCTAGGCTGGATAGTTATGTTTATCGTTGTGCCAGACCCGGGGAATTCAGATGTGCGAAATTCCATATTTTGAGAATTGCGGCTTTCCTTTGGGCGGAATTCAGCGATTAAATCAGTGGCTGTGCCCAAGTGAGGGAAAGTCCAAACGCCATCAAAAATGCGCTGGCCGGTTCGCAATCCGTATCTCCAATTTTGATCTTTGTCATTATGGTCAATCAGCAAAAAACCTTCTTTTTGATAGGGGGATCCATCAGGATTGAGCACGTTCACGGTGACTTCGCAAGTTGCGGGCAAGACCAAAGTAGTTTCGCCACTCAGCAAAATTTCTTCGGTCAATTTCATTCGATGAGGTTCATTGATTTTGGCGTCGTTCCAAGGATAGCAGGGGCTGGCGTACAAGTTCCCGTAATCCGCGACCTTTTGCAAAAGTTCATTGATGCCTTCGAATACAGCAATTCCATTCTCGTCAGAATGTAGAACTTGCTGCGAAAAGGTGAAGTCAGCCTTTCCTGTTTGCAGGGCTACGGGTACATTTACGGCAGGTTTTCCGTCGGCGGTTGTAACTCTTACCTGAAACCTCCGATTCGGTTTGAGCGGTAGGATGATTTCATCCTTTTTGAAGTCAGAGTTGGGGTGAGCAAACAACTCACCTTTTTCAGCAAAGAAGCGCTGAAATAGCCCTTTCCGTTTTATCCTAACTTTGCCTTCACTGTCAGTCCTGAAATGCTGACCATTTTCCCGCAGTCTTGGTGCCATGTCTGCCCAGTCGCGGCCTCCACTCCGATGAAAAACGGAATACTTGGGCGAAGTGTTTGCGATCACATAAACGTCTGCGTCGGGCGGAAGTTGTCAATAACTTTGAGACACCCATTGGTTTTAATTAGTGAGTAATTCCACCTCCGCATCCTTCGGCTTATTGATCCAAACAGCATCCGGCAAAGCTGGCGCTTGAGGACATCCATTGACAAAGCGCTCCGGATTGACGCTGTAGGCGCACTCCAGCACTTCGTTGCGCTTCCTGCGAAGTTCATGCGCCTCGCCGGAGTGCACCGCAGCTGGCGGCATCAATCCAATCCCACTATGTCGATGCTCGTGGTTGTACCAGTGCACAAACATCCGCACAAAATCGCGTGCCTCTTGAATGCATGAAAATCTCTTCGGGTAAGTTGGCCGGTATTTCATCGTCTTGAATTGGCTTTCAGAATAAGGATTATCCGAAGACGTGTAAGGCCGACTATGCGACTTTGTCACACCAAGCTCGATGAAAAGTTGACCCACGGTTTTCGACCGCATCGAAGAGCCACGGTCGGCATGAATGGTGAGTTGCTCTTTTTGAATTCCATGCTTTTTGCAAGTTTCCTTAAGCAGGCGCTCCGCTAGCACCGAAGATTCGCGCTCAAAAACTGCCCACCCGACCACGCATCGACTGAAGATATCGAGAATCAAATACAATTTGTATTTGTTCCATTTCTTCGGCCCGCGCAGATCAGTGATGTCCCACGTCCAAACTTCATTCGGCCGTTCAGCAAGGAGTTCCGGTTTGTGGTATTCAGGATGCGTCAGCTGATTGCGTCGCTCTCGCACTTGCTCATTGGCGCTCAGAATTCGGTAGAAAGTGCTCGTAGAGCAGTGATAAATGCCCTCATCGAGCAATGTGGCAAACACCGATTTCGGCGCCATGTCGACAAAACGCGGGGAAGTTAAAACTTCGAGTACCGTCTCACGCTCCGCTTCGGAAAGCGTGCGCGGAGGAGATGGACGAGGCGCAAGTTCCCGCTTAGGCTGAAGCGATCGATACCAAGTGGAAGGCGGTATCGCCAAGGATTCACACGCTGCTTGCAAGCCGACCAGAGGCTTAAGTTCTGCGACGGCTTTCATTCTTGCTCCTCCTCCCGGCGCAGGGCTTCCAGTGTCACCGTAAGTTTTTTTTGGACTTCGATCACCTTCTCCGCTTGCCACAGCTTTTTGCGCAGCCGTTGGTTTTCACGCTCAAGCTTTTCAAGCGCAAGTCTGGATTCGCGAGTGGGGTCCTTTTTTCGACCGCGCTTGATGTCGCTTAATTCTTTGAGCGCTCCGCGTTCATAGAGCTTGCGCCAAGATGCCAGGTGGGAGGAATAAAGTCCTTCTTTTCGAAGCAAGGATCCAATTTCGCCAGGAGTTTTGCAGCACTTGGCTGCTTCGACAATGCGAAGTTTGTACTTCGCGGTGAAAGTCCTGCGCTTGGCTCGCGGCGTGACTTCTGGATCGGGTATCGAGTTGCCACCCCTGGAAGGGGGCTCTCCGCTACGCTCCGATCCCCCTTCCAGGGGTGTGTTTTGCTGTCCGTATTGATGGTCCATGAGTGAGTTTCATCCGTCGCCCTCTACATTAATTGATTCGGGGTGGGTGTCTCACTGATATTGACACAGAGGGAATCCGTGATAAACTCTAAGGTTAGGATCGGCGGATTATTGTCTGCCGTAAAGCCATGTTTTTGCCCACAACTCCCCTCATTTCCACTCTCCGTTTCTTGATGTCGGCCCTGTTGTTTACAGGTCTGCTTGCAAGTTACGCTCCTGCCCAAGTTGTGGTGAATGAATACACCGCTTCTAACGTCGACCAGCTGCGCGATGAAGTCGGAGAAACGCCGGATTGGATCGAACTTTATAACTCGGGTGCCGTGCCGGTGAATTTGACGGGTTGGGGCCTTAGTGACGACCCGGTCGAGCCATTCAAGTGGACTTTTCCGCCATGCGGAATACTGCCCGGCCAATATTTGGTGGTGCACGCATCGGGTACAGATCAGGGCGCCATCATCAACGAACGCATTACGGTGTCTGGCATTGGCGATACATGGCGCTATTTGGAACCATTGACCGAACCTGCCGCCAGTTGGCGCGAGCCTAGTTACGACGATTCCAATTGGTCGCTAGGCCCAGCCGGATTCGGTCGCGGCGACGGCGATGACCAAACTCAGATCCAGGGCAACACCGTTTTTTTGCGCAAAAATTTTGTGCTTAGCCAAGGGCTGATTGACTCCATCGCTACTTTGGATTTTCACGTCGATTACGACGACGGTTTTGTGTTGTTCCTAAATGGAGTCGAAATCGATCGCGACAACATGGGTCCGCGTTTTAGTTTGCCCGCCTTCGATGCAACCGCAACCGCCAAGCATGAAGCGCGGCTGTATCAATCGCAACCCATCGATGGCGTGCGCTTGGATAGACCGCAAGATTATCTGGTTGCCGGAAAAAACACCGTCGCCATTCAAATTCATAATCATGCGACCGACACCATGGACTTGTCGGCGATTCCGTTCATCACCATTGGCAGGTTTTCCGCCAATCCAAATAATTCGACCGCACCGGGGCTAAATTTTGAAGAGCCAGAATTGCATGCCAATTTTAAGCTTTCTTCGATGGGGGACAACATTGTCCTGAGCAAGGCCGACGGTACTTTGCTTGAACATGTTCAAACCGGACGCATGTACGCCAACGTTTCGCGTGGGCGTCACCCGGCGGGAACACCTGGGCAGTACTATTTTTTATATGGCACACCCGGCGCGGAAAATACTACCTGGGCTGAGACTAGTTTTGCTGAGCCTGTGGAAGTGACTCCCGATACTGGTTACGTCACCGGACCGGTGACGGTTTCGATGACGCATAATTCGCCTACATCAGAAATACGTTACACCTTGGACGGCGGAGACCCGACGTTTACTTCGACCCTGTACACCGGCCCGTTCACAGCACCGGGCCCGATCGGAATTGTGCGGGCGCGCGCATTCGAAATTGGTCAATGGCCGAGCTTCCCGACGACGAACACTTACATGGATGGATTTTCATCGCAAGTTCCGGTCTTTTCGCTGGTGACCGATCCGCCAAACTTGTGGGACCACTACACCGGCATCTACGCCAAAGGCCCCGACGCCTGGCCGTTCTGGCCCTACCTTGGCGCCAACTTCTACAAGCCATGGGAGCGTCCGGTTCATGTGGAGATGATCGAACCCGACGGCAGCGTGCCATTGAAAATGGATGGGGGCATCATGATTCATGGCGGCGCGTCGCGTTCTTATGAGCAAAAGAGTTTGCGCATTCTGGCGCGTGGAGGCTACGGTCCAGATCGCATGGATTATCGCATGTTGAAGGATCGCGGTTATGACAGCATGAAACGTATCATTTTGCGCAACGGCGGCACCGATTGGAGTAAAGCCATCATGCGTGATGGTTTGGCAAATGCGATTGCGTCGGCGTTGGATTTGGAAACCACTCACTACCGTCCGGCGATCGTTTTGCTGAACGGCGAGTACTGGGGAATTCAAAACCTGCGCGACCGCCAAGATAAGTTTTACTTGGAAGATAAGTTTGGTGTGGACCCCGCGAACATCGACTTGATCGAACTGAATCGCAATGTGACCGAAGGCGATTCCGATCATTACGATTTAATGTTGGAGTTCATTCGTGAAAACCCGATGAGCGACCCGCAGAATTATGCCCACGTGCAAACTTTGATGGACACGGCCAACTTCGCCACTTACAACGCGGTTGAAATTTTCTGTGCGAACACTGACTGGCCGCAAAACAATATCAAGTATTGGCGCCCGCGGACTCCCGAAGGGCGATGGCGTTGGTTGCTTTACGACTTGGATTTTGGATTTGGTGGTAATACCGGGGTCAATAACAATACTTTGAATCACGCGATGAAAGGCGGTGGCTGGGATACGTTCCTCTTCCGCGAGCTGATGACCAATGCTGAATTCAAGCAAGACTTCACCAACGGTTATGCCGACATCATGAATACGGTTTTTGCACCGGATAACATGCTGGATATTTTGACGGGCTTCGCTGCCCAAATGGACCCAGAAATCGACCGCCATTTCAACCGCTGGAGTGGTACCCGGACCAAGTGGGAATCAAACTTGCAAACCATGGGCGCTTTCATCAATCAGCGTCACGGTCATGCTCGCGGCCACGTGGTTAGTGAGCTTGGATTTGCTGGTGAGTACCAGTTGGACCTCGATGTGCAGCCAGCCGGTGCCGGTTATCTGAAAATGACCACCATCGACGTATCCGATCCGTTCACAGGCATTTATTTCCTGGCTAACCCGGTGAAAATGACTGCGGTTGCAGCACCTGGCTACGCATTTGATTCATGGTCCGATCCATTATTGCCAAACACCGAAAGCGTCAGCTTGGATCCGATTGGAAACTACGCGTTAACTTGCAATTTTGTGCAGGTAGGCGACGCGGCGGTCATCAATGAGATCAACTACAAATCCACTGCCGATTTTGATCCTGGCGACTGGGTTGAAATTCATAACAACTCAGATCAATTGCTCGACGTTTCGAGTTGGCAATTGTTGGATGAAGGTAACAGTTTCACCATCCCATTGGGCACAACGATCCCTGCGCGCGGATACTTGGTGCTGTGTAAATCATTGCTCGACTTCCAAACTCAATTCCCAGGCGTCACCAACGCAATTGGCGATTTGGGCTTTGGCCTCAACGGAAGTGGCGAGCACATTCAGCTGCTAAATTCCGTCGGCGTGTTGATGGATGAAGTCGAATACACCGACCAACCAGCTTGGCCAATTCCGCCAGCCGGACAGGGCCCGACCCTCGAGCTTTTCCAGCCTGGGTTGGACAATGCCAACCCACGCAACTGGCGCTCCTCTGCCGACGAACATGGCACCCCCGGAGCAGAAAACAGCGTGCGAAGTTAAGCTGAGGATACACGATGTCTCGCCTTCCCCTCAAGCGCAATACAATTGGGGGACCCGGTCTAGTTTGCCTATTCCTCGGCATCATCGCGACGGCGCCGGCAGCCTCCCAAGTGGTGATTAGTGAATTCAGCTCATCCAACGTCGACGAACTTCGTGATGAGCTGGGCGAGACCCCGGACTGGATTGAACTACACAATACCGGCGCCATTGCGGTGGATTTA
>JACNIZ010000399.1 GCA_014382805.1 Planctomycetota bacterium
TCCACAAGCGGGGGTGCAGTTAAAACTGGATCGCAGTGGATTGGTCACCGTCTTTAGCGGCGGCAATGACATCGGCCAAGGCTCGAACTCAATGGTCGCTTACCTCGTCGCCGAAGAACTTGGAATCCGCCCGGACTGCATCAAAGTCGTTGCCGCCGACACGGATTTATGCCCAGTAGACCTCGGCGCATATTCCAGCCGTGTCACCTTCATGGTCGGCAACGCAGCCATCGATGGCGCGCGCAAAATGCGCAATAAAATCCTGGAAGCCGTCGCCGAACATTGGGAAGTCAACAAAGAAGACGTACGGCTCATGGACGGTACCGTGATCGACCTCAGCGGTGAAGAACGAACGATGACTCACGTCGAAGCCTTCCATCTCACCGAGGAAAAATTCGACACCCTCGGCGAAACCGGATCCTACAACACCCCAACCCTTGGCGGTGATTATCGCGGCGGCACCATCGGCGCGTCGCCGGCATATTCGTTCACTGCCCACGTAGCCGACGTCAGCGTCGACACCGAAACCGGTCAAATCACCATCCACAAAGTCTGGGTAGCGCATGACTGCGGGCGCGCACTGAACCCGGTCATCGTGCGCGGGCAGATGGAAGGTTCGACCTACATGGGCGCCGGCGAAGTCGTGCTTGAAAACCATGACATGAATCGTTTCGGTCTACATGCCGGCCCATCCCTACTCGATTACCGCATCCCAACTTCCATGGACACACCGGAAATTGAAGCGCTCATCGTCGAGAGCATCGATCCCGAAGGACCATACGGCGCCAAAGAAGCTGGCGAAGGTCCGCTGCATTCAACCATCCCCGCCATCGCCAACGCAATTTTCGACGCGGTCGGAATTCGACTGCGCGAGCTACCTTTCACGCCCGCAAAAGTACTCGCTGCCTTGCGCGAAAAAGAACAAAACGCCGACGCCAATTCATCCGCAAAAGAGAATCCGGCGGCGGCCGAGGTGGAGGAGCAATACTAATGTTGCGCTTACCAAAATTTGAAGTCCTCAAGCCGACCAGCGTCGAAGAAACCGTCGACTTGATTCGTTCCCTCGATGGCGAAACGCGATTTATTGCCGGCGGCACCGACCTCAATCCGAACATGAAGCATCGACTCTTCACGCCGGATTATGTCATCGCACTAGGTGGCGTCGCCGAACTTCATGGCATACAAATAGCGGCTGATGGCAGTATGCGCATCGGTGCAATGACCACTCTAACCAACGTCAACGAAGCCACTGAAATCGCCTCGCGCTACCCAGCATTGGCCCAAGCCGCAGGTTTGGTGAGCGGACCGCAACTGCGCAACATGGGAACGCTAGGTGGCAACGTCATGCTTGACACGCGCTGTCAGTGGTACAACCAAACTTATTTTTGGCGCAAGGCGCTCGGCTTTTGCATGAAAAAAGATGGCACCGTATGCCACGTCGTCGAAGGTGGAAGTAAATGCGTGGCCGCCGCGTCCAACGACTCGGCACCGGTGCTCATTACCCTCAACGCCGAGCTTGAATTTGCATCTGCGCCCTCGAGTTTGATGACATTTGGCTCCAGCGGTTCCGATGGCAGTGTTACCCGCAAACACATTCCCATCGCCGATCTCTACAAAGCCGACGGTATCTGGAATAAAAACGTCGCGCCTACCGACCTACTCGTCGCCATACACATCCCCGCGCCGAGCGCCAATCACCGCAGCGCCTACAGCAAACTACGCGATCGCGGTTCCATCGACTTCCCCCTCTTCGGCATCGCAGTTCGACTCGACCTCGACGATAACAACACCATCACTGACGCCGCCGTCTGCGCAGTAGCCTTACAAGCGCGTCCATGGCCGCTGAAAAAAGCAGCCAGCTTGCTCATAGGAAAAACCGTCGGCAGTAACGAATACTCAGAAGCCGTCGAACTAGTCGCTGCCCTCGCCGCCAAACAATGCCGCCCGATGCCGAACATTCCGGGCGATCATGAATACCGACACGCGATGGTGCCGGTATTCACAAGACGAGCGTTTCGAGCTATCGCCGCGCAATAACGGCGCAGCTCACTACCGCTGCAGGATCAGCTTATTCAGCCGTTCCAAATCTTTTTGCATTTGCGCAATTAGCTTGCGCAATTCCTCATCGGATAAGGACTCTAAATCCGTGGCCAGCTTCGGAGGACTCCAAGTTCCCAGCAAATCAGTCGTGATTGTGGTAGCAAGAAGGTCATCTTGAAGCAGTTGACCAATTACCCCCTGCGGTTTTGGTGCAGCAGTCGCTACTGCACGAGACGGATCCACCCCCGGCGCGGAACCAAAACGGCCTCCAATGGATGGTGCAGGAACAGTAGCTACAAGTGGATTCTCCTGAGGATCAACAGCAACAACTCTGCCGTCCAGTCCAAGCCGACCATACGTTACGCCGGCTAGGTCGATTACATAACCAGCAATTTCACTGGCCGGTCCAGGCGCCGACGCCGTAGCCAGTAACTCTAGAGCTTTTTGGTTGACGGAAGGAGCAATGGCGGCCTCTGCCAACACTCTGCCCTCAACATCCAAAACCTGGCCACGATAGCGAAGATTTAGCCCAGTTAGCGCATCCAAGCTGTCAGCATTTGCCAGCACATCAGGATTTCCGGCATGAATGCTAACCACTAATTTACGCTGGCCATCAGCACCGGCTTTTTTAATGTGTACCTTGCTGAACGTTATGTCCTTGTCGGTCAACCAGCAAAGGAATTCCCCGACTCCAGCAGGGTTTTTGAATTCGGCTTCAACCTCAAACCACTGATTAGATGGGAAGGCTAAATCCGCCATAGTTGGCAAAGGAGCACTTACATTTGATGCACCACTGAACGGGTCTGCCAAAGGAGCCTGCTGTGCAACAACCGGACGCCCAAAAGCAAGGGTTACAGCCAGCAGCAACGCCAGGCAAGCCGCCCCTCGAAGGGTAGTTTGCGTGCGTGAAAAATTCGTATGTAGTGTGGTAGGTCGCATGAGCAAAGATTTCATTCTCAAGTAAAAGGGGCCGTCGGCGAGTTGCGGTGCGCTTAACACCGCAAGGCTGCCGGACAGCGAATGACGTTGATGCTTTGGCCGCAGCTGTTCAACCAAAGCAATCAATTGTTTGACGTAACTCGTCTTGCCTATGAAAGCCGCAGCTTGATCATCGGCGAGAAGTTCGGCGGCTTCGCGTTGCTGACGTGCCAGCCACCAGAACAATGGGTGGGGGAAGAGCAGCAGCGAGCAAACGGCGATGACTTGCCGCCAGCGTGGATGGCCGAGGTCCACATGAGCCAATTCATGTTGCACCACCGTGCGCAACAATTCTTGATTTTTGGGCTTGGCCAGATGTGCGGGCAGAACCACGCGCGCGTTTTTAAAGCCAAAGCAAAACGGGCGTGGGCTGCGCCGGCAAAGCAAAAGTTTGGCGCGGTTGTTTTTGGGTAACAATGCCCTAAGCCAGTTCGGAATCGGGGCGGCATTAGCGGCAAGGCGGGTGAGGGCCAGGGTGCTGAATACAAAGTAGAGCAACATGAATCCAAAACCGATGAGCAGCAATCGTGCCCAACCTGGCGCTGTCGTTTTTGGCTCGGTCTTTGATTTCAATAACGGCGGTTGCATGGTTGCGGCACCAGATATCACAGGTGCCGGCTGGTAAGAAATAGGTGCAGTAGCAATGGCGCCGGACTCCAGTTCCTCACCAGCGAAATTAGGTTGCGCGTCGAATTTCCACGGCGAGGTACTTGCAGAATCATGGGCCGACTCAATGGGTGAATTCTTCACGTCCAACAGCGAAGCCAGTTGGCCGACCGGACCGGGCAGCGGCACCAACATCAGCACAAAAGCCACCGCCGCCGACGCAATTCCAATCGCCGCCGTGCGCTCGCGGTGCAGCGGATTGCGGCTCAAAATCACGACCAACGCGGCCATTCCCAGCACCGCAGTTGTCGCGATGGCTATGGCTGGTCCACGTTCGCCAAGAATGGCCAAGAAGGAATTCAACTTTCCTCCCTCCGTCGCTGTTCCGCCTCGCCCTCGAGCTGAGCGAGCAAGAGCCGCAATTTGGCCAACTCATCGTCCGACGGCGGCTGCAGTCGAACCGCACCTTCCACCAAACGATCCACCGCGCCGTCGTACACCCCCTGCAGCACTCGATTCAACAAACGACGACGGGTGGGTTCTGGCTCCACTAGCGCGTGATAAACGTAACTCCTTCCTTTTTCACGATATGCAACCAACCCCTTGGTCGTCATAGTGCGCAAGAATGCCTGCACAGTGGTTTGCACGATCGGTAATTCGTCGCGCAAATCCTCGTAAATCTCACGCACCGAGGCCTCTTTTCGCCGCCACAGGACTTGCAGGATTTCGAGTTCGCGGTTGGTGGGAGTGGGTGTGCTCATGGACAAAAGGGTAGGCCAAGCTAGGCTGGGTCGCGTGCTTCGCTAAGCGTAGCTGACTACGCGTAGAGTAATGCGGGTCGGTGAATTTGTCAATTCGAATAGCCGGTCGATCCAATAACGGCCCAATAAACCCCTAGATCCACTGCGAGAGTCACCCGGAATCTTTAGCATACTGCGATGAAATTTAGGATCCTCCTGGCCGCACTGCCACTTTTGTTAGCCGCCCCGCTCGCGGCGCAATGAAGTGGGTGAAAAAATCCATCCTTGCCGGTCGGCGGGGCTTCACTCGAAACCAACTCATCTGCTTGGACATTGCGCATGTCCTGGTTCACCTCGCACAGCGGCCACGTGCGGTCGGGCAACAATACGCTGCCAGGCCCAGCACCGGAACGCACTGAGTTCTCCCAAACCACCTTGCATTTGCGCGGGCCGCTTCCGTGGGGAGGCGACGGCGACGACACCAGTGGCAATCACCCGCTGAGCTTCAACTTATTGATTCCGCGCGTCGAAATTGACCAACTCAAAGTCGCCAGTGGAAAACGACTTTCACTGCAAGGCCTAGGCGACGTTTCCGCATACGTCGAAGGTCAAGCCAATGACAATTGGGGTTGGCTGGCGGGCATGAAATTCCCCACCGGTGACGAAGCGCAACGACCCGGACCGGGACTGGTGCCGCCATCACTACTTCAAGTCGGCTCCGGCACCTTCGATCCAATCTTTGGCCTGCGCTATCTCGAAGACGATGGCGGCCAGTTGGTGAAATTTGCCAGCGGCTTGCTCATTTTCCCCATCGACGAAAGCGACGGAGGCTTGCGTGCCGGTCGCACTTTGCGTTTCAACGCCGGCGGCTACTGGCGCAGCGGCGAATGGTGGAATCCATCCATGCAATTAGAAGCATTGCGACGCGACCCAGATCGGTTGGATAGCTCCACCCTCTCTGGCACCGGCGCAACTTTGTGGACTTTGATTCCGGCGTTAACCGCAAATATTGGTATATCCAGTTTCATCCAAGTTTCATGGCGCTTGCCATTAACCCAGGATGTAAACGGCACTCAATTAGTACCGGGAACAGGCTTCACCATTGAAGGCGGAATTCGGTTCTAAGCAAAGCTAGCGTGGATTAGTCGTCGCCCGTTTTGAGCGGATCTGGCAGCAGCACCTTCAAGCGTTGCACGCCGTCGGCTTCGACGACGATTAATCCATGCTGGACCACGGTGGCATAAAGCGGCATGAAACCAGGCCCGTCTTGCGACGGAATTCGCCCACCAAATTGTGACAATGAGTATCAATCCAAGCCCAGCGGCGCGTTTCATTTTCGAACACTAATCCTACTTTCTACCCACTTTTTTCGATTGCCGCCCAAGTATATTCAAATCCGTGACCACCGAGCCTCAGGAATCAACTCTGCGTGACTACGGCGTGCAGCCCATCGTCGAACTCATGGCCAAGCATAAAATCGAACGCCATGATTTAGTGGCCGCGTCCACCGAGCAAATCACTCACAAAATGGTAGCGCGGGCTTGCAAAGGGCGTCGGCTTACGAAAAATGTGCAGCAGAAGGTCCGCGCAGCACTGAATGCCGCTGCAAATAGCGACTACTCATTAACCGACTTATTTAATTACAAATAGCACCCTGCGAAGGCTCCATTTTTCGAGCCAATATTGTTGCGCTGCCTTAAGCCAGCGCGTCGTCCGCAACAAAGTAGTGGGGGTCTTCGATCACGTTGATCTCCACTAAGCTGCCGGCCTTGCGCAATAGCTTGTGGCAGTCGGCGCT
>JACNIZ010000079.1 GCA_014382805.1 Planctomycetota bacterium
GGCCGCGTAACGCAGCTACCAGCAGTAGCACAGGACTGCCAAACAGCAGGGAATTCTGAAGCACATCAGGGACCCATTCCCACTGCAGTCCGTAGAACTCGGCCCGGTTGAATGCCGCCACAAGGGCAATCCATAGTATGCCCAGTACCCAGCCGATCTGTTTTAGTCGCAACGATTTCATGTTCAAAATTTTCTCAAAAGTGAAGCGGGTTAAGCGGTGGAATCGTTGAGCGCCGTGAGCATTTTCGCAGCCCGGGCATGAATGGATCGACCTAATTCCTGAATCACATTCGGTTGGATTTCATTCCATTGCTTGGCTACGAGGTTGGACTGATCATGGACCAACTCCGAAACCTCTTTGAGCCAGCCGCGGATTTGGATCCAATTGGATTCCGTTTGCATTGCCAGTTTTTTCCAATCGCCGATGCCAAAAGCATTGACGGAATCACATCCGCCTAGTTTCATTGCAGCTTGCGTCGCCAACCCAGGCCAAGCAACTGTAGATACAAGATCATAAGCCGGAGACAGCCGACGTTCTCCGCCCGTGTAAAGGAATGCGAAGTTCTTGCCGTGGGCGTCCGCGTTGCCGATGAGCGCGTTAAAGATCAGCGCCTTTATGAAATCAGCGAGATCAAGGATCGGCGCCGTGGACCAATCTCGGATCAACGAAATGCATTGTTTGACGGTCGGTCCACCGTCGGCTTGGTACTTGCGCGAGGGGGGGAAGCCCAGCGCTTGGCAAAAGTCTTCTTGATGAATCCTGGATACATTGCCAGCGTCATCGACTTTACGGTCATATCGTTCGACCAACGCAACCTTGCACCTCCCGATGGATCGAAATTCAATTGGAGCAACTCGCAAGCCGACCGCCGCCGCAAGGTTCATGCAGTAAGTCTCGTTGGCGGCCAAACCGGGAAAGCGCTCCGGCTCTGGCTTCAAAATATGCGTGCTCGCAGCATCTCCGCGCGGCAGAAAGAACTGATCATTGTGCAGGATGAGTGGCAACTTTCCCTGCGCACCAGCCAAGGACAATCGCACTCCGGTTTCTCCAGCGAGGAGCGGCTTCGTGGGTAATTCACGAACGATGGATTCAAGCTCCGCCTCTCCAATCAACTTCGGCGCGAGGTGTGGTGAAGTCGGCGCTTCCTTGTTCACGCCAACCAACGAAACCGCTCCCGCGCACTCTCCGCCAATGCGTTCAAGCAAACAAAAATCATTTTCGGAACTGATCCCCAGTAGCGACGCAACATTCAACCGGATGCTTTCCTCTGGAAGTATGCCCGAGAAGAAGGCTTTGGTTTTGGCGTGGGGGAAGGCGTCGGCGTGTAAGGGGAGGGACCGGGATAGGGGTGCGGCAGAGGGATCTGCTAAATACTCAGGGGAATAAATGAAGGCAAGTAGTTCACCCTCTGTGCGGGTCAGCGTGCCGATCGGGCGATTGAAAAAGTAAACGGCGAGGACGTCCATGGCTTACCTAGCAGTGATGTGCACAGGAATTTCGAGGTGCAAGCCAAGGCCGAGTGCTTGCATGACTTTGAGCGCCTTGCCGAACTGGCAGGTGGGTTTGCCCTTTTCTAGCTCGACGACGAATCGCAAGCCCACACCGGAAGTCAAGGCGAGCTCTCTTTGGGTGACCTCGAGCTGCTTGCGCCTTGCACGGATGGCAGAGCCTATTTGTTCGGTGTTGTAGAGTTTCATGTTCCCGAACGGGAATATATCATGAAAATGGAGCCCGTGGCTGCCAAAAGTTCCCGAACGGGAATAAATGAGGCTGAGTCGGCTAAAGTTAATGAGAATGATCCCGATCGGGAATAAAACTATGTCGATCCCTCAATCCAATTGTGGATTATCCTACCTACATGCGTGCATCCAACTTCCTAACCTTGCTAGCGGCAGCGTGGATTCTGCCGATTTCAGCACCTGCGCAAAACGGGATCGAGACCATTTACGTCATCGAATTTTCCCACGCCGACGTCGGGTTTGACGCACCGCCGACGGTCATGGAGCAACGCAATCACGATCGCACTGTCGCTGCGTTGGATTTGATGGACGCGCGCACTGATTACAAGTGGACGATTGAAACCACTTATCAGATGGAGGGATTTCTCGAGCGCGCGTCGGGCACCGACAAAGCGCGGTTGCTGCAACGGCTCGGCGAGGGGCGCATGGATTTCGGCGCCAACTACACCAACCTTCACTCCGGCAATTGCGGCGAAGAACAATTCCATCGCCTTGCTTATGAAGCTAGGCGTTACGGCGAGATCCTTCAGCACGCGCCGACCGCAGCATTCCTCAATGACGTTCCCGGATTCACCCAAGCCATGCCGCGGGTACTGGCCGCGTCGGGCGTGCCCTATGCGGTGCTTGGCCCGAACTCATCTTTCGGCGGCAAGCCGGACATTCCGTTGCGAGATCGGCCCTTCTGGTGGCAAGGTCGCGACGGTTCACGCACGCTGGCTTGGATGAGCTACGGCTCGTACCCCGAAGGTTATTTGGATTGGGGGCTGACCAGTCTTGCGAATGCAAACGCAAGAGTGCCAGTGATGATCGCCGAGTATGAAAACGCCGGCTATCCCTACGACGCGGTCATGGTGCTGCGTGCATTCGACGACACTTTCCCCAACAGCGGCATGGCGAACCTGGCGATCCAGTGGAACAATTCCCACACCTCGCCGAAAATTAAACTCGCGACTGCCGCTGAGTTTTTCACACACCTCGAAACTACTTTTGGCGACGTTTTCCCGACTTACTCCGGTGATGCATCGGGCAACTGGGAAGACGTCACCGCGGTCACTCCGGCATCCACCGCGATGGTGCGCCATGCGCGTTCGTCGTTGGCGCAATTGGAAGCGTTGTGTTTGCAAAGCAAAATTGAAGTTGGTCGTCCGTACCCGAAAAAAGATCTGCGCCGTGCGTGGAAGCAGTCGATGGTATTTGACGAACACTCCGGCGGGGGCGTCGGCTGGCCGGGGTTGTTAACTCAGGCCGAAGTCGAGCAAGAAAATCAGGATTTTGTCGATATCGCGACCGAATGCCGCGACCTCACCCAGCAACACACCGACGCAACTCTACAAGCCATCGCGCCGCAACTCGTGCCGACGGGAGAAGGCGGTTTGGTGATTTTCAATCCACTTGGCAAAGCGCGCACCGCCATTTACGAAATCGATTGCGGCGCGGCTCAACCTGCCGACTTGCGCTTAATCGATCCCGCTGGCGGACCGGATCCCATTTTCCGCTGGATGGACGCGACTCGCAGCACGCTTGCCGTCGAAGTTGACCTGCCCGCATACGGCTGGCGACGTTTTCAACTCGGCAGTGGCGGTACCACCCCTGCGCCGCCAGTTTGGAGTCTTGGCAACATTATCAGTTCATCGACCCTCCAACTTACGCTGGATCCTGCAACTGGGGTCGCCAGTTCACTCGCCAATGTGCAAACCGGTTTTGAGTGGATGGATCCAAGCAGTCCCCACTACTTCTTTGGCATCGAAGCTGGCATGCACATGGAAGTGTTTTTCAGCATTTACGACCTCAGTAATCCCCAGCCCGTCACCATCGAAATTGAAAGTTTCTCGCCGCTATTCCGCCGCGCCCGCGTTTCCGCCGGCGGTGATGTAATCCGCGAATATACGCTGCATGAAAATGGGAAACGATTGGATTTAACGGCTCGGATGGCCGACTCAAAACTGCCGCACGTAGCGTTCGATGACCACTCGCGCCACTTCGGCCTGACCTTCCCGGCTAATCTCACCGCGCCGACTCTGCTCACCATCGACGGCCCCGACGGTTTTTACCAACCCGCCCGGGAATCGCTGCCGAATGCAACTATGTCGCATTTCGGTACCGGCACCGGCGGAATCCTGCACGGTTCAAACGGTCGCTGGCTTGCGGTTACTTCGCTGCACGCGCCAACTTTAGATCTCGGTGAAATGACCGGCGCACCGGCCACCGACATCGAAAGCGACGAAACCGCGATCACCTACAAACTCACTCGTCACCACGATCAAGGCCAAGTCAAAGGCGGCGCCATCGTCGACTTCGACATCGAACCCGGTCTGCCCGATGTCACCGAATTTGCTTTCGTCGCCCGCTTCGGTCAGCCCGCCGACGCCACTCCGACGCGCGCCGAGTTGCAACACGACATGGCCGATCAACTTTACGCCTGGGTCAATCAAGGCACCCATTCGGGCTCCCGACCCGCCACCCGCAGTTACCTAGACCTAAGCGGCAGCGCCGACGTCATCGCCATCAAACTGAGCGAAACCGGCAACAAAATCGTCGTCCGCATTCGTGCTGGCGTCAACGGCGCAAATGCACAACTCCAGCTACCGACGTCCGTCGCTCAAATCTGGCGCGCGAACCTAGTGGAGCAAGCCGAAACCCAAATCGCCAGTAATGTAGATCAATTAGCGCTAAGCCTAAGTGCCAATGAAGTGATTACCTTGCTCATTTCGCCTTGAGCTTATCCTGGTAGAGAGAAATTCTAGAGCTCTAAGTCGCATAATTTGGCGAGTTACCGAATCCATCTGGGATGCGGTGTGCGTAGCGAATGTTGGGATTCCGTTGAAATCCCAGCTAGGCATTAAGCTACGTATTTTCAACCTCAAAGGGCAGAATCGAAAGGAATATATTTGCTGTAATCCTTCCCTCTGCCGATCGTGGGTCTCTAGAATGACCCCGCCCTTGTTTCGATAAGCGAAACGCGGACATGTACTACCTCATCCTCACCCTCCCGTTGGGCCTTTTCTGGGTTCTCCTGTCAGGGCATTTCTCCGGTCTGCTACTAGGATTGGGAGCGGCTTCGGTGCTATTGGTTATTTGGTTTTTGCGCCGCATGGATAGCGTGGATGGGGAAGGGAGTTTTGTCCGAATCAGCTTCGGCCTGGCTGGATATCTATTTTGGCTGGCTTGGACAATTATCAAAGCCAACATTGACGTCGTTCAACGAATTTGGGCTCCTGAAATGCCCATCAGTCCAAATTGGACTCGCATTGAAACCTCAATCACGACTCCCCTGAAAAAAACCCTCTACGCCAATTCAGTCACGATCACCCCTGGAACGCTTACCACTGGCGCGCGTGAGGATCATCTTATGGTGCACTGCCTCAGCAAGGAAAACGCCCTCGAGTTGAGCCAAGGTGAGATGGAAGCTCGCATTCGCAAGCTGGTGCTTTAGAAATGTTCTTAGTCGCAGCCCTTGCCATTCTCCTTTCCATGGCGTTGGCTCTGATCAGAGCCTTCCTGGGCCCAACAGCCTATGATCGAATGCTTGCTACTAACGCGTTCGGCACCAACACGGTGGTATTGATTGCCGTCGCCGGCTACGCGTTGGGATGGAATAGTTTCGTTGATGTCGCCTTGCTCTACGCCATGGTTAACTTTGTGAGTACCTTGGCTATTATGCGTTTCTTCGATCAAGGTAAATCGGAATCAGAGGTCGCCAAGACCGAGGAGCCACAAGAAAGATGCTCGTCGAAATCCTGAGCTGGTTCTGCTTCTTGGCAGGTAGTTTCCTGTGCATTTCCGGTAGCGTTGGCATCCTGCGCTTGCCCGATTTTTTCTCGCGCTTGCATGCCTCTAGCGTCACCGAAACCCTCGCTACGCCGCTGCTACTCACCGGCGTAATGTTGCAAACGGATTGGTCGCTAGACACGCTGAAATTGATGATGGTTGGGCTTTTTGTGCTTTTCACGAACCCAACCGCCACTCACGCGATGGTCAAAGCCGCGTTACACGATGGCCAAACTCCATTGGAGTTTGATGAACCAATCGACCATCAAAACGAAGACCACGAGGCCGCGGAGGAAGAATCATCGACCAGTTAATCAACATCGTTTTGATGGCTTTTCTGGTGATCACCTCACTGGTTGCTATTCGAGAGCGTGACCTCTTTGCAGTGGTCATGCTATTCGGAATTTACAGCTTCCTGACTGCCGTTTTATTCATGGATCTAGACGCGGTGGACGTGGCCTTTACTGAGGCCGCTGTAGGTGCAGGCATCTCCACTGTGCTCATGCTGAGCACTTTGCGGCTGACAGGTCGCTTCGAAAAGAACCACCGGCGCAATCCGGTATTGCCACTGCTGGTGGTCAGCGTTACCGGCGCCGCATTACTTTTTGGCATGACGGATATGCCAGCTTTCGGTGA
>JACNIZ010000273.1 GCA_014382805.1 Planctomycetota bacterium
ATAGGGGCCGCGGTCCGCGGGGGATAGCGGGGCTGCAAGGCGGGGATCCCCAAGATGCATGGCGAAAAGGAGGCAGGCTGTTTTGCCCAAAAGGACGTCTTGCGGTCCATCCGGGGTTGGGCGGTTCGGGGCCACGAAAAAAAGCCCCACCGCCACGACTAAACCAGCCAGTAAAAGTAATGGAAGTGTGGCGAACCCCGCTATGGGTTGCCGAACAACACCGCGCTTGGAATTACTGTTCATGACTATCCTCTTGTAAGGAATCTAAGTCTACGTTTTCAACGTCATGCACAATGAGATCGAGCACGGATGCGTGGCTTTTCCATCCAAGGTCTTTAAGTAATTGCTCCTTATGATTGGCTGAAAAAATGCCAATCCATTGTTGCGGGTGCACTCGTTTGAAGCCGAGTTCACGCAGCCAAGTTTGGTCTACATCCAAGTCGCAGCGTAGCTCGACCACAGTTTGCGATTTTTGCGAAAGGAAATTTCGAGCGCCACCATGGAACGCCACTTGGCCATCTTGAAGCAACGCGATGTGGTCGACCAAACTGCGTAGTTCATCTGGGCGATGGCTGGCCAAAATGACCGTCGTATCGCCAGCAATTCGATCGAACATTTGTAAAAATGCCGCCCGAGCTGCGGCGTCTAAGCTTGCAGTGGGCTCATCCATTACCAGAAGTTCCACCGGCGCCGCCAACGCTAGTCCAATCATCAGTTTTTGGCGCATTCCCCCGGAAAGAGCACCGACTTCCTTTTTCATGTTTGCTTCTAAATCAAAAGCAAGCTCCTCAGCGCAAGCGGCGACGTCGGTGAGGTGCAGTCCACGCAGCAGGCAAACGGCTTCGACCAAATCCTGAACTGGGGCGCGTGTTTGGGGCGCAAATTGCGGAATGTACGCCAGAGTGTGGTCCAACGCAGGTTGACGTCGCAGCGGTTGGTCA
Organism: Planctomycetota bacterium; assembly: GCA_014382805.1. Taxonomy (GTDB): domain Bacteria; phylum Planctomycetota; class UBA1135; order UBA1135; family UBA1135; genus JACNIZ01. The sequence continues at coordinate 942 of JACNIZ010000273.1, forward strand.
TTGACCAAGATTGCGCCCTTGCATTGAATGAAACCCATCAAGGCGCGAATCAAAGTGGACTTGCCCGAGCCATTTGGACCAACCAAAGCGGTGCGACTTCCGGATTCAAAAGTCAGGTCGACGCCAGCCAGCGCATGTTGGCGGCCGAAGCTCTTGGCAATCTTCTGAAACTCGATTTTCATCGGTTTTTTAATTCCAGGTTGGATTTACCCATGGCCGGTGTTTCGTCACGCAGCAAGGCGGTCGGCTGGTACAAGGGGAGAAGCTGGCCTATAGCTTCCAACATACCCGCTGCTGGCGTGCCCCGGAACAGGGCAAGGGTTTCGTGCGCGGAGATGAGTTGCTCGGACATGGACCGTTCCTCAAAAGGAATATCCCCGTACCCGTCTTGATCCAAATCATAACCTCGGTAGCCGTCAAAATCATTGCCGGAAGTCTGAACAGCCATGGCATCTCCTCGGCCAGAAACAGAAATCAGCGACCAATTGGAGCGGAACAGGTTGTTTTTGAGAATCACATTTTTGGGTGATTCGTGAAAATCTAGCGCTACTGATGAAAAGTAGAATTGATTGCCTTCGATATCGATGGTGGTGTCTTTTTCGAAGGGTGAATTATCGAAATACATGCCGCGTTCATTACCAATAAATAAATTGTTGATTAGCCGCAGATCGCTTGATTCTTTCATACCGAGACCGATACCGGCACTGCCACTCGAGGCTGCAAAAATATTATCTTCCAAGTGCAGCCTTTGAGTATACATCGAAAATAATCCCACCACATTGTTGACGTATTTATTTTGCCTGACTTGGTTGTCATGGCTGTACATCAAGTGAGTTCCATAACGGCAATCGCGAACTTCATTTTGGAAAATCTGATTGCCACTGGAATACCAAATGACCATATCGCGGGCACCGCGCATCCGGTTATTACTGATTTCGGAGTCATAGGTTTCCCAAATCCGAATGCCATCGCCGCGTAGACCCATGGCTTCTTGGCCAGTGCCGACGACATAATTTTCGCTGAGCTTAATCCTTTTACTACGGTTGGCAATGATGCCGTAAACGGCTTCGGTGATGTGCAGGCCGATGGCTTGCAGGTCCTCGCCTTGTAATTCCAACGCGGCGTCCAATAAATCGTAGCGCGAGCCACTGCCTTGAATACTGAAGCCAATTGCCGAAGATCCAGTTCCATGTAAGCGAACCGTTGTGCCCTCACCGCTAGTAACGATGACTGCTTCGGGCGGGCCCCAAACTGTGATGCCCCGTTCAATAAGAATTGGCCCTTGGTATTTCCCAGGATCAAGCAGCAGAATGCTGCCTTGAGGCGCTTCCGTAAGCAAACGTTTGAGTTCGCTTTCATTGGAAACTTGAATGCCGTGCACTGGCCGCGCTGGGGCTGGCGGCAGAGGGGTCATTTTTTCGCTTACTGATTGCGCTGAATTGGCTGGGATCGCCCAGGCGACCGCAAGCAATGCAAGGCCGATGAGCGGCGAAAAAACGAGCAGGCTTTCCTTTTTGCTTTGCATCTATTTCGAAGGGGCGGGCAGCCAATGGCCGCCCGCCCCTTGAGGAAATGACTTTAAGGGATCAACCTTCCACTAGGAAGTAACCAGCCATTTCCAAGTGCAACGCCGAACAGAATTCGGTGCAGTACATCGGGAATACGCCGGCACGATCTGCCACGAAGGTCATGTTGCTGTGCTCGCCAGGTTCAAGAGACACGTTGATGTTGTACGAGCCAATGCAGAAACCGTGGGTTGCGTCGTGGGCGGTTTCAACATTGGTCAGGTGCAGGTGCACCGTATCACCTTTCTTGACGCTGATCGTATCCGGCTTAAAGTGGCTACGAATCGCCGTCATGTAGACGTGCACGCCGTCCGCCTTGCGCTCAATCCGCTCGTCGCCATTTGCAACTGCAAACGGATCAATCCGGTCCATCAGTGGATCGGTGCCGACTGGGTAAGAACGCTCAGGATGCAACTTGTCCGACTTAATCATTTGAGCGTAGTGAGGCTCGCCTAGCGGCAGCGGCATGTCGTAAAGCAACTGCATGTTTTCTCCCGAGATATCCACCAACTGGAAGTTCTGAGGAAGCAGCGGCCCGACGTCCTGGAAGCGGTCCAAAGCCCATTTGTTCATGGCTACCACGTACTTGCCGTCAGGGCTGACGGTATCGCCTTCAGCCGCCATCAAGTGACCAATGTTGTAGTGCACCGGCAGCTTTTCAATCACTTTGAGATCTTTGAGCGACCATTTGGCCACTACGGTTTCAATGAAAACTGAAGTGTAAGCATTGCCGTCGCCGTCGAACTGGGTATGGAGCGGGCCGAGGCCGATTTCTACTTGACCGCGAATGGATTTTTGGAAATCCAAAATCGGGATGCCGTAGGTGTCGTTGCCAGTGAAATCCTTGGCATCGATCAAGGCTTTCATTTTCGCCCAGTTGTAAACCGTGGCGTGAGTATCCAATTTGCCAGCAACGACGATTTCTTTGCCGTCAGGAGTGACGTCGCAACCGTGAGGACTCTTTGGCTCAGGGACCTCAAACAGCAGGTCGTTGGCTACAGCAGTCTCGATGGAAATCAATGGCAAGCCCGAATTCATCGTGGTGTTCGCCGGATCGGCAGCGACCTGAGCTGCTTTGCGCCAGTTGATGACGGACATGTAGTCCATGTCGTTCTGGGAAGCACCAGATTCCAATGGTGGCTCACCATCAAGGTTGCCGCCAATGGCCATTTCGGTGTTAAAGGAGTTCAGGAACATCCAGCCATCTGTTGCAAGCTTGCCAGCGTCGGCTAGGTCCTGCATATAAGGTGGCAATTCGATGGCGAAGGACGAGCTCTTGTCGATCCGACCTTTTTCGCGATCAAACTTCCAGAAAATCACAGCGCCGCGGTACTTGGTTTTGTACTCCGAAATCGGGGCATATTCGCCGTTCAGCGGTGCTGGGTATTGGGAACCCTCGATGATGTACTCAGTGTTTGGCGTCACAAAACAGCCACCGTGATCGCTTTCGATCAAGCCAGACTGAACGATTTGTTTGGTAGCAAAGTCCTTCAGGTCGATGACTGCAATGCGAGCGTTGGCTTTGTCGTTAACAAACAAGTACTCACCATCGTAATCGCCGGCGGTTTCGGAAAGAGCCGGGTGGTGGACGTCGCCCCAGCCGAGGTCTTCTCCCTCTAGGTTGCCACTGGCAAGCAGGCCCGAGGTTTGGTCACCGTAGCCATAGCCTTGCCATGGTTCTGGGCCGAAAACCGCGATGTACTTATGGATCCGCATGCTTGGCACACCGATAACGATGACGTTACCGCCATGGCCACCTGATGCAAAAATCATGTAGTCATCCTTAGCCCCGGTCGGAGTGTAGGTTTTGAGGGCTGCGGTGACGTCGGCCTCGGTGAGGTCACGAGCACTCATTAGGGCTTGGACATTACTACCGGTGGAACTCCCGTTTGCGGAGGTGGAGCCGCCGCAAGACGAAAGGATTAGACCGAGTAGTGCCACGCTCACGAAAAGTAGCGTGAGGCTAAGGCGTTTAGATTCTTGGTTCATGACAAGCTGGTGGTTGCGAATGGTGCAAGGGCAGTTTTGGAAGCCCTTCACGGCACACGAGATTCTTCTGTTAATTCTACCTTTGCGCGATGTCCAGAGAGTAATCACCCATTAAATATGTAGAGAATTCCTATACCCACCAAGATCAGCCTCTGAGCGGCTTCATGCCCGCTTTTTTGCGCCGCTCATTGAGCTGATGCAAGGCCCGAGATTCGGACCCTAAAAATTTGATCAATTGGGATGGGCTGACGCCGAGCAGGGTAGAAACCTTAGGCAGGTCGTCCCGGTGAATTTGCAATAAGTCGAGCACCTCCGCCAGCAGCCCCGGGAAGTCGTCGTGCTCGGGATTGACGCGGATTTTGGTGCCTTTACGACGGCTGAGCCATTCCGTCGGCGGTTGGTAGGGGATGGCGAAATCTTGATCCTCGAGCGGCTTGCGAAACTCCAAGGCAATGTTCAGCCGCAGGCGAAATATTGCCACCCGGGCGTTGTCTTTTTGCGACCGGCGCTCATAAGCCTGACCCATGATTCCGGTCGGCATGTGGGTGATCCTCACCGCCGTCGCCACGCGGTTACGGTGCTGGCCGCCTGGGCCCGATCCGCGGGTATTTTCGCGTCGGCAATCTTTGAGCAGCTGCGGTTCGGGGAGTTGGGCGGGGTGCATGGGAATGATGGGGTAGACTTGAATATCCCCATGAATGGGGAACCGGCCTTCGGTCTACTCCCTCCAAACATATTAGGGAGGCTTGACTCCATCAGGTCATCCCCAGTCGGCCATTCCCAAACTTGATGCCTGGACCTTCACCCCTCATACTGTCGTTGCTACTTCCTCCTTTGCTGGCCTCCTGGGCCGGAGCGCAAGTGGCTGGAGAGCCGCAAGTTCATGTATTCGAAAGTGGTTACGGCTTTGGTGCTTATGAAATTGTCAATCCCGACGGCATCGCTGGGGCTGCGGTTCAATTAAGCACCGGCAACTTGTTTTGGGTGACAAACAAGGTCATGGTATTGACTTCCAATGTGGAATTACTGCAGCAAATGCTGACGGCTGACGCGGCCAGCATCGAGTCCACCAATATCCCCGGCCTGCAGGTGGTTGTAGGTACAACTATCGCCGACGCCATCCGGCTCAGCCACGTTCTAGAACCCATTTTTGGCATCGGCAAAGTCCATCTCAGTACGCGCCAGCCGCTGCAAAACCGTAGTTTGCCGTCCGATCCGCTGTTTGATCAACAGTGGCATCTAGTCAACACCGTCGACCCGCTCATCGACTGCAACGCCGACGCCGCCTGGAACCTCGGCTACACCGGCGCCGGCGTGACCATCGGCATAGTAGATAGTGGCTCTTCTTGGGGCCATGAAGACCTCGCCGCCAATTACAACTCGGCTGGATCCTCCACTCTCGCAGTTTCGGAACATGGTTCCGGAGTGGCCGGCGTCGCAGCCGCCGTGGAAGGCAATGGCCTTGGAGTCGTCGGCATGGCTTATGGCGCCGATTGGTGCAACTTGATTTACGGCGACGCGGCGACCACAGCCACCAATCTGGTCTATAAAAACCAAATTAATGACCTCAAAAATTGTTCATGGGGGCCCTTCGATGACGGCACTTTGTGGACCATGTCGCCGTCCGAAATGTTGGCCATTGAAACTTCCATCGCCACAGGACGCGGCGGTCTCGGGGAAATTTTTGTGTGGGCGGCCGGCAACGGCGGTCAATTCGATGACCGTGTCGATTACGACCCGTACGCATCGTCGCGTTACACCATTGCAATCGGTGGCATCGGCGACGCCGACGAGCGCTCCAACTTCAATGAAACTGGTTCGTCGATGATGGCGGTGACCCACACCTCCGGCAATACGCGCAAGATCACCACTACCGACACCATTGGATATTCCACCACCTTTGGTGGCACTTCTTCGGCCGCACCGCTGGCCAGTGGAATGGTCGCGTTGGCGCTGGAAGCCAACCCCAACTTGACTTGGCGCGACATGCAACACGTGATCGTTCACAGCGCACGCATGGTCGATCCTGCCCAAAGTAATTGGATCCAAAACGGGGCCGGCCATGACTTCAATGACAACTACGGTTTCGGCGCGCTTGACGCCGCCGCCGTGGCCCAAACCGCCGCCAGCTGGACCAACGTTTCCGCGCTGCAAACCTATAGTTCAGGCGTCATCCCGGTAAACCAATCCATCCCCGATGACGACTCGAACGGCCTTAAATTCACCATTCCGGTGCCCGATCACATGCGCACCGAACATATTGAGTTCATCCTCAACGCCACCCATAACGCCGTCGGCAATTTGAAAATTTGGGTGCGCTCGGCCGACGGTACACGCTCGCTATTCACCAAAGAACGCATCGACACCAAACACGATTTGGTGAATTACGTGTTCACCTCAGTGCGCTCATGGGATGAATGGGCCGACGGCGATTGGACCTTCCATATCTCCGACGAAACCCTCAACACCCACGGCGTGCTGATCGATTACGAGCTGCGCGTTCACGGCAACGACGGCAGCCATCTCGACGCCTTCCGCATCACTCAAGTCGATCATTTAGTGCAAGGCAGTCAAAGCACTTTGTACTTAGCCGGCGCCAATCCAAATGAAAAATGTTGGGCGGTATACAGTTTGACTGGCCTCGGCACGCATTCCTTGCCGCAACTCGGCTTGGACTTGGATATCGACAGCCCCATTCAAATCGGCATGTACCAAATGACCGACGCCGCCGGCAACGCATCTTTCACTCGTGGTGTTCCGCCGCTCCACAGCAGTGGCATCGACATCTGGTTCCAAGCAATACAGATGAACAGTAAGACGTCGGTATTTAGCGCAACGATCCAGTAGAACGTTTTTTCGGCCAAACGCTTGTCCTATAGTTTGCGCAACGTGCGCATTGCCACCGTTTTCCTGCTGCCTAAGTGCGATCTGGCCTGCCGTTTTTGCGGCAGTGATTTGGGTTTCAATGCGCTCGACGAAAGCGAAGCGCTGCGGTGGGTGGGGTTTGCTGCGAGCAATGGTTATTCCAGCGTCGTGCTCGGCGGCGGCGAACCGCTACTGTGGCCAGGCGACCTGCAACGCGTCGGCGCGCGCGCAAAAGAGTTGGGCATGGTGGTGCAACTCAATACCAACGGCGTGGCTTGGCGCAAAGAACTGGAAACTACCGACGCCATCGATCGCATCATTTTGCCGCTGGATGGAGCGACCGCTGAATCGCACGACTATCTGCGTAAGCCGCGCGGTGGGCATCGGGCGGTGGTGGAAGATCGGCTCGATCGGCTGAGTAAATCCGGCAAACAAGCGACCGTCGGTAGTGTGATTTGCCGGCCAAATATGGCTGAATTACCGTTGTTGGCCGCCGAATTGCAAGGCCGAGTCGACCGTGGACTGAACCTGCATGCGTGGCACCTCTACCGCTTTATTCCCATCGGCCGCGGCGGGGCGGTGGATGGTCGCAATGACGAATTTGGCCTCGAAGCCGATGAATTCCGTCGCCATTGTGAACCGATTCAGGCGCAGCAAGGAACCGCCCGAACCTGGAAAATTTTTCGCCGACCTGACATGACCCAATCCCGCGACGTCGATTTTTTCTGGAAGGACAAAGGGGTTTGGCATGCGTCCGGGCGCGGCGCTGCTATCAAAGGCATAATTGGAGCAAGCTCACTCGATGCGGAATACATCCCTGTGCATTCGGAGTTGGAGCCGCTGTCCCCATCAGAAAACGTGTGACCTCAAGTGCACGCTGACGGTTGGAGAAGCGCAATTCGGTCTCCACCTCGGCGGCCAGTTTAAAGCCGGAATCCAACAGCCGATCCACCCGCCCGTCCAGCGGCATCCCGGTGGCATGAGCCGCATTTTCAACTGCCAAAATCACCCCACCAGGCCGCAGCACACGTCGGCATTCTTGCAGGCACGAAATGAAGGCCAGCGGGGGCATATAGCTCAACATCCAGGCCGCAATCACCGCGTCAAAAGTGGCGTCTGCCAGCGGCAGTTGCTCTGCCCGAGCGCACAGTATTTGACCCGACCCAGCACGTCGGGCCAAGCAAGCACGCCGACGGCTCACGTTCCTACCCTGCTGGCCAATCTTGGCCGCTGTTTGCAGCACCTCAAGCGACGAATCCAGCCCTATCCATATAGCTCCTAATCGAGCCGCGACGTCGGCGGCCATGCAAACGGTGCCGCAGCCCAACTCGAGCACGGAATTGTGCCTGTGGCCCTGGCATCCAGTTGCCGGATTTCCTGTGGTCGTAGCCAAAACCGAAGCCAATGCCGCGCGCACCAAGCCGTCGGGATCTTCGGCCGCGGCGAATTCGTGCAGAATCTGCGGCGCTTCAGCATATGCGCGTAGCCAGCCGCTGCCGTCGGTGGTTTCCATGGAGTTCATTTTGCCGCAAACCATGGCGCAGGGGTAAGCTGAGGCCATGCAGGAAAGAATTTGGCACCGCTTTTACGAAAAAGGAGTCCCCGCCTCGGTTCCTTTTGAAGACGATACCCTAATCGATTTTTTCGAAAAATCCGCACGCGAACATCCCGACGCGCCGGCCGTTGTATTTATGAACTGCAAGCTGACTTATGCGCAGCTTAAAGACCAAGTCGACCGCTTGGCGACCGCGTTGGCAGCCAAGGGTGTGGTGGCGAATACTAGCGTTGCGATCCAACTGCCAAACCTGCCGCAAACGGTGATTTCCTTTTTGGCCGTGCTGTCGTTGGGCGCGCAAGCGGTGATGACCAATCCGCTTTATATGCCGCCGGAAATTGAGCATCAATGGAACGACGCTGGCTGTGAAATTGCGATTGTTGCCGACTATCTCTATGACCAGAAAGTGCGTTCACTGAAAGGCAAGTTGCCGGTGCGCGAATACATCATTGCGTCGATTCCGGAGTACTTGCGTTTCCCGTTGAATCTGCTGGCGCCATTGAAATTGAAAAAAGCTGACCCGCCGCTGTGCGCCAAAGTTGCACCAGGCACCGGCATTTCATTCTTCAAGGAGTTGGTGAAAAACACAACGCCTACACCATCGAAAACTCGACCGAAGATGGACGACGTCGCGGTGATCCAATACACCGGTGGGACAACGGGTGTGTCCAAGGGCGCAATGCTGACTCACCGCAATCTCAGCTGCAACTTGCAACAGGTGCAGGCGTGGTTCCAAGGCGTGGAAGTCGGCAAGGAAGTTTTGCTGGCGGCACTGCCTTACTTCCATATTTTTGGACTGACTATTTGCATGGCGTGGCCGCTGCAAGCTGCTGCATGTTTGGTGCTGGTACCCAACCCGCGCGACATTCCTGGTTTGATCAAGAGCATCAACAAACACCGCGTAACCCTGTTTCCGGCGGTTCCGGCGATGTTCAACGCCATCAACCAATATCCAGGCATCGACAAAATTGACTTGTCGTCCGTTAAGTCGTGTTTCTCCGGTTCGGCGCCGCTTACCGAAGATGTGCAAATGCGGTTTGAATCGCTGACCGGGGCCAAGATCGTGGAAGGTTTCGGCTTGACAGAAACGTCACCCGTGGTGACTTGCAACCCGTTGGAAGGCAAACGCAAGATCGGTCACATTGGCGTACCGTTCCCGTCGACCGATGCGCGAGTCGTCGACGCCGATGAAGGCAAGCGCGAGATGCCGTTTGGCCAAGAAGGCGAATTGATCGTTAAAGGCCCGCAAATCATGAAGGGCTATTGGAAGCGGCCTGAAGCAACCGCCGAAATGATCAAGGACGGTTGGCTTTACACCGGAGACCTGGCGATCATGGACGAAGAAGGCTACTTGCGCATTGTTGGCCGCAAAAAAGACATGATTATCGCGGGCGGTTACAACATCTACCCCGACGAAATCGATCGTGTACTGCAATCCCATTCTGCAGTATTCGAATCTTGCACCATCGGCGTGCCCGATCAAAAACGTGGCGAGTCGGTCAAAGCTTTTGTCGTCTTCCAGCCGGGTGAATCGGCCACCACCAAAGAGCTCGACGCCTGGTGCCGCGAGCGATTAGCGGCTTATAAGGTGCCGCGCGAATACGTGGTGCGCCAAGAACTGCCGAAGAGTTCGATGATGAAATTACTGCGTCGTGTATTGCGCGATGAGGACATCAAAAACAACGGCTAATTCCAAGCCGGCAATTCGAAACCGCATCACGCCGACGCCATGAGCCAACTACAAGACTGCCTTTTCCCGCTGCCGGATCTATCCGGCAAAGTCGCCATAGTCACCGGAGCCAGTCGAGGCATAGGCAAAGCCATCGCGCTGCGCTTGGCCGAGGCCGGCTGTGCGGTCACCATCGCCGCCAAAAGTGAGCGTTCACGAGAGCTGCTGCCGGGCAGTATTCACGACACGGTTGAACAAATTGAAGCCGCTGGCGGCAGAGCATTGGCAGTGCGCACCGACTTGCGCAAAGAGGACGACGTCAAACAAATGGTGGCGGCGACCTTGGAGAAATTCGGCCGCATAGATTTGCTGGTCAACAATGCCGGTGCATTGTGGGTGCAGCCCGTTCGCCAAACTCCGCTCAAGCGCTTTGATTTGGTGCATCAGGTCAATGCCCGCGCTCCGTTTTTGGCTGCGCAATTGTGTCTGGAAGCCATGGTTGAGCAGGGCGGAGGCCATATTTTGAATATTTCGCCTCCGCTTGAGGTCGCGATGATGAAGGGCAAGGTCGGCTATTGCATGTCCAAGTTCGGCCAGACCCTGATGTCCTTCGGCCTAGCCGACGAAGTCAAAGCCGACGGCGTCTGCGTGGCGTCGTTGTGGCCGGCTACGATTGTGGAATCTCAGGCCTCGATCAACCACAAAATGGGTGGTCCGGAAATGTGGCGCAAGCCGGAGGTCGTCGCCGATGCAGTTTTGGCCTGGATGGCAATGCCGTTGGAAGTGGGCACCGGAAAGGCATGGCTAGACGAAGAAGTGCTTTCCTCGCAAGGAGTTACGGATTTTGAGCCGTACAATTGTGTAGAAGGCGGACAACCTTTCCGCATTGTGGGTGGCGCCAAATGGGTTACAAATTGAGACCCACTCGCTTTTAGAAGGTCCACTCGGCACTTGACGGTGTAAACTTTAGTCTCAAGTGAAAAAATTCCAGGTCATTTCAGGTTACCGCCCGTACCGGGCGCCCCTAGGCTGAAATACCTGTTTCTCACTCCCCAATCATGACCTTCGCCTCCCTAAAACAAGAGCAGCTAGATAGTTTCGCGGAACGACTCCGCGAATTCGGTCAGCGCTCAGGCGAAGAGGAGCTTACTCAAGCGGCTGATAGGTTGTCCGATGCAACGGTGAAAGAGCGAGACCAGCTCTCCACCGCGCTCATGCGGGTCTATAGAGATTCTGCCTCCAACGAAGCATTCGGACTGCTTTACGAGCTAAACAACGAAGGGGTAATGCGGCTGATTTTTCACCATCTCAGGCGCAGTTTCTACGCGGTTGATGCGGCCGATGTGCTGCAGGAGGTGTTCTTCAACATCTACCGCTACCCATTCAAGTTTAAGCCTGACCGGCCAGGTGCCTTTCGCAATTGGACGCATTCCATCATCAGGAATACTGTCCTCAAACATTCGCGCAAGGCGCAGCGAAACCACGCCCTCTCGCTAAGTGTCACAGACCGAGAGATGGACGAAAATGTACCTCGTGAACTCGAGGACGTTTCCATCGCCAATCCGCTCGACGCCACTGCTGACCGTGAAGCCCACGACGATTTAGTCGGTGCTTGGTCGCTTTACCTGCATTTTTACCTACACGCCTACCGTTGCCTCACTCCACGTGAAAAGCGCGCGTTGTATCTGGTTGAAGCCGACGGTCTTCCTTACAAGGAAGCCGCAGCTGAATTGGATGTACGGGTTGAAAATCTAAAGATGATGATCTTCCGCGCTCGTCGCAAGATCTTCACCATTATGAAGCGCCAATTTAGTGCCGGACAAAACGCCTTGGATCGCCAAGCTGTCAACCGTGCCGCCAAGCGTGGTGCTGTCTGCCACGAATCATTGACCCCAGGCTCGGAGCAAAAATGAGTGATCGCTCCGGTTTCCTAAGCGCAATTCGCAACGTTCGGTCTAGCAACCGACTGCTGTGTGCCGGCTTCCAACGTGATTTAAGTGCGTTGCTAGACCAGGAATTGCCCGAGGATGCCGCGCGTCGCACTCTGGCTCATATGGAAGTGTGCACCGATTGTGGTGAATTCTTCCAGGCCATCCGCTTGCAAGCTCTGGCGCACCGCGATTTGGCAGTTCCTGGATCGTTGGCTAAGCGCCTACGCCGGTTGCGCGGTCAAGACCTATTCGAAGGTCTGACCGATTCGGAAATCATCCGCCGCTTGGCCTCTGCCCTCTACCAATTGGGCAAGGCTTATGTGCTGCTCGCCACTGACGACAAGTACTTGTTGAGTGTGGCTGAAGAGCCGGTGGTGATCGATAGTTTCCGTAACGACGAAGCCAGCCCGGTCGCCGAAGCCGCCAAGCAAACTGGTGCTTGCACCTGCTCCATGGAGCTGTTGAAGTCACGCACCGACGATAATCTGGCCTACGGACGCGAACTTCTTGAAGAAGCGCTGCGTCTCAAGCCGAAATTTGCCGAAGCCCTACTCTACAAGGGCTTTGTCTGCCAAGTTCAAGGTGAATTTGAAGCTGCTTCCCAATCTTACCATCAGGTATTTTTGCGCTCCGAACGGCTAACCAACCGCGCGCACGCAGCTATACAGTTGGGCATGTTGTATGACCGGGCGCATAACTACTCCCGGGCATTGCGCATGTACCGCTGGGTTTTGGCTTCGGGCATAGTGCACCGCAAGCCGAATTTCGCCTTCGTACTGTTCAACATCGTCGTCGAACACGTCAGTCTCGACGACCTGGATGCTGCTGCTGAAATGCTGCAACGTATCCGTCTTCAGCATCCACAAGTCATGGAGTCAGCCAAAAAGTGGCTACGTGACAGCCCGGAGCTGCTCTCCCGCCTTAAGGAGCATGACCCTTGCCGGTCTGAATTTGAGGCTTCTGAACCAGCGTTCTTCGCTGCTTAAAGCATGAATCTTTCCTTCCTAAGCAACACCTCCCGCCTTTCCCGTTTGGCCATGGGCCTCGGAACGGTGGTCGGGGTATCGGCTTTGCTCCTGGGTTTAAATTCCCAGGTGGTCGGAGGCGAAAACACTCAGGGCGACCTCGATCGCGGTGAAAACCCGGTCGTCGGTAGTCTTCCTTGCAAGATTGATCCTACTTTGGATCTGATCTTCTGGGACGGACGCGGCCTTGATGATCCGGGATTTGCTCCCGCCTTCTACCCTGCCACCCTGGGCATTTGCAGCCCAGACATTAAGAGCGACGTCATCGACGCAGATGGCCTGCCCTACGGATTACTGAATGACCGTTGGAATTGGGGCGCAATGGGCCTGCAAAAGGAAGGCTACATGCTCGTTCCTCGCTTCCGGGTCTCGAATGGGCGGATTTCGGCATGGGTTTGGACGCCATCGGCCTACATCGGCGGCGAACTTTGTTTGCAGTCTGGGTTGGCAAACGGCAAGACCACTTTGCACAAGAACGCAGCCGAAATTCCAATTTCGGCGCTGGCGCAAATGTCTCCGGCAGGCAATGCAGCGACTTTCTTCTACTTGAAGGTCACACCGCCTCCGTCGCATCCAAATTTGCCTGAAATCAACTACCAAGTAGTTGTCACAGCCTACGGAGTTCGTCTCGAACATCTGTAAGCGAGCCTAAAATGGCGATGTGATTCCACGCCTCGCCATACCCCAAGGCGACCTCGGCGGCATAGGCCCCGAGGTCGCTTTGAACGTATTGAGCCGCGCCGAAGTACGTGCGCGCTGTCGACCGTTGTTGCTTGGGCATGTAGCTGCGTTACGCAGCATCGCCGATCAATGTGGAATTAAGGTGGAGTTGCAAGCCGTGCCCGATGCCAGCGTTGGTTTCGACGTCTCGGCTGACGCGCCGATTCCGGTGTGGGAACTTGAATCTCCAGTTCCAACCGCGCATCATGGGGTGCCGCATAGTGAGTTCGGATTTGCGTCAGTAGAGGCAGTTTTGCGCGCTGCCAACATGGCCCTAGAAAGCCGCGCCGACGCCGTCGTCACGCCGCCGATTCATAAAGAATCGATGCATTTAGCGGGCTACAACTTCGAAGGTCAAACTCAAATTTTCGGCGAGTTGTGCGGGTCGCCGCGTTACGGAATGTTGGCGTGTAATGGCAAACTGCGGGTGTTGATTGCAACCCGGCACATGGCATTGCGTCAAGCGGTCGGTAGTATCGAGATCAATCAAATCGCCAAGCAAGTGCGCATTGCTCACGAAGCCGCGCGCGAAGTGTTGGGAATAGAAAATCCGCGCGTAGTACTAGCCGGATTAAATCCCCACGCCGGCGAAGGCGGTGCTTTTGGCAAAGAAGAAAGCAAAATCCTCAAGCCAGGAATCGACCAAGCCCAAACCGAATACGGCTTCGAAACCGCTGGCCCGGCCGTGCCCGACTCCGTCTTCATTGAAGGTGCTGAAGGTAAGTGGGACGTGGTCATTGCGCTATACCACGATCAAGCCTTCATCCCACTCAAGCTAATGGGCCGCAACAAAGCCTACACCCTATTCGTCGGCGGCAAAATCCTCCGCGTCAGCCCGATGCATGGTGCGGCTTATGACATTGCACGCACTGGTCAGGCGGACCCGGAACCGTTTGCATATTCGATCGACCAAGCGATTAAGCTAGCAGCCCAGAAGGAGGCACAAACTTCCTCCTGAGCCACCGCTGGTCAAGCTATTCCCCCTCGCTTGTAACCCGAATCTTCTGCAGCTCAGCCAGCGTCTTCTTCGCTGCGGCCTGCACATCCTTATCTTCGTCCTTCAGTAACGGAATCACCCGCGGAATCGCTTCCGCTGCCTTCAAAGGCACTAGACCCGCCAATGCTGCGGCACGGATTTCAGGATCAGGATCAATTAGCATGGCGAGCAGTTCATTGACGGCAGTGTCGCGGTTCGGAGCGGCGGTTTCGATGCTTTCCCAGTACGCCTTTTGCTCATGGTATTCACGAATATGGTTGAGGGCGGCGGTGATTCTGTTGCGGATGGTTTCGTCGTTAACCGATCCTAGGCATTGGAGAAGTTCTTTGGCGGCTTGTTCGGATTGATAGCCTTCTAGCACTTCCACTGCCATCAAGCTTTGTTCTTGACCAAATCTGGTTCTCGGTCCTTGGCCCACCGAGATCTCTCCCAAGGCTGGAATGAAAACTGGGTCGCGATGGGATTCGATACAGCGGAATGCATAATAGTACACATGCTTACTAGTTGCTTTGGCTGAACGAATAATCTCGGCTATGAATTGTTTTTCTAGACCTTGACTTCGGATCAGCATTAGTGCCTCTCTCATCAATCCTGATGACTCGCCAAAGTCCTCGAAGTAGGAAGGGCCAAGTAAGATTGAGATGAACCGCCTTGGATCTGCCGTTTGATCGAAGTGCTTCAGGAACCAATTCCCCATAGGGCTTGAAATAATGGGTTCTGTGCAAACCTGATCAAGAAACTTGCCTTGCCGAACAGGATCATGGAAATACATTTCCTTTATTGGGTAGTCAATGTAGCTCCCCGCTGTAGGAGGAAGCTCGCTTAAGAAGGCCAACGCGGAATCTTCGGCCTGAGGAACCCCGCGGCGAATCAAAAGCTTTAAGGCGCATAAACGAGCGAGTAGTGGTCGATCATTGGAGGCAACTACTAGGGCAATTCGGTCGTCAATTTCCTCATCGCGATCCATTAAGTTGTCAACGGCCGTTCGCAACGCCCAGTAACTTTTTTCATCGACACTCTCCAGGGTGAGAAGGCAATACTCTGTAGAGATCACTGGCATTTCATTGAGGCTATCCTCGATGTAGCGGTTGTTATATCCGCGGAGTGCTTGTGGGAACCCAGATTCAAAGGCTAAGGTAAATGCAAATGCTGCTTGCTTGGGGTCTTGATCGCTCAGTTTATCCAATAAGCTCTGAATTTGACCATCTGGAGTGTAGTGGGATCGACCTTGCTGACTGGAGAATGGAAACTCTGTGTCCTGAATTCGTTGAAGCAGAATATTGTGGACCCAATCAAAGTCTCTTCGGAGGTCTCCTTGGAACAGGAAGTCATCTAAACCCTCTAAAACCTCCCTCTTTCGACTCTTCGCGATCTCTATAATGATCTTAGATCTTTCCTCATTTGGTAAAGTACGAGTCTTATTTAATATCTCCGTGGCATTACTGCTTAGGGATAGATGAGGAATGGAATGTAAATACAGTTCAGCTGTTGGGCAAACATGGTGCCAATGCCAGAGCGAGCGACTTGCATGCTCCCTTACCTCATGCTCAGGATCCATTAGTAGACCCAAAAGAATTCGCCGTGTTTCCTCGTTTCCCTCAATGTGCCTACGACGACTTGACATGTAACTCACTGTGTAGGCGTCAGCCACCGCCGCCCGAACTTTTGGCGACGAATCGTTGGCGAGAGGAAGAACTGCTTCCGCCGATGCCTGGGTAGCGACATACATCCGAATCGCTCGTTGGCGGATGTCTTCGAACTCGCTTTGCAATGCAGTGTCCAATAGATCCTTGATGTCGTAATATCCCTTTTGAAAAGGAAAGGCCGTTAGCACAGCCATTGCGTCTTCCGCCGAGAGTTGGTGGAATTCTCGTGCGAGCCCTTCCACCAAAGAAGAATTTGTCACGATTTCACGGTTCTTCATATTGATGTGCGACAAAGCGCGCAGTCGGGTGGTTGGATTGTGGCATAGACGTGCTAATAAGTCCGGCCAATATGGATTGGGGCCAAACCGATTCTCTTCTGACATAAGTGTCCCCTGGTCGGGTATGCGCTCAAAAGCATTTAATACGCGAAACTTCCATTCGTTGCCGCCCTGGTCAAAATTTTTCAGCATCAGCTGGCATGCAGCGAGCTCATCAACTTTGATTAAGGCAATAAGAGGATCAGTCAAGTAGCTGTGCACAACTCCATCCAAATCCGACAGTACTGCCGTCGCCAACGAAGGAACTGCGCGTACCCCCAATTGGAGGATTGCCTCCATGTCGCCGTTACGGAGATGGGTCTCCACTACAGTGCGTGTTAGCCCCGACGGAAAACCGAAGTTGTTGATGAGGTACTCGTAGCCTGCAGTTTCAATCCCGAGATCTGCAACAAGTGAAAAATGGTCGGAGGCTGCTTTGGCCACTTCATCGCGAAAGTGCTTCAATCTTTTCACTTCAAGTGCCTGCTTCATTACTTGAGCATCATCACTCGAATACTTGACGAGGTTCGGGGTCATGCCATCTAAGAGAATAGGTTCTGGGCCCAGGCCCATCAGGGTGACAGCAATCCAGGCATTGGCATAATCTTGATTCATTAAATAGGCTCGCCCTCGCGCCTCGGCAACTGCCGCCAACGCTTCTGATCGCATTGCAGCGGGCATAGCTTGTGGCTGATTCACTAATAGCCATAGCGAGTTTAGTTCCTTTATAGCCTTCTCTACATTGCGACTAATCGTCTGATCTTGCCATATCGAGCCAAGCTCTTCCTTCACTTTGGGCAATCCGATTGGGATGAAAATGCGTTTTGCGTGATTGCCATCTTTGTCTAAGAGGTCGCCGTCCCATACTCGGGCGGAAACGGATTTGCCGGCAGCAAAAGAGCCTGTTCCATTGCCATTGCCTGCAATGATCCGAACCCGGGATTGGGAGAGTGTTTGCGGAGCCAGGCTAAAGATGGCCACCATCACAGAAAGGAGAATTAGGGGTGATTTCATGCTTGTATTCTCACCTTGTAAGCGGACTAAGTTGTCATGCCGGAATCAATTCCATGTCAAGGAAATGTCAATGGGTTTATTGAGGTGCCAACTTATAGCCTACGCCATGCACGGTAATGAGAATCTTAGGGTTGTCGGGACAGCGCTCGAGCTTCTTGCGCAATTTGAGGACATGAGTGTCGATGGTTCGATTTGTCGGGAACTCATCATTGCCCCATACATGGTCCAATATTTCGGCTCTGGAAAGAGTGATGCCCGGGCGGCCGAGGAAAAATTTCAACAGGTCCATTTCCTTTCGCGACAGGCCGACTTGCTGGCCGTCCTTCACTAAGCAGTAGCCACCAAAGTCGACTTCTACATCGCCAATGATTTGCTTCCCTGCCGAGACGTCGTCGCTGGAATCATCACCACCATTCCGGCGCAGAGCGACTCTCATGCGCAACAACAGCTCTTTGGTGGAGAAGGGCTTGACTAGATAGTCGTCGGCGCCGAATTCAAAACCCTGGATACGATCCCATTCCTCGCCGCGAGCAGAGAGGATGATGATTGGGACATTGATTCGGGCTTGGCGAACCTCTTTGAGAATGGAATAGCCATCTCTGCCCGGTAGCATGAGGTCCAACAAAATGACATCTGGCGTATTTTCTAAAGCCAAGCGACAGCCAATGTCACCATCTGCGGCTTCTTCGACGAGATAGCCCTCTGCTGCTAAGGCGTCATTTAAAGCCATGCGCAACGGGTCTTCATCCTCGACGATAAGTACTCTGATCGCAGACATTATGAATCATGTTGGGTTGGAGAAATAGGAATGGTCAAGCTAAAGATGGCGCCGCCACCGTCAGCATTTGCGGCGCTTGCCTCGCCGCCGTGAGATCGTGCGATCTGAGCAACAATTGCCAAGCCTAGACCCGCGCCCTTTCCTTTAATTGAATCAGACAAGTCCTGATAAAAGGGCTCAAAGATCTTTTTTTCGCTTCCCTTTGTTAAGCCTATGCCAAAATCACGGATTCGAATTGTGGCAGTGTCCGGCGAAGCCGCGAAGATCAGATCGACTTCTGCTTTTCCACTGTGGCGCCTTGCGTTGTCCGCAAGATTGAAAGCCGCTCGACGTAAGGCTTCGGGGTCCAACATGACGGGAATAGCAGGGAGTTCGCCTTCTACCCGAAGTTGCACCTGATGATCCTTGCTCCATTGGCGGAATTCGGCAGTTAGGTCTTGCTGCCATTGCACAAGTTTCACTGGGGTCAGCTGAATAGCAGGCAACTTGCCGCGATTCAGGCGCGAAAAATCAAGGATGTCGGCTATTAATCGACGCAACCTAACGGCTTCGCGCCGAATTAATCGATGGTAACGGTCAACATTTTTTCGGTCCGTTACGAGCTGGTTTTCCAAGTTCTCCGCCATTAACAAGATTGACGAAATTGGAGTGCGCAGTTCGTGAGATACGTTGGCGACAAAGTCAGTTTTCATTTGCTGTAAACGCTGTTGCCGTAACACTGCGCGGTGAATTGCAACCGCAGTGACAAGTGTAAGCAAGCCGAGCACACTTAGCCCCCAACGTAAAAACTGAATGGGAATGGCCGCTTGTCGCACTAAAGAAGATGGATTCGGATGTTTGACGGTAATCCGGTAGTCAGTGTTTGGCAAGGCCAGCGATTGTGTCAGCGTTTCCGAGTCCACATCAGATGAAGTCCCTACTTGGATTTCGAAGCCATGTTCTAGGCTGATGTCAGATGCCAAATAGTCTTTGAGTCTTGCAGGCAAGGAGGCGGTGGGAACTAGGGCGAGGGAAAGGGTGTCGCTGCCTTGCTGGAGGAATGAACATGTCGTGTAGTCCTCCCCTCTGTGCAAACTGACGCCTATTGGTATCTTCTGGATTTCAGACAAGTGGAATCGGGCAACAAGTACACGATGTTGGAAAAATTCTCTAAAAAGGGCGTTCAGCTCCGGAGTGGTTAAACGATGTTGCTCAAACAATTTTGTTAGTTCTTGAAAGCTCTGTCCGACCTGAATAGAAACTCTCTCTTCTCCTTCGTCGATTACATGGATATTTGGGTCAGGAAAATGAAGGCGGCTTTCCGTAATCGCCGCCGATAACTTCTCATGCGTAGCGGCCAGCAATTCGGCTGGAAATTCAACTTCAGAGCTCCCCAGCGCTAAGTAGCCGATGCCGAGGATGGAATACCCATCTAGGCTTTCGTGCCCGTAAAGGTTTTCAACCATCCACTTCCATGGAGCTTGTGCTTGATCAACTTGCTCGGCCTTCAGCGACAATTGCAACAAACGCAATTGAGCCTCAGCCGTGCGAACCGGATCAGATCGAATCCGAAGCGCATCGCGACATGCTGTGAGCGCTCGTTCCAGGTCGCCGGTTTGAAATTCATGGCGCTCCGACTCTGCTAACAACAAATCAAAGTTGGGGGCTCGATTGGTCCTTTGCTCTAACCAAGAGCCCACCTCGTTGCTGAGCGGACTGAGAGCGGGTTGCCAGGATTCGGGTGGTAAATCAAATCGATCCCACTCCAATCCCAAAGCCACTCGGGAGATGTCGCGGGTTGAATTCGAACGAGTCCATCTTCGGCGGATTCCGTCCTCCGCTTCGGCTTTCAACTCTTGAAAACGACGTAGTCCGAACTTTTCCGGCTGGACCAGTGGACCCCAAGCCACCAAGATCAACGCAATTGCTGATGCGATACCAATACCCAGCACTCCATAAGTTCCGATACGGCTGGATTTGGCCCGCAGGGAATCCGGGGCAAAGGACATAGGTCTAGGCTATGCCCGCCACCGCGTGTGGTGTTAACAGAATGTCAACGGACCTGCCCGGTCGAGCGGAATGAAGCTGTTCAAGGAAAAACACCGAGCAGACTCGTCTGCCCGGTGTAGCGTTGCTAGTTACAGCTACGATTTACATCGAAGTCAAGTAACGATCCAGCTCCCACGGGTGCACGGCGGCGATGTATTCGCTCCACTCGCTGCGCTTGGCGAGGATGAATTGCTGGAAGGTGTGCTCGCCGAGGGCGTCCTTCAAGACTTTGTCCTTTTCGAAGGCGTCCAAAGCTTCGCCCAAGTTGCCGGGCAGGCTCTTGATCTTTAGGCGCGAACGCTCGCGCGCGCTCATGCGGTAGACGTTGCCACTGACTGGAGCTGGTGGCTCAATTTTGTTTTTGATGCCATCCAAGCCAGCCGCCAACATTACGGCGAAAGCCAAGTATGGGTTGCACGACGGATCAGGCATGCGCAATTCAGCGCGAGTACCAATGCCGCGTCGATCAGGAATGCGAATCAACGGCGAACGGTTGCGCATCGACCAAGCCAAGTGGGTCGGAGCTTCGTAGCCTGGCACCAAACGCTTGTAAGAGTTCACAGTTGGATTGGTGATCGCCACCATCGCGCGCGCGTGGTGCAGCAAACCGCCGATGTACCAGCGCATCTCGTCGGAAATGCCGCCATTTGCAGCGTTTTTGTCGTAGAACGCGTTCTCCTTGCCGCGGAATAGCGACTGGTGCACGTGCATGCCGGAACCGTTTTGACCGAAGATTGGCTTCGGCATGAAGGTGGCGTGCAAGCCCATGTCGCGGGCGACGCGGCGCACCACGAAGCGGAACATGGTTAAGCGGTCGGCGGTGATCAGGGCGTCGTCGTATTTGAAGTCGATTTCGTGCTGACCAGGAGCGACTTCGTGGTGAGCGGCTTCGATTTCAAAACCCAACTTTTCCAGCGCGATCACGATTTCGCGACGGCATTCTTCGCCCAGGTCAATCGGCGCCAGGTCGAAGTAACCGGCGGAGTCGTGGGTCTCGGTGGTGGCTTCACCATTTGCGCCGCGCTGGAAAAGAAAAAACTCAGCTTCGGGGCCGCAGTTCATCGCGTAGCCCAGCTCAGCAGCCTGCGCCGTAACCTTTTTCAGCGTGCCGCGCGGGCAGCCGTCGAAGGCGCGCTCGTCGGAGGTGAAAACGTCGCAAATGACAGATGCGATTTGGCCGTGGGTAGCGGTGTGGACTCCGCCCCGGCTGCCCCAAGGATCGACGCGGTAGGAATCCAGACTAGGCTTGAGCAGCATGTCGGATTCTTCGATGCGGGTGAAGCCCTCGATGGATGAGCCATCAAACATGATTTCGCCGTCCAGCGCCTTTTCAAATTGGCTGGCCGGGACCTCGACGTTTTTGTTGGTGCCGGTGATATCCGTAAATTGCAGGCGCAGAAAACGTACATCGTTGTCCTGCATGTGCTTAAGGATGGACTGGCGGTTCCAGGCGGTTTCCACGGGAGTATGGGGGGGTTGAGTAAGGGTCGGCATGAGGAGCCCTCCGCGGGCTGAGGTTGGCATAGAATACCGCGAGCGATTTGCAAAAAATGCAGAATATGTAAAAATACAGGTGCAATATTGCAAATATCGGAGTCCATGGCAGGCGATCCTGATGAAATGGTGCAGAAATTGCGGGTTGGGGATAGATCCCCGTGCACGTGATCTTAGAAATCTCGTGTCGAAATTCGCCTTATTCCAATACCCAGGGCGATCAGGGTGATTAACCCAAAACTGAGCGCAGGCCAAGTTGGATAGATGCCTTCCGCCATCGGAATCAGTCGATCCAAGTCGATGAACTTGTACAGCGAATAAGAATTCAGCGTCTTGACCATGTAGATCGCGAAGTTCACGAACATAAAGCCAATCACAATCAAGGCTGGCTTCAACTGATGGTCAGCGAAGGTGGATATGGCCAGCGTCACAGTGAAAATCATCGCCAGAAACAGGGACAGATAGGCAGTGGCCCAGTAAACCACCGCAGCATCCACGGTTTCGTCGATCAGTGGACTGGCAACTACGCCAATCCAAGTGATGATCCAAAATGGCCCGATTACCAGGACCAGCCCAGTCGCCCAGCGCACCAGCAGCAGTCGAGCGCGCGAAACCGGGCGCGAGAACAGAAACTCGGCAGTGCGGTTGTCCACCTCCCGGGCAATCATCAAGCTACCGAGTAGGGCTGCCACGATCATTCCGGCCATCCCTGCGCCTTTGAACAGGTGTTGGAATCCAAAGTAAGCCCAATAGCCGTGCTCCTGGACCATATAAACCAGATTTTGCACGATCTGCATCGGCACGATCTTGGCCAATACGGTCAACTCGTTCAAATACTGGCGCAGGTCGGGCCAAAACCAAATGGCGCCGAAAAAGTTCACCGCCAGCAGACCCATATAGCCAATCGCCAAGAAGGCGTGCTCGCGCAACATTTGACGGATTAACACGAGGCGTCCCCTTGTTCAGTGACTGCAGATTCAGATACGGCAGTAGGGTCCGGCCCATAAAGGGTTTCAAATACATCTTCTAACCGACCGGCGCCGTCGCGAATTCCGGCGATGGGTAGTCCCGGCAACAACTCCATAGCCTGTTGCAGCGAGCCACTGAAGCTCATGCGCCAGCGCGCGCCACTGCCTTTCCATTGCACACCCTCTGCTGACGGCAATTGCCCGGCATCCATGACTTGGCGGAAGGTCAAATGCAGGAAATGACTGGCCCGTTCCAAAATCTCAGTGACGCTGCCGATATCCATGATCAACCCGCTACGCAAAAACGCCACGCGATCGCAAATTCGTTCCACGCTGGCTAAGTCATGCGACGAATAAAATACAGTGCGACCACTGCGCGCAGCTTTGACCAACATGCCTTCCACCTTGCGTCGGGCGTCGGGGTCCAGGCCTTCCATTGGCTCGTCCAACATCAAAATCGGAGCTTGCGACGCCAGCGCCTGGGTCAGCAACATTTTGCGTTTCATGCCGTGACTGAAGCCCTTGATTTTTTGCTTCGGCGGCAAGCCAAATTGCTCAAGCAATCGCATGCCCAGATCCAAATCTGCATTGGGATGAAACGAAATCGCGAAACGTAAAAAACTGACGGCGCGTTGGTGCTGATAAAGCGCGGTTTCCCCAGGTGAATAACCGATTAAGCGCTGGGCGGCCACTGGGTTGGCAATGCCGTCGATCTGATCCTTGCCCACGCCGATTTGAATTTGACCGCTATCCGGCCGGATCACGCCCAGCACCGATTTCAGCAGAGTGGACTTGCCAGCGCCGTTGGGGCCTACAAACCCAAAAACCTCGCCTTGCTTGACGTTGAGAGAAACGCCAGCCAAAGCAGCTTTGTCGCCAAAGCTTTTGCGCAGGTCAGTGATTTTGATCAAAGGTGGGGCGAGCGGAGTTGGGCTTTAGGGTGGGGCAGGCGTCGGCCTAGGAAAGCAGGACTTTTGAGCCCGGGACGACGTCCAGGCTGCCGCAGTCCACGCGCTGAATCACACATTTGGTACCGCCATCGTAATCGCTGGCCTCGACCAAAAGAACTGCGCTTTGATCAAATACCGTGCATGGGCGCGGTTCTTGATCCGGCGCCAGCCCGCGCCAAAAGCGCACAATCGGATTGTGCTCCCATTCATGGGCAATGGTCGTGCTTTGCATGTGGCCGGGGTGGACCTGAGTTTGTTGGGGGAGGGTCATCAGCACTTTCATCACCGAGTGGCGCAAATCCTCATAGCCCGACGCGCCGACGCCGACGGTTCCGCCCACACTGCCTCGGAAAAGTACGTCGCCACTAAATAGATGCAGGTCTGAATTGCTGGCGCCGTCGGTGATCGAGTTGGTTTCATTCGCCTCTGGGCCAGCCAGGTTTTCAATTAGTACCGCCATGTGACCAGCGGTATGCCCTGGTACCGCGAGTATGCGAATGGATAAAGCTCCACATTGCCATTTTTCGCCACCTTTCAACAACAGATCCAACTCGCCGATGAAAGGGCGTTCCACCTCCGGTCCGGCAATCTTCGCGCCAAACTGACGTCGGTAAAAATCGTTTTGCCCGATGTGATCCGGATGGCGATGGGTGCAAATCACGTGGCTTAATTGTGCGCCAGTTTCGGTCAGGCGCTGCAGGATGGGCTCGGCCGGCCCACCGCTATCGATGAGCACGGCCGCCCCACTTTCAGGCGAGATGGCCAGCCAAGAATTGACCAGCCAATCCGGGTGCATGCTGCGGATGATTTCCATTGCGGTGAATCCGCATGGAGTTTACTCGCTCGCAGCGTTTGCTTTGTCTTCGCGAATGGCTTGCAGTTGCAAACCATTCTGGGCAGCATCGGCAGCCACCGCTACGACCGAGCAACCCTCGTATTCCCCGGCCAGAATTTTCTGCGACAGCGGGTTGAGCAAGTATCGCTGAATCACGCGCTTCAGTGGCCGCGCGCCAAAATCAGGGTCGTAACCCTTCTTCGCCAGCCACGCCCGCGCGCTGTCATCGATGCGCAGAGTCATTTGATGACTTGCTTCCAAGCGCTTCGCAACATGTACCAGTTGCAAATCGACAATCTTGGCAAGTGCCGCGGCGGCTAAAGGCCGAAACACCAAAGTCTCGTCGACACGATTCAAAAACTCGGGTCGGAAGTGATTGCGCAATGCCGTCAAGTAGCGCTGCTCATACTTCTCTTCATCCTCTTCGGGCACGCCCAATGCGCCGCCCAAGTTCGACGTCATGATCAAAAGCGTATTGCGAAAATCCACCGTACGTCCTTGGCTATCGGTCAAGCGCCCGTCATCCAAGACTTGCAACAAAGTGTTGAAAACATCCGGGTGCGCTTTTTCCACCTCGTCCAACAAAATCACGCTGTACGATTTACGTCACACCGCTTCCGTCAACTGTCCGCCTTCTTCATGGCCAACATATCCCGGAGGCACACCAATCAAACGCGCAACGGTGTGCTTTTCTTGGTACTCGGACATATCCAAGCGGATCATGGTGCTGGCGTCGCCGAATAGCTCTAACGCCAACGCTTTGGTCAATTCCGTTTTGCCAACCCCGGTCGGACCCAAGAACAAAAAGCTACCCAGTGGACGACTTTCTTCCTGCAATCCGGCGCGGGCGCGTCGCACCGTATCGGCCACACTTTGCAGCGCGTGGTCCTGACCAATGACGTGTTTACGCAGATGCGATTCCAAAGCCAGCAGCTTCTGACGTTCGGTTTCCATCAACCGATCAACCGGAATGCCGCTCCACGCTGCCACTACCATCGCGACTTCATCCGGCCCAACTTCTTCTCTTAGGATTGGGTGATCGCCCTGTAGCAACCGTAGGGCTTTTTCATGCTCGGCTACTTGCTTTTCGAGTTCAGGTAGGTCGCCGTAACGAATCCGCGCGACATCTTCAAAACGACCTTCGCGCTCAAGTTGTTCCGCCTGGGTGCGCAAAGTCTCCATTTCCGCCTTGCAGGCGTGAATCTGATCCAACACCTGCTTTTCGTTCTGCCAACGCGCGCGCAATGCGGTCGCAGCTTCTTCGACTTCAGCAATGTTTTGTTCAAGCGTGTTCAGCTTGGCTTTGACACCGTCGCCGCCTTCTGCTTCCAGACCAGCCTTTTCAATTTGGATCTGGCGAATTTTGCGTTCCATGGCGTCCAACTCCGCCGGTAAGGAATCCAATTCCAAGCGCAGTTTTGAAGCGGCTTCGTCCATCGCATCAATTGCTTTGTCCGGCAGTTGCCGATCCGGTAAATAGCGATTGGTTAAGCGCGCTGCAACCACCAACGCGGCGTCCTGAATTTTCACTCCATGGTGCAGTTCGTAGCGCTCCTGCAATCCACGCAAAATTGCGACGGTCTCCATTTCGGTAGGCTCCTGAATCAACACTTGTTGGAAGCGCCGTTCCAGCGCCGCGTCTTTTTCAATGTGCTTGCGAAACTCGTCCAAAGTTGTTGCACCTATACAACGCAGATCGCCACGCGCTAAAGCAGGCTTCAGCAAATTCGCTGCGTCCATCGCACCTTCCGACGCGCCTGCACCCACCATGGTGTACAATTCATCGATGAACAAAATGATTTCGCCAGCCGCGTCTTGCACTTCTTGCAATACTGCTTTCAAGCGCTCTTCAAATTCCCCCCGATACTTGGCACCGGCCAACAAAGCACCCAAGTCCAAAGCCAGCAGCCGCTTGTCCTTCAAACCACTAGGCACATCTCCAGCCACGATGCGTTGCGCCAAACCTTCGGCCACCGCAGTTTTACCCACCCCCGGTAAACCCACCAAAACGGGGTTGTTTTTGGTCCGGCGCGACAAAATTTGCATCACCCGACGCACTTCGGCATCGCGTCCAATGACTGGATCCAACTTTCCTTGCGCCGCGCGCTCGGTCAGGTCGGCGGCGTATTTGCCCAATGCCTCCATCGTCGCCTCCGGATTATCCGACGTCACCTTGCGGTCGCCGCGCAACTGTTTCAGTGCCCCGCGCACCGAATCAGCGGTTAGTCCAGCGCCTACCAAAGCCTTGCCCAACTCAGAGTCCGACGCCGCCAGCGCGATCAAAATGTGCTCGGTAGATAGGTAGTCATCACCTTGCACCTGGCGGCAAGTGTCGGCAGCCTCCAACAAATTTGCAGTTGCCTGAGCCATGCCAAAAGCCTGACCTTGTACTCGCGGTTCCTTGGCCACAGCCTCCCCAGCCAGTCGACGTACATCTTGCAGATTGGCTCCACAGTGTTGAATTAGACCCGGTACAAGCCCTTCGCTTTGTTCGGCCAAGGCGTGCAGCAAGTGACCTGGCTGCAAGGAGCCATGGGAAAGCCCTTGGGCGTGAATTTGCGCGGCTTGGAAAGCCTCGCGAGTTTTTTGTGTCCAGCGATCAATTTGCATTTTGAGTATCCCCCGCAATGGAAATGCAAGCTGCGTGCCATGCTTCCCAATAAGAAAATCAGCGGAAATCCTGTAAAATTGGCCTCCCCAAAGCCTTGAGTGCGGAAAATTTCGCGAAATAGCTGCCGAAATGGCAGTCGGGCTGCGAGGCAACGCCGTAGCCCTACCCCACCGTCACCCCTCCCGCCCTCAAAACCGAATACCGTGGAAGATCTCTGGATTATCCTGGCCAAATTAGGTCTCAGCGCCGGCTCATTTTTCGGCTTCATGCTGATCGCCTTCGGCTTGCCCGGAAACTGGCTGATCGCAGCCTGCGGTTTGGCTTTTCCTGCTCTGGGCATAGGATGGATCCCATTTTTCATCCTATTGGGCTTAGCCGTGGTTGCAGAAATCCTGGAATTTACTTCGTTGTTAGGCCAAGCCAAAAAGAGTGGCGCTTCCAAGTCCGGATCGTGGGGTGCCTTTCTTGGCTCCATTGTGGGAGCCATCTTTTTCACCAGCATGATTCCCATTCCAATCCTTGGCACCCTCCTGGGTGCCGCTTTTGGTGCCTTTTTGGGCGCTGCCGGCTTCGAAATCGTTTTCGCTGCCCGACACCGCAGCGAAGGTATTAAAGTTGGATGGGGTGCCTTCCTTGGAACCCTGCTTGGAAAGACCCTAAAGATGGCCATTGGCGCGGGCCAATGTGTGCTACTACTTGCATGGCTATGGGGATTTTTTGGTAATGCCTGATCAAAAAGGCCCTTTCGATCCCTTTGTCTGCCCGTAACTCTACCCCTCGGGTAAAATAACCCTCCTAAACCCCTTCTCATCTGAAAGAGAAAACATGTTTCGTAATCTACTAGTAATCCTCGCCGGCGGTCTGCTGCTCGCGAACCCATTGACCGCCCAAGGATGCTGTGACAAAGGCAAGGACGGTTCTACCGAAGTAGCCAAAGCCGAATGTTCGGATAAGGCAAGTGACTGCGCAGGCGGTTCATGCTCCGCTTCCGGCACCGTTGCTTCTACAGCTACCCAAGACGAGCCATCTGCTCTGGCAAAAGGCCTCATTGGTCTCGCCACCAAGAGCTATGAGTTTGACTTCGCAGTCAATGCCAAGATGGGCCCAGGTAGTGGAAACGCCAAGGGTCACTTTGCTTTTGGCAACCCAATGCACTTCTCTGTGAAGCTTAGTGCCGAGATGGGCATGGGCGAAGAGACTCAAGAAATGGGCTTGGAGCTGGTTGCCGATGGCACCTACCTCTACTTCCACGTCGATGGCGAGGAAGCTCAAATTGAATACGGCAAAGTTGAGCTGGCTTTGGTTAAGGACCTGATCGCAAAAGGCGCTTCTGAGTCCCCAGTACCTGTCTTTGATGCCAAAGGCGCGCTGAACGCTTCTTCCATCGACAAGGCCATCTCCATGTCTGGCATGAAGGTCGCTAAGGATGCAGAAAAGGGCACCCTAACTTTGAGCCTGGCTAAGCCAGTTGCTGAAGGCGAAGAAGGCCCTGGCGAGTCAGTGAACATCACACTCAACGCCAAGACCTACTTCCCAATGTCCATCACCGCCGTTCAAGGCAAACAAGGCACTTTCAAGGCTGACTTTAGCAATGTCAAGATTCAGAAGAACTTGGCAGCTTTCGGCGAGAAGGCGTTCAAGTTTGTAGTACCTGAAGGCATCGTAGTCATGGACTTGACTCAGATGATTAAGATGTCCATGCCGGCCGATGCTGGTGAGGAAGAAGAAGAGCTCGAGTTCTAGAGCAGTTCTTTACGTATAAGGGCCGCGGGTAATTCCGCGGCCCTTTTTGTTTTCCAAATTTCTAGCCTGGCCTTAATCTTTAATCTGGAGCTGCGGCCAAAATGCGATCTTGCATTTCACGAACCGCTTGATCCAACCCGATATAAATCGATCGGCAAATAATTGCGTAGCCAATGTTCAGCTCTTCGACATAGGGGAGCTGCGCGATGGGAAGGACGTTTTCGTAATCCAAGCCATGACCGGCGTTGACGCGCAATCCCAATTCATGTGCATAGTTGGCTGCAGTTTCCAACCGCAACAACTCAGCGTCGCGAGCTCTGCCTCGGGTATTGGAATAGGCACCAGTGTGTAACTCAACAAAGTCCACGCCCAAGCGCGCGGCGTCTTCCAGAGGTTCTGGCAATGGGTCCACAAATAAGCTGACTTCAATGCCAGCCTTCCGAAACACCGGAACTGCTTTCTCCAGCCGTTTGTAATGGTGCGAGACATCCAAACCGCCTTCGGTGGTCAGCTCTTCACGACTTTCAGGCACGATGCACACCTGATCCGGCTGCAGCTTCAGCGCGATAGCGATCATTTCGTCGGTCAGCGCCATTTCCAGATTCATCAAGCTCTTCACCGTTTGGCGCAGCAGCTTGACGTCACGATCTTGAATATGGCGACGATCCTCGCGCAGGTGCACAGTAATACCGTTGGCGCCGGCCAGCTCAGAGATACCTGCAGCCAATACTGGATCGGGCTGATCTGAGCGACGTGCCTGGCGCAGGGTCGCAACATGGTCGATGTTCACGTGGAGTCGTGGCATTGCGCCGTTATTCTACTTGCGCCATGTTGCGGATCACTGCTGGAGAGCACCGCGGGCGTCGATTAAAGGTGCCCGACGTCACCGCCACTCGGCCGCTGGTTGCGCCGGCCCGAGAGGGGTTGAGGAGCCAGTTGCGCGACTTACTGCCCGGTGCCGTGGTTT
>JACNIZ010000078.1 GCA_014382805.1 Planctomycetota bacterium
GGTTTCGCGCCTTGAATCTAACGATTTCCACTCACAGCCTCGCTGGCCCGAATGAATCAGAGCTTCCCTAAGATTTTGCTCCCTTTCCCGAAGCCACTCCCCCCCTCAAACAGGAAACCTGCCGCCACTACATCCGCCATTTTGTCAGCCTCCACCTTGGTTTGCTTTTTAGCATTCGCTACATCTGCTAGCAGTCAACAACCTCACGGCGGACGCCTAGACTCACTTCATGAATTCAACGTCAGCTTGGACGAAGGAGTTGACCCACCACTCATCCTGCCCTGTGGCGACGTCAACGGGGATTCGATTGGTGAATTGCTCGTCGCACGACCTTATGACAATACCGGCGGATTCGAAGAAGGAGGTTCGGTGGAATTAATTTCTGGAGCCACCCTCGCCCCTTTACATCGTTGGTATGGAAGCCAGGTCGAAGGTAGTTTTGGTGAAGCCATGGCCGTACTCACCGATATCAACGGCGACGGCGTGAATGACATCGCCATTGGTTCGCCAAACTATTCCAGTGCGGGCATGTTTGAAAACGGTGCGGTATTTGTTTATTCCGGTGCCGCCCCTTACGGGTTCATTGCCGAATGGATCGGCCTGGCGGATTACAGCGTCTTTGGATCCAGCATCGCCGACGTCGCGGATATGGATAGCGATGGCACCAGCGAACTGCTCATCGGTGCCCCGGGCGAGCAAAACTCATTTTCAGAAAATGACGCCGGTGCGGTATACGTTTTCGCCGGTGGTTTGGCGCAACCCATAGGCACATATTTCTTTTGGGAAGGATCGTTTTCGGGCGCACACTTCGGCGAAACTGTTGCCACACCCGCCGATTTCGACGGCGACGGCGCGCGCGACTTCATCGTCTCAGCGCCTGGCGAAGAATCGGTAATTTTTAATTATTGGAATGACGGCGAAGTCGTCATTTTTTCCAGCCAAAACGGCGCCGTGATTCATAGTTTCGAGGGCGATGGATTAAATGATCGCTTTGGCATTACTCTGGCAAGCGCAGGCGATCTCGATTTCGACGGTGATGGCACGCCCGACCTGCTCGTCGGTGCTCCGTTTGCAAGTCCGTTCGCCGAAAAGTATGACGTCGGGCAGGTATATCTCTATTCGGGGGCAACCGGAGAGGAGATATTTTTCTGGATTGGAGAACACAAATTTGATTGGTTTGGATACTCCTTGGACACCGGCGATGTCACCGGCGATGGTAAAGCAGATATTTTGGTAGGTGCTCCGCTTTTCGAATCCGGAAACATCAATAACCGCGGTGGATTTTACGTATTCGATGGCGTCACCGCCGAACGCGTGATGTTCAAAATGGGTGAAACAACCAATTCTGTGCTTGGCGCAAGAATGAACTTTTTGGGCGACCGCAACGGCGATGGCAACGGCGATTTTTCCGCTTCACGCTTTGAATGGGTATCGGGGTTCTTACCAGAAGGGCGCGCCGAAATTTACTCAGGGAAAATCAACCCGCAAATGAGCGCCAATGGCAACTCCATCTCCAATGCAAGTGGCGGCAGCATTCAGTTCACTCTGGATTTCCCAGATGAGGCTGGCTTGTATTGGTATCAAATGCTGTTTAGCGCCGCTGGAACCGGGCCGGTCGATATCCAAGGATTGCCGGTTCCGCTGGGATACGACAGTTTTTTAGTCGAATCCTATATGGGCGTCTACGACTACGCGTTTGACGCCGCGTCGGGATTGCTGAATGGCGGTGGCAACAAAACCTGCAAACTCAACATTCCAGCAGGAGGCATCCCGCCATCTCTAATCGACACTACCCTTTACTTTGCCGCCATCAGCAAGGCAGTGTGGGGAGACTGGGAATACAGCTCGGTGGCGCTGCCAGTGACGCTCTTGCCTTAAGGAAATCTTGATCAATTCGGATCAGAGCTTGCTTAGCCCTTCTTCACGAACTCCGACTTCAACTTCATCGCGCCAAAGCCGCTGATTTTGCAGTCGATGTCGTGATCGCCTTCCACCAAGCGAATGTTTTTGACCTTGGTGCCCACCTTCACCACCGACGACGAGCCGCGTACTTTCAGATCCTTGATCAAAGTCACGCTGTCGCCGTCCTGAAGCAGGGCACCATTGCTATCGCGAATGACTAATCCGACATCCTTGTCACCGCTACTTTCTGCATCGGCAGCATTCCATTCATGCGCGCATTCGGGGCATGCAAATAACCCGCGATCCTCGTAGGTGTACTCAGACTTGCATTTTGGACAATTAGGCAGGTCGCTCATAGCGGCGGGATTCTAGCACAAATAGAATTGCATGAAATGCGCGGGCCTTACGGTACTAGCTGAAAAAGGACTAGATCCAATGATCTTGCGCATTCGGGCAGAGCGGTATTCTCCACGTACGTTTTAGAACTTCGCACAGCAAAGTGTGCGGGAATTTCCCAAATTGCATCTTTTCGAAATGAATGCGTTGGCATGCTTTTTGCGCTTCATGGGTATCCGTGCCATAGGCGCAACAATTCCAAAAATCACGCCAATGATTTACCAAGTACCTATTCTTTTCGCAGCTCTGGCGCCATTCGCGGCAGCACAAACCATTGGCAACTGGACCATACACCAGGACATTTTCGGCACGGACCTATACGAAATGGGCGGTTCCGTAATCAAGAGTGTCGGCGAGATTGATGGCGACGGTCACGACGACATCATGCTCGGGGCGCCTTACTCGGAACACCTGCTGAATTACACCGGTGGCGTTTTCCTTTACTCTGGACTGACCCATCAACTGATCCATCACGTCCCAGGTACTAAAGATGATCAACTACTGGGAATGGACGTTCAAGGAATGGGCGACATCGACGGTGATGGTCATGCCGATTTCCTTGCAGGCTCCCCCGGAGTGAGCCGAATTGGGTTCTATTCCGGTGCAGCTGGGACCATCATTTATGAACAAGAGGACTTAAATCAGCCGTGGTTTAGAGATAGTTTGGCGAACATCCCAGATTACGACGGCGACGGCGTCCGCGATTTTTTGGTGAATCTACAAGATGAGTCCTGGCCACAGCGAAATACCACTGGCGGCATCGCGGTTCATTCCGGCATCAATGGCGATCGCATTGAAGTCATCCCTCCACCATGGAACAGCTATAGCTTTGGAAGCACCTTGGAAGAATGTGGCGACCTTGATGGAGACGGCAATCCGGACGTCATGATGAAATTCATGGCCGCTGATCTATCCAACTGGGTCGTGGTTCACTCAAGTGCGAACTTGCAAGAGATCCTGCGTTTCCCAATTATGGATCAAAGTCCTTCATTGATCACTGATGCCGGTGATTTGAATCATGATGGAGTGAATGACATCTTGGTTGCAGCTCCATACGCTGAAATCAATGGCAAAAAAGCCGTCGGCCGTGTAGTTCTGCATTCCGGCAACGATGGCAGCGAACTTACCACCATGGACGGAACCGTAGAAAACGAAATGTTCGGCTATTCTGCCCTCGGCAACGTCGACCTGGACCTTGATGGTTACACCGACTTAATCATTGCCTCCCCGCGCTATACCTGGGGCGTTTCCCTGATTCGTTCCTACTCGGGCAGATACGGCAAACTGATGTCTACTTATCGCAGCCCTGACCCTGGTGATTTCCTCGGCATATCGATGACAGCCTTAGGTGATACCGACGGTGACGGGTATACCGAAATTGCGGTCACGGCTCCCTACGCAGTTGATCCCGCAAACGGCTTAGCCACCGGTGCCATCTTCATCGCTGATTTGGATTGACCATGCGCTAGGCAATTGAGTAACGGCAGCGCAAGATCAGCTAGAGGTGTTCATCGTATACTCAGATCGCATGCTGCGCCGCGTCGGAATACCGTTTGTCATCCTGCTCATTTTGATCCTCATTTGGAGCAATGAGCAGGATGGGCCTATACCTCCGACGGAGCCTGGGCACCAATCCGATGCAACCGAGCAACCCGCTTTGGCTAACCCCGAGGCGTCGCCAGAAGGAATCGCAGCCGCTGAGGTGCAACGTCAAGAAGTGCCTTTTACAGAGGATTTAATCGAAATAGAAGATGAGCCGCTGGAGGAAGAGATGGAAGAGTTGCCGGCCGACCCGCCGCAGCAAGGCGACTGCGATTTACAAATCGATTTTGTCGACTCCTTAACCGGGGAAGCCGTTGCCGGCCAAGTAAAGCTGTACCGACTCGACGCGCCCGGCAACGAACATTGGACCGAAGGGGATCAACTGCAACTCAGCGCTTGGGCCAACGACGGGCAATTCATCGCACCACAAATTCCGTCCGGTAGCTATCGCGCCTATCCCTTATTTGCGCACCTAGACGCCACCACTCCCGAGCCCTTTGAGGTCGAAGGTTTTTTAACCCGCGTGACGCAACAGGTGGAAATGCCGCAAACGGAATTTTTGCGCCTGCAACTTTACCGTAGCGACGGCTTGCTCTACAACGGCGACGCCGATCAAGTCGAATTCCAACACCTAGAAGCGTTATCGAATGGCAGCGGCAAACCAGAACCTGAATGGCTCAAAGAACGCGCACTCAAAAACCAAGATACCGTTTACTACAGCGAATTTGGATCCATATCCTGGGGATTCAGTGCCCCCTGGAAGACCTACATTGCCGACCCCAACGGTTTCCCATTATGGGAAATAAAAGGCGACAACCGCGAGCAGCAACAAATTTATCGAGCCCATGTTCGGGTCAATCAAAGCCTGGCCAACACTGTGCATATCAAGGCCCGCGGACATGCCACATACGCGGCGATTTTCGTCGACCCAGCTGAGCTTCAAGCAAAGCTAATTTTTCCATCGGATATGCCGAACCAGGACTTGAGCCACAAGTTTAGGGTGCAAACTACGGCCGTCCCCTTAGGCGGGGCAAAGGGCTTCACCATGGCAGCGGCATGGGGGCAATTGCGGGTACTCATTTCGTTGAGCCATCCCGGATTTAAGCCGATCCGCCTGACCTGGACTCCGTCCGACGGCCCGTTGCCGCGAATTTGGCTGCAAACAGCCGATTCGGCGCAGAAATGATGAAGCGTATACCGGCAAGTGGGGTTAGATTAGGGATTACCCAGGGCCCAATACCGCCCCGAACATTCATGAAATTCTTCTCTTCCTTACTACTAGCTGCGTGCTGCCTAGCGCCAAGTTTGCCTGCGCAAGTTTGGGTCGGCGGTGATGCTCCTGATTTTGAAGCCAAAGCTTGGTTGAAGGTTCGGTGAAAGAATTGAATATGACCTACCCGGTCGCCGCTGGCTTTAAAGCCGAGCGTAATTTCACCATCGGCGGTTACCCGTCCGCCGCCTTGATTGATCATGAAGGAAAAGTTTTGTTCCAAGGATTGCCTTGGGACATGCCTGCTGGGCTGCTCGACCAAGCGATTGCAGCTGCTCTCGCCGACCAGCCATGGGAAGCCAAGCAGCGTCATGCTAGTTTGGAGAAGGCCGAAAATTTGGGTCGGGAAGGCAAGATCAGCTCGGCCTGGAAAGCCGCCGAATCCGCGCGCAAAAAGAACGCCGAAGATGCCGCTGCAATCGTTGCCATCGATGAGTTCCAACAAGACATTTTGAACCGTGGGGCAACTCGTTTGGCCAAGGCTGAAAAAATTGCCGAATCCGGTCGCTATTTTGTGGCCACCGAATTTCTCAATGAGCAAATCGCGATCTACAAAGGCACACCCTTGGAGAAACAATGGAAGGCCGTGCCCAAGGAATGGCTCCAGGACAAACAGGCCAAATTGCAGTTTGATCTGGATAAAAAACGACTTTCTGCATTGGGAAGTGCTTATAAGGGCGACCCCGAAAAGGCCTTCAAGGCTTTGAAAAAGCTCAAAGAAAAGGCTGAGGGTCTAGCGATTCTGGATGTCATCAGTCAAGACTACGAAGGCATTCGCGCCATGTAATTCCTGAGGGAAACGCTAAGGAAGCTCTGATTCATTCGGGCGAGTGAGGCTGTGAGTGGAAATCGTTAGATTCAAGGCGCGAATCGAAGGCTGTAGCCTCGCTACAGCCGAGATGAAGCAACGCCGAAGCTGGCGATTTACGCCGCAGACTCGCCGATCGGAATGAATCAGAGTTTCCCTAA
>JACNIZ010000238.1 GCA_014382805.1 Planctomycetota bacterium
GCGTGTCGGTGGAAACTCGGCTACCAAACCTTCGCTCGACTTCAGCACATGGCCTCCCTAACCCCCCAAAGCACACTTTCTAGCTTCTTTCTGCAAGATCACCGCGATTGTGACGCCGACTGGGCCGTCGTAGAAAAAGCACTGCACCAAGGCGACGCCGAAGCTGGCCGCCTAGCGTGGCAAGAATTCGAAAAATCCATGCTCCGCCACCTCGCGATGGAAGAAGAGGTCGTGTTCCCGGCATTCGAACAGGCCACCGGCATGACCCAAGGTCCGACCGCGGTCATGCGCATGGAGCACAATCAAATGCGCGGCCTCATCTTGCAAATCAGCGCCGCCATCGCCAGCGAAGACTTTGACGAAGCTATGGACCAAGGCGACACGCTGTTGATGGTCATCCAGCAACACAACATCAAAGAAGAAGGCATGCTCTACCCGATGGCCGAAAATTCACTGACCGCCCAATGGGACAGTATCAAGGAGCGGCTGCAGGACTACTAATCTGGTCGCAACACTGGCGACGTCGGCTAAAAGCGTTCCAGCATTTTGATCGTCATCGGCGCAGCTTGGCCTAAGCCGCAGATCGATCCAGCAGTCATTGCGTGCAACCAATCGGCGTGCACCTCGGGGTCATTCCACTGCAATTTGCCGTCCAGCCAGTCAGCGAATACGGCGCAGCCTTGACGGCATGGCGTGCATTGCGAGCAAGACTCCTGCGCAAAAAAGCGCATGATCTTGGCGGCGGCTTTTTGCGGTGATATTTGATGCACGATCAAACCGCAAGTGCCCAGGCTGGATCCTTGCGCCCGCAAATCATCTTGAGTCAACGGCAAGTCCAATAACTGCGGCGGCAAAATTCCAGTGGCAGCGCCGCCCGGTGTGAAGCAACTTACGGTCGCGCCGGGCAGCAATCCGTCAGCATGGTCGTCGATCAACTTGCGTGCAGTTATACCTAGCGGTGCCTCATAAACACCCGGCTTTTGCACGCAGCCAGAAACCGAATAGAGACGGCGGCTGAAGTCGTCGGCGCTGCCTTCTAAGCGGCGCGCCGCCCACCAAAAAGTTTCGACGTTATTGATCAGCGTCGGCAATCCCCACAAACCGCTTTGAGTCGGGAACGGCGGCTTGTGACGCGGCTGCGGCCGACGTCCTTCCATGCTTTCCAACAGCGCAGTTTCTTCACCGCAAATGTACGCACCGCCGCTGACGCAAATACCTAGCTGAAACTTCAACCCGGTAGATGTGGCCGCCTCAATTTCGCCGCAGTGTTGCTTCGGACCGGGTCCGCCAATTTCGTCCACCTGCTGAGGCTCTATGGCAGTAATCGCGCCATGCTTTAGATGCCAATCCAAGGTGCTTAGCTCGGCATCGCTAGCGCCACCGTTATGTGCTTCAATTTTGCGACCGGGAAATCCAGCTCCATAGCTAATTTCGCCCGAGCCAGCCGACAACAGTCCTTCGGCCTCCATCTTGGCAATAACCTGTTGCAGGTGCTCGCGCTGAGCGGAATACTCCGCTCGCAAGTAAATCCAACCGCGCGCGGCACCGCAAAAATGGGCCGCGTAAATCATGCCACGGATCACCGTGCGCGCTTCGACTCCGCCCAGCAGCCAGGCATCCTTAAAAGTACCCGGCTCGGCCTCGTCGGCGTTGCACAGAATAATCTTGTTAGCTGCCGCGCCAAGCTCACGTCGCACCGCTTGCCACTTAAATTCAGTGGGAAAGCCAGCGCCCCCACAGCCGCGCAAACCCTGCAGCAGCTCAGGTACCTGAGCCGTTAGTTGTGCCAGATCCATGGCATAGCTTATATGCCTTCGCCGCGGACGACACAGCCAACTGTTTTCGCCGCAATTTTGAGGTCGGTCCAAACCGAAAGATCGCGAATGTAGCGCAGGTCAGCTTCGAGCTTGGCTTGGTGGCCTTTGATGTCCGAACCTACGTAACCATTCGACACCTGGGCTAAACCAGTGATCCCTGGCTTCACCTCCAGGCGACGGCTGAAGGACGGCAGCGACACTTCGATTTTTTCGTGAAATACTGGCCGCTCGGGTCGCGGCCCGATCATCGCCATATCGCCTTTCAAGACGTTGAATAGCTGCGGCAATTCATCCAATCGAAATTTGCGAATAAAACGGCCGAGCTTGGTGATGCGCGCGTCCGACTTGCCGTTGGAGAATTGCGGACCGTTCGACTCAGCGGTGGCAACCATGGAGCGAAATTTGTAAATCCAAAAGTGCTTCCGGTTCCAGCCGACCCGTTCTTGGGTGTAGATCGTCAGGCGCAATGATTTCTGATCAATCGCCACCGCGACGAAAGTCATCAGCAAGACTGGTGACAACACCACGATCATTCCCATCGCGAAGACTAGGCTAGAAAAGCGTTTTCCCTTCACCGCATAAAAGCTGCGCTTAGGGGCCGGGAAAAAGACGACATGACTCGGCCCAGGTGCGGGAACGGGGCGAGGTAGGGAAGCTGAGTCGGTAAGCGGGGGAGCGACCTTCTCTTTAACTGCTTCGGGTTTCATACAAGGCTTTCAAGGGGTGATTGTGTTGCCCAGAGGTCGGTAGTCTAGCACGGAATTTCGCCAGTGAAAATGAACAGAAATTTTTAATCCAACCCAGCCTCAATCCATTCGCAGAGTTCGCCACATAATAGGGACTGGTTAAAGCGCTCACGACGCACCTGGCCGCCCTTTCCCCCCATTTCCGCACGTTTGCCTGCACCCATTTGCAACAACCTATGGAGCACAGCTTTTAAACCCTCAACGTCGCCATGTTCCACCTGCCAGCCTAGCTTGTGATCCTCAATTAAATGCGTCGCATGGCATGGCTTCGGGCCGATCAGGAGGATGGGGCGGGAAACCGCGAGCGCACTATATACCTTGCAAGGGTGAACAATTCCGACCTGCTTGTCTCCGACGATAACGACGTGAATATCCGCAGCGGAGAGCGAATAACTAACTTCATTCAGCGGCTGGTAAGGCAAAGATAGGATGTTGCAACTTCCGTCAGCGATCGCTTGGTCAATGACGGCCTTGCCTGCCCCACCGCCAATGAAGACGAAATGCAGTTCCTCCACGTCCTCAAGCTGTTTGGCGGCATCCACCAAAGGATCCACTGGCGAAGCTAGACCGTGGTTGCCGCTATACATAACGACCACCTTGTTTTCCAAACCATGCTGCTTGCGAAAGTCATTTTCCGCATGGTCAATCGGCTTCATATGGTGGTCGTGAGGCCATGGCGGCGCCACACAAAGCTTCTCGCTGACGTCCATCTTGCGTTCTACTCGTTCAGCCATAAATTGGTCGAGCACAATTACCCGTTTCGATCGCTGCAAAATAGACCGCATCATCCAGTTGAATAGTTTCACCACTACTGAGCTCTCCTTGATGCCGCCCAGAGCGATCAGCTGATCTGGATTCAAATCGTGAATCCAAAAAACCACCGGTGTACGTCGCAAAATGTTCAGCCAGATGCCGACCAGCGGAGCCAGCGGCGGCGACGTGCATACAAAAACCAAGTCGGGTTTTTTCATAAACAGCCCGTGCCACACCCCTTGCACAACAAACGAGGCCGCACCTAAAAGCCGCCGAATAATGCTGGTTTTGCCAAACGAGGTGCCGGCAAATCGACGCACCTTGACGCCGTTTTCCCAAACTTCCTTTTTGGCGAATTTCAGCGACGGGTCATCCACTCCGCGCCGCGAACAGAAAACTTGAACTTCGTGCCCACGCTGGCACAGTTCCGTAGCAACATCCGCCATGTGCTGGCCGGTGCTGATCGGATCCGGGACAAATGCCTGGGACAGAAGAAGGATTCGAGCCATTCCGGTAGGAGGTAGGAGCGAAGCTCGGTAGTCTACAGCTTCGGCAAAGCCAAAAACCCCCTTTCATTGAATCCTGAACATGGCCAAACCATCGGGTATTGCAGCGGGCTCGCTGCTCGGATTGTTCGGACTCGCCGCTGGCTATTTGAGCCAATATGCATTCAATGTTTCCGCCGCTAGGGCGATTTCCTCGCCCAACCTAGCTGGCAAACTGTTTCAAACCATCGCCTTCGCGCAGTTTTTGGCCATCCTCGGCCGCGCTGGCCTTGATCGAGTTTCTCTGCGCACTTTTGGCGCCGCCCACGGCAGGCATAACGGTGAAGATTTGGTCGGCATTTGGCGTCGGGTCACGCTGTGGGTGGTTGGTCTATCAACGTTGGTCGCGCTGCTCGCTTATTGGCAGCGCCACTGGCTGCTTGGCATGCTCAAGCTGCCCGTCGCAAACCCGTATTTGCCATGGCTGTTCTTTGCCACTCCGTTCCTGGCGATGTCCTTCACCTCATCTCAAGCACTGCGCGGGGTTGGTTGGATCGGCAAAGCAACGTTGGCTCAACTAACGCTAGTTTTTGCCCCGCCTGCGGTGACCATCGCCGTCCTCAAATTGGCCTACGGCAGCATCGAACTATCGTCATTGATCGCTGTCTGGCTATTTTCAACCATAATTGCTGCCGTAGCCGGCTATTTCTGGACCCAAAATGGCCTCCGCCGCGTCGTTCCCAAGACCAACGTCGAATTCCAGCCTTCGCCCTTGCACGGCAGTCGCAAAATCCCGACCGGCGCCTTTAACTTTTTTCTGCTCGGGCTGCTCGGCTATACCCATTCCGGGCTGGAAATCATTTTGCTTGGAGCTTGGTCAAACACGGTAGAAGTTACGCGTTACATCGCGTCGGCCCGCACCGCCATGTTTGTTGGTTTAGGTTTGGTTGCCATCGCCTCGGTGCTGGGGCGACTCTATGCCGCGGCACATGCCCGCCAAGATCACGATGAAATGAAAACGGTGCTCGCCAAAGCCGGTCGTTGGGCGCTTTCCTTTGCCATGGTTTCTGGTGGTTGCTTGCTGCTCGGCCACCAATTGATCATCGACCTGTTTGGCATCAATTTCCCCGACGCCCTGGCCTGCTTCGCCGCAATCCTAATCGGCCACACC
This sequence comes from Planctomycetota bacterium, assembly GCA_014382805.1. Taxonomy (GTDB): domain Bacteria; phylum Planctomycetota; class UBA1135; order UBA1135; family UBA1135; genus JACNIZ01. Next base: position 4,973 of record JACNIZ010000238.1, read on the forward strand.
GTCAATGCCGGTGCTGGCGGCCTGTTTTTGCTGTTGCAGATGACCGGCAAGGAACGCGCCTCGACGGTGTGCCTGGTGGTGGCCACCGCGGTCGGAGTGATCGCCTATTGGTTCCTGATTCCGCATTTTGGTTCGGTTGGTGCGGCGGCTGGTTTGTCGCTGCTGATCATCACTTGGAATGTGCTAATGGCATTCGTCGCCAAACGCGAACTCAACCTACAACCATTTTCATCCAAACTCTGGCCTAGTTTGGGCATCTTGACGGCGGTCTATTTCGTCGCCAAATGGGTAGAGCCGATCGGATTTGGCGCGATTCTGGCGGTAGCAATTTACTTTGCTGTAGCCGCCATCCTGGTATGGAAATTTTATCTCATCCCGGCCGAACGTGAGGCAATCACCAACGGCCTCAAGCGACGCTCAGCCTAGTCGGCCGCTGCACCAAATAGAGGTGGAACAAGCCGGCCACCGCAAAGCAAGAAATCGGATCGACGAAAGCATTGCGCATTAGCGAATCCAAAAATACGAAGCCTGCGCCGAAAATAAACATGCGCTGATGCGGCGGGCAGCTCGGCGATAAGCCGCGCGGGATCGAGCACAGTAGGTACGCCAGCCACCAAGCCCAACCGAACAACCCGAAAAAGCCATAGCGGTAAAACACCAGCGCCGGGCCGATGTGAATGTTGTGCACGCGGCCGTCGATCACGTTGCGCGGCGGGAAGGACTGCACCGGCTTAAACGTCGCACCGTGGCCGGCTCCGATGAGATAGTCGTAAGGCCCCCACTCGCGATCGACGGTTGCGAGCATGTCGGCGACTTCATTGAAGCGGCCTTGCAAGGAGTCATCGCTGCCGCCCTCGATCTTGCCGAAGCGGGACTGGAAGCCGTCGCCACCACTGCTACCGCCAGCGGCCATCATGCCGACTACAGTTGCCGCGATCACAGCCGATACTGCCACCGTACCGCCAACAACGGCCAGAATCCGTCCACGGAACGTAGCCACCATCGCCACCACGCCGCCTGCCCAAATGACCACCGTGGTGCGTTCATTGGAGAGGAAGGCAACCACGCCGAATAGCATGAGCAGGGCCAAATACTGCCAACGTTGACGGTTTTTTTTAGCCGCTAATACCTGTGCGATCAGCCATGCAGCCAGCAACAGGTTAGGCGGAATGTAGCGGCCGTTGAGTAGTGGATCGCGGCCGAAGAAAAATGACAGAGCGGCAGCTGCCATCAGCCCGTAAGCCAATACTTTCAACGCTTGCTCATGGCAAAACAATGCCGGTTCGTCGCCGCGGCCTACAGCGCATGCCAGGAACAGCAAGATCGGCGTCATAAGCACGCCAAAGTCGCCAACCAAATAAGCCAGCTCCCAATGGTTGCCCCACAAGCCTTGAATGAGTGCCAGCAGCGCTAGCGACAACCACGAAACGACGAAGATGATCGCGGCGGGGCGCAGTTTTAAGCGCGGCAGCGCCAGCAATGCCATCAGCCCGAAAACCGCCAGCACCAATCCGTAGACCTCGCGCTCAAACGGCGCCAGGCGCACCGAATAGCCATCAAGGAACGCAAATCCACACAGGCAAGCCAGCAGGATTTGAGTTCCGAAGCGCATCAATGAATGGATTTACCGATCAGCCTGCAGGCCGGGAATCCGCTCAAACGGCGGCAGCGGTTGCGGCCGCGACCTGTTGCTCAATCCAAGCGTAAGTGCGCTCGATACCGGCGCGCAACGGCTCACTAGGCTGCCAACTCAACAATTCCTGAATAAGGCGGTTATCGCTATTGCGACCCATAACGCCCTCCGGCCCAGGAATGTTCTTGATGGAGATGCCCTTGCCGGACATCTCACTGATCAGCTCGGCCAAACCGTTGATGCTAATCATTTCCTCCGAACCTATGTTGATGACTTCGGTCACGTCGGAATTCATCAACCGGCGCACGCCTTCGATGCACTCATCGATGTAGAGGAAAGAGCGGGTCTGTTTACCCGAACCCCATACTTCAATCTCACCAGCGCGGGCCGACTGAATCACTTTACGACAGAGCGCGGCCGGGGCCTTTTCTTTACCGCCTTCCCAGGTGCCCTCTGGGCCGAAAATATTGTGGAAGCGCGCGGTGCGCACGTTCAGGCCATAATTGCGCAAAAATGCGCCGTAAAGCCGCTCGCTGAACAACTTCTCCCAGCCGTATTCGCTGTCAGGATCGGCTGGGTAGGCAGTATCCTCGGAGCACAGCGGGTTGTTCGGGTCAACCTGGTTGCGTGCCGGGTAGATGCACGCCGAACTGGAGTAAAACACCTTGCCGACGCCATGCTGTACGCAGCGCTCCACCATGTTGAGATTAATCAGCGCACTGTTGTGCATCACGTTGGCGTCATTCTCTCCAGTGAAAATGTAGCCTGCACCACCCATATCGGCGGCAAATTGATAGACCTCGTCGTAATGAATGGGCTCTCCATCCAGGTGGAAAACTTGGTCGCACAACTGTTGATTGCGAAGGTCGCCCTGAATGAAATCAGAGGCTTCCGACGGGCTAAATTCCGGGTACTTCAAGTCCACACCGCGGACCCAGTAACCTTCACGAATTAGGCGCTTCACCATGTGACTTCCAATGAAGCCCCCTGCGCCACAGACCAATGCTTTCATCTGCTCAATCCTAATGGAGTCTGGCGCGGGGAAAGCGCCTGTAGTAGCCATAGTATACTGCCCTTCGCTTCCACCTGAAGCACCCGCCGACCTTGAGTAGCCGCGTAAATGGGGAAATCCGCAGCCCGTATCGCCCACCGGTCTAGCTTTTTGCTGCCCCCCACCCTGCTGCGCCAACTGAAAAGTATCTGGCGCTGGCCGCGGTTCTGGAATGAGCTCGGAAAAGCTCGTCAGGGCTTCCGCACCCATGGCAGCACATATGACAAACCTATCCTCTTTGTCGCTGGCTTACCTAAGAGCGGCACCACTTGGCTGGAAAGCATGTTGAAGTCGTATCACGGCTTCCACGCGATGGGTCACCCGGCGAATACTTCATGGGAGCTGGCCCATGATGGCTCTCATCATTTTGAGATCCCAACCGGCTTTTTTGAGTCGTTCGAGGGTGGTTTGTGCGTGATCAAACTACATTGCCATGGCTCGAAAAATAATCTGCAGAGGTTGGCCGAAGCCGGCGTGCCCTACGTGGTGCTCTACCGAGATTTGCGCGATGCCGCGGTAAGCCATGTCTTCTACGTCAAGCGCACGCCGTGGCATCCGGAGTATCCGCTTTATAAAGACTTGGATGTGCAGCAGGGTTTGGCGCAATTCGGTCGCAGTTTGCTGCCTGAATGGCGTGATTGGATTCGCAGCTGGCGCAACGGCGCAGATCCAAAAAACAGCATCGTCGTCAGCTACGAGGACTTGAAAGCCGAGTCGATGACGCGAATGAATGACGTCGCCGAGTTGTTTGGCTTGCCGAAAGAGCCTTTGCCGGGGATCGTGGAGGCCTGCTCATTTCATAACATGAAGAAAGCTGGCTCATTTTTTAGGAAAGGCAAATCGGGCGATTGGATGAATCATTTCAGTCCTGAATTGCGCCGCCAGTTCGGCGATGTCATCGCCGACGATCTTGTGGAATGGGGCTACGAAGCCGACGACCAGTGGATCTGCCAAGAATGAATTACAACAACACCGCCATCGACGACGACGGAGCGTATTCCCCAGCTGAAATGCTTGGGGTATTGATTCGACGCAAATCCACCATTGCCGTTTTCACCTTGGCGATGCTGCTCTTTGGTGCATGGTTTAGTTTCACAACTACGCCCACTTATGAAGTGAGTGCCAAAGTCGTATTTTTGGATCGTCTGCGCCAAGTCAGCCCGGCTGGAAAGTGGTCGGATTTACCCGATAACTCGCCGGCTTCGACCGAGATCGACATTTTGACCTCGCGTGCGATGATTGCTCGTTTGATCGGCGAGGTACATGCGGACGGCAGTAAAACTGGAATGGGCTTGTGCCAAACGGTCCAGGATATGGGTCGCTATTGGCCGTGGCCAAAAATGAAGCGTAAGATTTTTGGTGGCGCGGCACCGCAAGGCAGCATTCAAGTTTGGACCGACGGCGTGCTGCCGGCCGCAGGCGTCGAAATTGAATTCTTGGAGAAGTCTAAGGTCAAGCTATCGGTACGCAGTTTGTTTGGCGCATCCCAAACTTTTGATTCTTTTGGCGCCGAGCAACCGTTGCAGTTTTTAAACCGCAACGTTTCCATCAGCGGCGACGGCACCGAAGCCGGGCGGACTTATGTATTCCATTCCAATCCGTTTGCAGAAACGCTGAATGATGTGCGCAATCGCTTAAAGGTGAACGAAACCCTGAAGGCGTCCGGCGTGCTCGAGCTACGCTACATCGATAGCGATCCGCGGCGCGCTACTGAAGTATTAGATCAATTGCTTGCCTATTACATCGAACAAGATCAGCAGCGCCTAGCGACGCCCGCCGCCGAGTCGCGCGAGTTTTTGCAAAAGGAAATCGCCACGATTGAAGCATCCATGAAGCAAGCCGACAAACGCTTGCTCGACTTTCAAAGCAATCATGGCGACTCAATTGTGCTGGAAGACGCTGCATTAGTTCTGGTGCAAAAACTTGCAGCTTTAGATATGGAGCTTGCTCAAAAGGAATACCAACTTCAATCCCTAAAAGACTTGGACAGCAAGGTTGAAGTTGATCAGATACGGGTAGAAGAAGCATTGTTTGCGGTCTCCAATGGACTGTTCACCGCACCCATGCGATTCGAAGGCGATGACCCTGACCAACTTGACCCAACCGCCGCCGATTTAAAATTGCGCTTATCTAGCCTGTTGGAACAGCGCGCGGAATTGGCGTTGGAGCACCCCAAAGATTGGGCTGGCTTCGCGCAATTGGATGCGCGCATCGATTTTTTCCGTGGCGAATTAAGAGAGATCATGCGGACGATGTTGCTGCGCGCCAGCGGCGAGGTCAGCGCTTTGCAGGATAAGATTGAGCGAGATCAGAAAAAACTAAACGCGCTGCCGCAAACACATCGGCAATTGGCCGGTTTCCAGCGCGAGGTAACCGCGCTGGAAGAAACTTATGCTTTATTATTAACGCGCTTCCAGACCGCCATCATTTCTGAAAGGGCGGCTAAAACCGCGGCGACTATGGAGGTCATTGATCCGGCGACCGAGCCGATCAAAGCCAAATTCCCGCGACCATTTTTGATCACCGTTTTGGCGGCCGTGCTCGGCGTCGCAATCGGGATCATTGTTGCGATTCTAAAAGACGCTTTTGCCAAACCCTTGCTCAGCTGCCGTCAATTGGAAAGTGCATGCGGCTTGCGTAGTTTGGGGACCTTGCCCAGGTATGGAAGCAAGTTGGCTACTCCGCAAGCCGTGCTCAATGGCGACGGCATTGGAGCTGAAGCGATTCGTTCGTTGCGGGCGAATTTGATCAGCGCCAAGAGTGAGCACAAGCTAAACAGCATTTGTTTCGTTGCTGGCGGGTCCGGTGAAGGCGTTTCGACAACGGCAGCAGCATTGGCGATTTCGCTGGCGCGGGCTGGCGATTCGGTTTTGCTAGTGGATGCCGATTTGCGCAATCCAACTGTGGCAACTAGCTTTGGTCTGAGCTCTGGAAACGGCTTTGCCGAAACAGCACCCAAAGACTGGCAACAGGCGGCGCAAGCGACTTCGGAGGCGAATTTGTTTGTACTAAGCAGCGGAAAGGTGACCAGCCACCCAGCAAATTACGCCGGCAAATTGGATTGGGAACTCGGGCTGGCGGCCCTGAAATCAGAATTTGACTGGGTGCTCATCGACGCGCCGTCGCTGTTAGCGGTTTCGGATTCTGCAAGTATGTTGCAACACGTCGACGGTGCAATTTTGTTAAGCCGCTATGACTTCCTAAGCAGCCGGGTTGCGCAAATGGCTGCTTCCAAACTGCGAAACTGGAATGTGAACTTGATCGGTTGTGTATTCAATGGCTACCGACCTCTAGGTTTCGGCGGTTACGTCGACGGCTTCGCTTTTGGGCGCGAAGCCAAACGAATTTCCGCAACGGAAAAATAATGAAGGACGCCTTGCTCAAGCGACTTTGCTTGCTGAGTTTGGCAATGGCCGTCGTCACCAGCTGCAGCAAGCCAACGCCGCCCAATGGCCCCGCCGCTCAAATAAATGGTGCCGCATCCACAATTGCTGCACCGCCAGCGCGAGTGGTCGTAATCGGGCCCTCGTCGGTAGAAACCTTGTTTGCTGTGGGTGCAGGGCAACGCATTGTGGCGGTATCCGATTTTTGCAAAGACCCGCGCGCTGTGGACCTGCCGCGTGTAGGCGGTCAATTTGATCCGAACTTGGAGCGCATTGCTGCATTGAATCCAGATGCGGTGATCACCCAAGGCAGCAATCAGCGGCTTGCTGATTTTTGCGAGCAATTGCAAATTTTGTTTATTAGTTTGAATACCGACAGCGTGCAATCTTGGTTGGACGAGGTAAAAAAAATGGGCGATCTATTTCATATGCAAGCTAGTGCCCAGCGCTTGACCGCTGATTTTCAAAACGACTACCAACAGGTCGCCGACGCCGTCGGCACACGCACTAAGGCTGCGATTTTGATTTCGCGCAATGGCGTGGACGGCATGATTGCGGTCGGCGGTGGCTCGTTTTTGAATGAGTTGCTGCAGACTGCGGGTGGCGAAAACGTTTTTGCCGATAACCCGAACGCGTATTTCAATTTATCCCAAGAAGCATTGCTCCACGCCGCACCGCGAGTGCTACTGGATTTATCCATCGCCGCCGCCAGCAAACCGGATGGCAGCGGACCTAGCAACGCCGATATTTGGGCAGAATTTGCCGACGATTTTCCGACCCTACCAGCGATCGCCGACAAACGCATTTTTGCCCTTAGCAAAGATTATTTGTTTCTACCAGGCCCGCGCATGCTGCAAACCGTGCACACCTTCAGCGAGTGTTTAGCAGCGCCATCAAACTGATGAACGATTACGCCGCCTAGCCGAACATCGACACTTCGATCAACTCACAAAATAGGTGACCGAAGAGCAAGTGCGCCTCTTGAATGCGCGGCGTATCATTGCTCGGCGCAATGAAAGCGACGTCGCACATCGATGCCAACTTGCCGCCATCTTTGCCGGTCACGCCCAATACCTTGGCCCCAGCTTGCCGCGCTGCCGCAACCGCCGCCAATATGTTCGCTGAATTGCCGCTAGTGGAAATCGCCACCAACAAATCGCCCGCGCCGACGTGGCCGCGCACGATGCGCTCAAACAATTGTTCCGGTGGATAATCATTTACCAAAGCAGTCAGGGTGCTGGTATTGACTGTCAACGCATGCACGTTTAACGGATCTCGTTCCGCCAAATAACGACCGACCAATTCCGCCGCCCAGTGCTGGGCATCGGCGGCGCTACCACCATTGCCGAGTAAATAAACGCCACCTTTGGGCCGCCGCAAGGCCGTAACCGCTAGCTCCGCGGCTGCTTCGACTGTGTTCAGAAAGTCCTCGCCCAAAGCCGAGTAACAAGCGACCGCTTGGGCCAATCTCTTGTGCAACAATTCTGTGGTCGAATTCGGCATGCGCAATATTCTAACTAGCCCACTCACATCGCCGAGCCGACATAATGGGGAAATGGCGCTGAAATCCACGGCTTTGATCGCCGGTTACCGTGGACGCGAGGTTTTGCACCGAATCGACCTCGTGCTGGAACAAGGCCAGTTTGTCTGCTTGCTAGGCCCCAACGGTTCCGGCAAATCCACCTTAGTGCGCACGCTTTGCGGCGTACTTCCCCTAAGCTCCGGACAGGTGCAGGTGGACGGCGCAAACTTTGCTGCTCTGACCGCGCTGGAACGGGTGCGAAAGATCGGATTTTTGCCGCAGGAAGTTAGCCCCAGCTTTTCATTTTCGGTGCGCGATGCGGTCGCCCTTGGAGCACGCTGCGCCATCACGCCGCGCTGGCTGGGCAAAGCGCATGAGGAAAAAATTGAACCCGCCATTCGGCTGGCGTTGGCGTCGGTACAAGCGGAAGACTTAATCGAGCGCCAACTCGACCACCTTTCCGGCGGCGAACGTCGTCGGGTATTGCTTGCCAGCGTGCTTGCTCAGGCGCCCAAGTACTTGCTGCTCGACGAGCCAACGGCGATGCTGGATTTGGAACACCAAGTCGCTCTTTTCAACCGCTTAGACGAACTGCGACACCAGCAATCCATTGGCGTCTTGGTGGTGACCCACGACCTCAATCTGGCCGCACGTTGGGCGGATCATATTTTGCTCCTTAAAGACGGTCACATCGTTGCCGCCGGGCCGCCAAAAGAGGTCATCAACCAGCAGCATTTGCAATCGGCCTTTGGCCCCCACTTTGAGCTGGTTACGCTCAGCAATGGTCAAACTGGGGTGATCCCCAAATGAACCGCGGTTCTCTAAATTTGATTGCTGGCTTGGGAGTGATCTCACTGCTCATAGCGTTTTTTGCGACCTGCTTTGGCACCATTTCCATTCACCAAATGGAGGCGTGGCGGCAATGGCTCAGCCTGCCTTCGTCGCAATGGGATCAACAAACTCACATATTGGCCTTGCGACTGCCGCGCATTGTTTTGGCGTGGTTAGCCGGCGGCGCATTGGCAACAGCTGGCGCGGTTATGCAAACTTTGCTGCGCAACAGCCTGGCCACGCCATTTACTTTGGGCATTGCATCAGCCGGTTCCTTCGGCGCTTTTTTGGTACTTGCCATGCCGGGTTTAGCAATCTTCGGCTCAATGAGCGCGCCGCTGTATTCGCTGCTGACTTCGCTACTTTGCCTGTTACTGGTCCTAAAAATATCCAGCCGCAGCAACCGCGCCGACGGCTTACTGCTGGCCGGAATCACCCTCAATTTCCTATTTGGTGCCGGCGTAATGCTGGTCCGCTATCTCGCCGACCCATTCCAACTCGCGTCGATGGAACGCTGGATGCTCGGCTCAGTAAACGCTGTCAATATCAACACCGCGCTGGCACCGCTACCATGGATTGCCTTGGGCTTAGCGTTCATATTGCCGCGCTTATCAGCTTTGGATCAGCTCGCTTTCGACGAAGAAATCGCCGCCGCCCGCGGCGTACCCGTTAAACGCTATAAAACCCAATTATTGCTTGCTGCTGGCTTATTAACCGCCGGCGTGGTCGCCTATACCGGGCCAATTGGCTTTGTCGGCCTATTGGTGCCGCATGCGGTGCGCTGGTTCACTGGCCTCCGCCATGGCGCGTTGATCCCGGCCTGTTTTTTCAGCGGCGGCATCTTCATGATCTTGGCCGACTTGGTTGCGCGCACCTCCGAAATCGCTGGCCGCAATAGTGAACTACCAATTGGAATAGTCACTGCAATCGTCGGCGGGCCGTTTTTCTTGCTGTTGTTGATGCGCAAAAATTAATTGGCCTTGATGAATTCATTCATGATTTCGCCGCGTCAGTCTCTTAGCTCCTGCGCCCAAGCCTTCTTCGCTGGCACGACTTCGTATTCGTCATCCTCCAGCCGCCACGCGGTCAAACAACCGCCATAAACGCACGCGGTATCGAGTCCATGCGCGACCAAACGCCCATTAGCTTCTTGGCGGCGCGGAATCTGGAAGGTGGTGTGACCAAATATCACCATTTCTGGCCCTTCGTAATTCTCATACCAATAACGCTTGCGCCAACGACCAATTTGCCGCACATGAGTCAATTCCATAGGTGGAGTTTGCTCCGGGGCTTGGCCGGGAATAATCCCCGCATGCACCGCCAACCACGGCTGGCCGCGGAATGGGCCCTCTTCCGCTTCGCCACGCAGGCAAAATACCCCGCGTTCTAAAAAACGCAGCAGCTCAATGGAGCGCTCCGGATCGACGTTGCGCAAAACGGTGCCGCCGTCGCCACGCAGATCATCGGCGTCGTAACCGCCGGCGCCTTCATTCAAGGCCTGAACCTTGCCGTCGGGGCCGACGGGAACCATGCCGGAGCGGCGCAGCAACACCAATTCGTGGTTGCCGAACACCAGCTCGACGTCATGGCGCGCACTGAGAAGTTGCGCGACCCCATGCGGGTCGGGCCCGCGGTGATACAGATCGCCCAAAGAAATGATCCGCGTACCGGGACCGCTTTCAATGCGCTGCAACAACTCGGCTAGCTCTTCAGCGCAACCGTGAATGTCACCCAGGAACCATGTAGATGTCATCAGGATCAGGAATTGTCGTTTCGGAGTCTAATTGCCAGCGCTCAGAGAGTTCTGCTTGAACCAAAAGTAATACAAAGAACCAGGTCCACAACGTCGGTGAAGTGATATAGCTAATCGAGGTTTCCGCCAGCAGAATGACGAAAAAAGCCATCGTTACCGATAACAAGGGCAATGTTTTTTGATCCCTAATTCGGATCAATCGCAAAGAGTGGAGCATGATTGCGGACATCGCGATTGCCATAAAAATAAATGCCGGCACTCCCGCCTCCACCATCAGTTCCAGCCAGGCATTGTGGGTCTGCAAACCGGTGCCGCGACCGCTGGCAAAACGCATCTCCTCACTGGTCGCAATCATGCCCGGGCCAATCCCCAAAACCGGATGATCCATTGCGACTTCAATGCTGCCCTTCCACAAAGCAAAACGGGACTCGCCGAAGCTGGCTCGGGTTTGGGAAAGCTGCACCAATTCGGTATCCATAAGGCCAAATTGGGTCGCCACACCCAAAACAGCGACCAGGCCTAATCCGGAAGTGGCCAATGCCAAATGTGCCTTGGATCGTCGCGCCGAATTCAGCAACCAAACCGCAGCCAAAACCAATACCGCCAAAGCCCACCCAGTTCGTGAGCCAATCAGGACTAGGTTGAGGCCGAGCACGATCCGCGCCGCCCAAGTGACTCCCCGCCTTGGCTTTGCGCCGGCAGGCAGCCAACAAACAGCCCAAAAGGGCAAAACTTGCATCATCCAGGCATTGGGGTCGCCAGCCAAACCGCAAAGGCGCGGCACCAACATGCGCGGATCCAAGAAAATGCCGGTGGGGCGGCCGTCGGCCATGGGCGTGGCGCCTGGATTCAAGGCGAATTGCAGGAATACGATAAGGCCCCAAATCCCTACCGCCAAACCGACCCAAGGAAGGGAATCCAGGAGCCGTTTAACTGAATTCTCAAAACCCAGCCTAAAGCCAAAAGTCATGACAAAAGCGCTCAGGATCAAGGTAACCCCGAGGTAATTGACGCTGGTTGGCTCCCCCCCGGTGCTCCACACCGAAAGACATAGCCACATCAGGCAAGCGACCAGGAAAATCAGGGCCCATCTAGACGCAGCACTGCGAAGTAATGCGGGTGCGCCACGAGTTTGGTATTCATTCATGCACTCAAATACCAAAATCGGCCAGAAGAAATAAAACGGCTTCCACATCATGCCAACCTCAACCCCAAGACGGTCGGCAGTTGCCAGAAGGAGGATGGCCGAAGGGGTCCCAAACCTTAATGCGAGAGGGATGGCCGACAGAAGAACCGCTATCAGCATTCTTTTTTCGGGATAACGACCGTATGATAACCGGGTCCGATTTCGAGTCCTATGGCATTCCGAACTAATTCGCTGTGGCCCATTGCTGCCCTACTCTGTGCCTGTTCCGCCCCGGAAATGCCAGACGGGGATACGTTGGAGCCGGTTCTAGTAGATTCCGGTTTTGTGCAAGCCCCAACCTTTCATTACCCGGTAGGCCCCGGGGATGTGCTGCGCATTTCGGTATACCGGCACCCGGAATTGTCTTCCCCACCATATAAAAACAACATGATCGGCACCCCAGTCGATCCGACTGGGAACATCAGCCTGCCCCTGATCGGGACCATCCAAGCACAGGGCATGACGGTTTGGGAGATCAAGGATGTGGTCGCCGATCGTTTAAGCGAATATCTGCATACGCCCAATGTTGACGTCGCCTTGCTCGAGGCTAAATCACACCAGATATTTGTACTCGGTGAAGTCGAGAACCCTGGCATGTTCTTGTTAGATCGGCCGACAAACGCGATGGAAAGCATTGGCTTAGCTGGCGGCCTGGCAGATACTGCCGAACGCGGTTCGGTCGCGGTTGTGCGCGGTACTTTAGCGGAACCCATGGTTCTATTGTTCGACGCAAACACCATTACTCTTGAAGGAAGATTCCCGCTTCAGGCTGGCGACATCGTGTTCGTAACCGAGCGTCGAATGGCCAGCACCGCACGGGTGACCCGCGATCTCATCCCCATTCTTCAAGCCATCAGCTTGCCGATCTCAACGGCTAGAGACGTTCTGCTGATCGACGAACTCAGGAAGAACTGAGCAAAGTAATTTATGGCGACCAAATCTCAACCCGGTGACATCGGCGGCGACGTAGCCCTGGTGATCTGGCGAATGAGGCGGTTCATCGCATTGATGAGCCTGCTTTGCTTTTTCTTGGGCATCCTATTTGCGGCCATTAGCCGACCTACCTACAAGGCCAGCGCCACGGTTTTCTTAACCGACGACGTATTGTCAGGTGGAATTTTGGGTGAGCTAAGTTCGCTCTCCTCAGCGCCCCCAGCCAAAGCTGAAATGGAAGTGCTTCGTTCGCGAGGCATTATGGACGACGTATTCAAAAATGCCGCGACCGCTGGGCTGGATTTGGAAGCTACCCTCGACGACCTGGACGTTTACGCCCCAGGTCGCATTTTGTGGCGGGTTGCCACCCGCGAAGCCTTCCCCGATTCCCGTTTTTCAGTGGTGGTCAACGATTGGCCTGAATCCACTAGCATTCGCTCGATACTGCTAACGGTCGGTCCAGATTGGATTGAGATCAACGAACCGGGACCGTTTGGCTTCTCGTGGGGCATGAAAGGTGAACGTCTGCCGTTCGACCCGGAAACGGCGATTATTTGGAATGGCATTGACTTCAAGCTGACCTCAAACATTCCGATTGTTGGTGAGCGCCACCTTTTGCTGCGTTATATGCCAGAGAATTTCGCTGTCCAGGACATGGCGGCACGGATTTCAGTCAATGAGGTCGCCCACGGCTCCGGTGTAGTACGGATCGACTTTCAAGACACCGATCCCAATCGGGCGGCGACTATCGCCAACATGGTGGTTGAGGCCTACACCACACGCAGCCGCGAACGCACCTCCAAGCGTGCCGGCAAAACCATTGAATACGTAGACAAGCAAATTGACCGCGTCAGTTCCGATTTGCTCGATGCAGAGTCCGAACTGGTCAAGTTTCGCGCTGAATCCGGTGCCATCAGCTTGACCGATGAAGCTTTGGCATTGATCGAGAAGTCGAGCGAGCTGGAGCTGGCTCGAATTCGCCTCGGCTATCGCATTGAAGAGCAAGAGCTGGCCCTGACCTGGGCCAGGGAAAATCAAGGCGGTGCAATGGCTGCCCTGACGTCGTCGGGACCGGAGGGCTTGCTTGACCCGATTGCAACCGCCATCTTGCAATCCCTTGGAGAAACCAAAGCGCAATACACCAAGCTTTCCTCGGAGTGGAAAAGCGAAGCGCCAATCATGGTCCACCTCAAGGAAGAGATTGACGCCCTGACCGCGCAATTCATCGGCCACCAAGAAGGCCATCTGAAAAGTGAGCGCCAGCGCCATGATTCGCTGAAGGCCATCATTGATGAATACGAGAGTCGTCTGTCTGGTTTGCCAGAGACGGAGCGCAAGCTCGCCCAATTAATGCGACAGGCCCAATCGCTAGAGGGAATATACACCTATCTGCTTGCCCAGCTTGAAGAAGCGCGCATCGCCCAAGCATCTGCCATTGCCGCCGTCGAGGTGATCGACCGTGCCATCCCGCCAGAAAAACACTATCGCCCGCGCCTGAGTTTCTCAGGAGCCATCGGCTTTTTATGCGGCTTCATGTTCAGTCTGCTGTTCGCATTCTTGCGTTCCACCAAGGGTTTGATGGTGGCGTCGGTTGCTGGCTTGGAAGCCTTTACCGGCCTGACCGTTTTTGCCGCCATTCCCAACTTTCGCCATGGCAAGGCGCGATCCAAGGGTCGCAAAGGCACGAACTTCTTGCCGGTTCGAGATGCACCGGATAGCCCGGCATCACACTCTTATCGTTCCTTGCGTGCTGCGGTGAAATTCGCCGCCAAAGGTCGTGACTTGCGCACCCTGACGATCACTTCTTCTGGCCAGGGCGAAGGCAAATCTTCAACCACCTTGAACCTTGCCATTTCCATGGCCCAAGCTGGCTCGAAGGTGCTCGTGGTCGACGCCGATATTCGCCGGCCAGTGGTCCACAAGTACTTCGGCTTAACCCAGTCGCCAGGGCTTTCCGAAATCTTGGAAGGCGGCGGCGATTGGCGCGAATCCGTGCGCGAATCTGGCCAGCCGAACTTGCACTTGCTCACTTCAGGCAAGACCGCAGATCGCCCTGGCGAATTGTTGGCTTTGCGAGAAATGGGTGACTTGGTGCGCGACGCGCGCGAAGAATATGACATGGTCCTGTTCGACGTTCCGCCAGTTTTGGCGGTGGCCGACGCCACTGGCTTCCTGCCTGAACTAGACGCCATCTTTATGTTGTGCCGCGCCGACAAAGTGCCGGGCGCAGTCATCGAGAGCGCAACCCATCGTTTGCAGTTGGGCGGCGGCAATCTGTTTGGCGCCATTCTCAACGGCGTAAAACCGACTCGTTTCGGCGGTAACTACTCTGGATATGGCTATGGTTATGGCTATGGTTATGGCTATGGAGACGGTTACGGATACGGAGATAAGAAGAAGGGCGGAAAATAGGCGGGCACGGTGACATCTAGCCAAGGTGCCCTGAACGCACGCAAAGTGCTCACTAAGGGCGGATTAGGCGCCTTTGCAATGCGCGTTCTGGCACTCGGCTTAGCCTTTATTGCCGATAGCTACCTCGCCAATGCCCTAGGCCTGGAAAAATACGACGTCTGGGCAAGCGCCGCATCCTGGTTGGCCATCCTGACCGTCTTGACCTGCTTGGGCATGCACACTGCCATGGTCAGGCACTTGCCTGCATCGCTCGCCGACAAAGATTATGGCCTGATGCGCGGCATGATCGGCTGGACCAGCAAGCGCATGTTGCTTGCCGGTGTGATCATCGGCGGGGTTCTTTTCAGCCTGCGCTATTTCATTGCTGGCAGCAGCGAGGAAATGGCCATGCTGCTAGCCATCGTTGCATTGATGCTGCCCGTTCAAGGCCTGAACGTCCATCGCCAAGGCGTTTTGCAAGCCTTCAAGCAACCGGTTTGGTGCTTAATGCCGGACCAGGTGGTGCGACCACTGACCTTGCTCGCCGGCTTGATGATTTATGTTTTGGCTTGGGGGTCACCTGAGCCGCGTCACGTGGCCTGGATTTGGTTGATTTCCTTGACTGCCGCGTTTTTAGCCGGAGCGGTGCTTAAGCGTCGCCTGACTCCGAGGGAAGTTGCCGCCGCCACCCCCAAAATCAACGCCAAAAATTGGCAAGCAACTGCTCGACCGTTGCTGTTCCTGCACATCGCGGGCATGCTGATCGCACAAGCCGACCCTGCGATGTTGGGCTTGATTGGCGAAAGCGGCCAGGCTGGAATTTTTGCCGTCGCTAATCGCATTGCTTTGCTGCTGGGGTTTGGTCTGGCGGCGGTAAACGCCATTGCGGCGCCGTTGATTGCTCAGTTATTCGCCGCCGGCGAGCGTCAAGAATTGCAAGGCATGCTGACCTTAGCCGCCAAGGGCATTGCCCTATTCACTATCCCAACCGCCATCGTGATGGTCATCATTGGGCCTTGGTTGCTGGGCATCTTCGGTGAAGAATTTGTCGCTGGCTATCCGGCACTGCTTTGGCTGATCGGCGGCCAAACCATCAACGCCTTAGCCGGTTCGGTCGGGTTTATTTTGACGATGACCGGGTTCCAAATCATTGCCACTCGCATCATTTGGGTTTCCGCAATCGGCAAAATCATCCTCAACTTTTTGCTGATGCCGAAATGGGGCGCATTGGGCGGCGCCATCGGCACCGCGATCATGCTGGCGTTTTGGAACTTCTGGCTCTGGCTGGAAGTGCGCAAAAAGCTGGACCTTGAGCCCACAATTTTGTCTTCCTTGCTGCCTAAATAAGCACCGCCGACGTCGTCGGTTCAGCAAAGCGCTGGAGCTATCGATCCGCGATATGGATCGAAAAAACCGCACTCATGCCGACGTCTTCCAGGTCATAATCACGCACGTGCTGGCGCGTCTTTAAGTTGTACAAGCCCAGCCGCGACGGGTGAATTCCGGCGTGTTCGCGCATGCCCATGCGATATTGAATCCAGCGCACGTTTTCGCGGAATTTGGTCGGCCGCAAGCGCGTGAATCCGACCAAAACGTGGTCTTCGTCAACAAAGGTCAAGCCGCGGCACCAGCCGAGTGAAAAATTGCCCTGATGCAGGTCGCGCAAATCATAAACGTCGGCGACCTCGCCAGTTTCCAGCGAGCTTTTAATCACCATGCCGTCCACCGAGGTGAACCAGATGAAACCGCCGTGGAGAATGCCGTCGTGAATGCCGACTTCGCTAGCGGTTTGGATCGGATTCTTCTCAGGTGCGGTCAGGCAGACCGCGTCGCGTTGCTTGAAACGCGTCGCCCAAACTTCGCCTTGGTATTGGAAAGCAAAATTGGGGTGCGATGGATGCGGCTTGGTGGACGGAACTTTGCGGTAATCCAGCGTGCGGTCGAAACCCGTGTATGGCTGCTGAAACAGCACGTCCCATTCGCCCAGAACTTGGCCACTATCATTCACTTCTTGAACCATGTTCAAGCCGGTAGAAACCACCAGCATGGTGCCGCGATCCGTCGCCGATACGTGGTGCACATCGTTAAAAGACGGCAGAGAAATCCGATGGCTAAATTTGAAATCTGGAAAGGAAAAAACGACCACCTCGGTTTCGGTACAAGCCAATATCTGGTCGCCCACCACCGTCGACGTTTTGAATAAAATCGAGGGCGACTTATCCGCACAATTTTCGGGCGGACTGTCATATTTCATTACCAATTCAGAGAGCCCAGTTTCTAAATCTAGCCTCGAAACAAGGCCAGCTTCAAACTGGTTCCACTCTTTGAGGACAGCGGCATTTTTCCGCGCTAGCCCTCCCATCACATAGGCAAATCCACCCATCCCCGCATTTTAGCTGACCCCACCATGCAGCCCAAAGAATAGATTGCATTCCCAATCAATCCATATTCCAACCGACGCTATCCTACCCGACATGAGTCAAAGTAGCCCCACTGACTTAAGAGTGCTGGTGGTCATGAACCCCCTTCCGTTGCACTCTGGCGTCGGCGCGGTTCAACTCAAAAAAGCGTTGGACCTGATTGCCGGCTCCTGCCCGCAACCAGTGGTGGTCACTGCCAACCTAAACGCCGACGACTTCCCGTCGGCCACCGTATTCAGCTATCAACACGACGCCCGCCGTGCTGGGCTGATGGGGAAATTGTGGCGGCAAGTCAAATCGCAGTTCAAGATGGTGCTGCAATGCCGCGCCGCGCTGCGCCAATGTGGTCCTTTTGACGCGGTCATTTTTTGGGTTGGCACGGAGCAAATTTTGGCCCAGCTATACATGCGTTTGCGTCGCCAGCGCACGTTGATTTATCTGTATGGCACGCCACAAGACATCCCCGGCAGCGGTTTTTTGAAACGGTTGATTGGTAATGCTCGCCATAGCATGCGCAATCTGACGGCGCGACTTGCCTGGCAAGTGGCGGTGGAAGCACCGGGTGTCAATTTGCCCAAAAGTGTGAAAGGCAAGGCGGTCGCCATACCGCTTGGATTGGAGATCGCGCCTTCCATTGAAGGTTTGCAACGTGAAGACATCACCCTATATGCGGGGCGCTTGGCGAGCTGTAAAGGCTTGGTAGAGCTGATCCGCGCAGCGCAGGATGCCGGCTGGCCACAGGGTTTGAAGTTGGTAATTGCCGGCGATGGCCCATTGGCCGAGCAGTTGCAGGAATTGGCGGCCGATACTGCGCACATCGAAATGGTGGGCTGGGTGAATCACCAGCAATTGTGCACCTGGATGCAACGCAGCCGGTTCGTGGTTTTGCCGAGTGAAACGGAAGGATTGCCCAACGCGCTTATGGAAGGCATGGCCTATGGCGCGATTCCTGTGGCCACGGCGGTCGGCGGGATTCCGACCCTAACCGAGGACT
This sequence comes from Planctomycetota bacterium, assembly GCA_014382805.1. Classification (GTDB taxonomy): domain Bacteria; phylum Planctomycetota; class UBA1135; order UBA1135; family UBA1135; genus JACNIZ01. The sequence continues at coordinate 23,070 of JACNIZ010000238.1, forward strand.
TCCGCTTGGGTCAGCTCATTGCGGAGGTTTCAACGCCGGCCATTCTGGATGCGATTCAGGAGGTTAGTAAGCGCCCAGACTTGAAGGCGCTGGCGCAGGATTGCAAGCTGTCCATCGCGCAACGCTATTCGCTTCCTGTTTCGCAATTGCGCATGCGCAAACATTTGACGGCAAGTCGGCACGGCAACACGCTGATTTTGAGCAATTTGCTGCCTGGTATGTCTGAGGGCCAAAGCAATTTTGCCAAGCACCTGCAGCGCGAACTGCAGGCTCATCATGTGCCGGTAAAGCATCGGAATTTGAAGTCGGCGATCCTCAATCCGCTGCTTTGGTTTGGGCTACGACGGTATAGGCGGATTCACGTGGTTTTTCGTTACAACCAGCGCCTAGCGCGCTTTCTGCGCTGGTTAGATTTGCTGACCCCGGGGCGCGTTAGCTTGTGGGCGCTGCAGCCGCCATTGGTGAAGCCGCGACGTCACCCGGCGCTGGATTCATTATTTTGTTTGTCGCAAAAAACGGCGAAGCTGTTTGATGAAACTGGCTTGGTACCTCACCTGGTCCGATGTGGAATTAACCCAAATCAATTTGCGCCTCGTTCCAGCTGCAACGAAAAAACTCGGGCGTCGATCCGTCAGCAATTTGCAGTCCAAGATGGCCAGCGCTGGGTGATTCACGTCGGGCCTATTCGGGAGAATCGTGGCATTCGTAATCTGGCGGCAGTGGCGGCGAGCGACGCCATCGTGCTCACCATCATTTCGCGTCCGGGCAGCGGTGAAGACCCAGGACTGCGGCAATTTTTGACCGCCGCCGGAGTGCGCATTCACGACCAGTTCATTGAGTCCATTGAAGCGCTTTATCACAGTGCCGACTTGATGGTTTTTCCGACCACGGATCCGTCGGGCTGCATTGAATTGCCGCTTTCGGTGCTGGAAGCCATGGCGTGCCAGCTGCCGGTCATTGCCGCTCCATTCGGCGGTTTGGTCGACGCTTTCCCTGAGGGTGCAGCCGGCTTGCGTTTAGTCGCCGCTGACGCAGATTGGGCGGCTGAGGTAGCCGATCATTCCAGCGAAGCAGGTGAAAGCGTCGATCTGTCGTCCTTCCACTGGGAGACTGGCCTCGATACCGCTCTGGCCGCCATTCCTAGCCGTCGCCATAAAAAGGGGCGGCTGATCATGGTCACTGGTCTGGACGGGGCTGGAAAATCGACGCTGTTGGCGGGACTGGCTGAAGAATTACGTCAACAAGGGCATTGCGTGTCGGTGCCTTGGTGTGGCTACGAAATGAAGTTGCTGCGGCCATTGGTGACCTTCGCCAAACGCGTTGCCGGTGCCAGCCCCAAGCGCATGGAATCGGATTATTCGGGTTACCGCAAGGCCATGGTCGGTGCCATTAATCGTCCATTTGTAGGCCCCATCTACCGCATTATGGTCGGCTTTGAGTACTTCTTTCAAATGTTGTGGAAGGTGCGGATTCCGCTGTGGCGCGGTCATGTGATCCTTGCCGACCGTTATGTGCACGACATCTGCGTCGCCTTCGCCGCCAACAGCGACGAGGACCAAACCACCCTGAATAAGCGCGTGCGGCGATGGAGCCGCTTGGTGCCGACGCCGGATCTCAAACTATTCGTCGACGTGCCGCCCGAGGTGTCGATTCAGCGTAAGGATGACATCCCGGATCTGGAATATTTGACCAGCCGCCGTAATCGCTACCTGGCCATGGCCGAGGCTAGCGATTTCATGGCGCTAGACGGAACCCTAAGTCGTGAGCAGGTATTAAACACCGCCATCAACGCCGCGTGCGCCAAGGATTAATCCCGAACACTTCGGCGCGCGCGGATTGCGCAAACTAAAATGGGCCTTGGCGGCCTTCTTGTTGCTTTCCCAAGCCTCCCCAATCCACCCCTGGAGTCGGCCCCAAACCCCCGAATGAACCGCCGCGTCTTAATCATTGGCGTTGATGCCCTGGACCGCGATGTCGTTAGCGATATCCAAAAGCGACTTCCTAACATCACGCGACTACAGGGGTCGGGAGCGGATCTTCCGCTTCGTTCTGTATTCCCACCAGACTCTTGCCCAGCGTGGGCTTCGGTCTATTTAGGTGCGTCACCGGCGACCCACGGGATTATTAATTTCCTGAATTTCGCCGACAAAAAGGACGGCTACAAGCCAGGAATGAGCGTCAACGATGCGATGTTCCAAGGCAAAACTTTCTGGGATATCGCTGCCAAGGCCGGTAAGCGCTGCCACATTTTGATGCCGCTGAATATTTCGCCTGGTTGGCAGATCCCCGGCCGTTTGATTACGCGTGGCGGCAGCCCCGCCGACGTCATCGCCAACCTGCAAGACGGCGATACTTTGCAACAGCCATTGGATGCCAGCGCTCTGCTCGGAATTGGCTCAGGATTTGTTGGCCGCAAAGATCTGCCCAAAGCCGAAGCTGGCTTCAAAAAGCAGCTCGCCGCCGAAATCAAACTGGGCTGCGAAACTTTCGGTCGCGACGACTGGGATTTGGGTTTTATTTACCTGTCCGGTTTGGACGGCCTGCAGCACATGTTTTGGGCCGACCACGACCCGAAGCATCCGGGCTACATCAAAAATGGCCCACACACTGACGTCATCAACCAAGGTTACGAAGCGGTCGACGACGCGGTCGGCAAACTGATTGAGGCGGCTGGCGAAGGCGTGACCGTGATTTTGCTCGCCGACCACGGTCACGGCCCACGTCCGTGGAAGCTGTTTCAGGTCAATGAATGGCTGCGTCAACACGGTCACCTGACCCTTAAAAAGGGCAGCAAAAAGCCGCGCATCGGTGCGGCCGCGTTGAAGAAAATGATTTTCACCGTGGTGCGCCGTTTTGGCACCACGCCAACGCTGATGAAGATCTCCAAACGTTTCCCCGTTTGGAAAAAGCTGCTGGCGCCGTCGTCGTCGATCGATTGGGAGCAAACACGGGCTTACGTCAGCGATTTGAGCACCGTGAAGTCGTACAGCTACGGTGGAATTCGCATCAACCGCAGCGGCCTCACCGATGCCGAGGTCGACGCCAAAATTGACGAGGTGATTGCGGTGCTGAAAACCGCCACCCACGAAGACGGCGAGCCGTTGTTCGTATCGGTGTTGCGGCGTGAAGATTATTACAGCGGCCCGGAATTGGATAAATTCCCGGAGATCCTGGTGCGCCTGCCAGACTGGATCGGGCTGGGCTGGGAAACCAAAAAAGGCTTATGGGGCGAAGGCTCCATTCACCTCATTCACCCCGGCAGCCACCGTTTTGACACTCCCATCTGCACCATTTCAGACCCGAGCATCTTGCACGATTCCGATCGCACGGTGGAACTGATGGACATCGCCCCGAGCGTGCTTGAACTGCTGGGGGTGGAATTTGACGCCAGCCAATTCGATGGCCAATCCTTTATTAAGGAGCATGCGCCCTGTCCTACTGGTTGAGTGCCTAGTAGACATACTGGGCGGACAGCGCGTAGCCCTTCAAATTGCTGACGCAATCAAGGGTAATTTTCCCGTTGTTTTAGCCTGCCCCGGCCCCGGTCAGCTTGCCGACGCCGCCCGCGCCGACGGCTTGGAAGTGCGCTACTGCCCCGCCCTCGGCGACGGCTCACCCAAGCGCCTTTTTTCCAATTCGCGCCTAGCCAAAAAACTCATCGCCGACGTCAATCCTGGCCTGATTTACGTCAACGGCATGACTGGTTTGCCGGCCATGCATTTCGCCAACCGCAGCCGTCAGGTGGCGATGATTATGCATTTGCATCACCTGGTGAAGTCGCCGTTAAATCGAGCAATGCTGCGGTATATTCATAAGCGCAACAAGGGCGGGGCTAGCGTGACTTGTTCGGCTACGGTTGCTGAGTTTTGCGGCTGGCCTAGTGAGGAAGTGACGGTGATTCACAACGGTGTGGACGTCGGCCGTTTTCAAGAATGCGCAACCGATCAAACTGCGGCGCGTGCATCCTTGGGTTCGAATAATGAACGTTTTTTGGTTTGCTTCATTGGCGACATTGGTGGAATAAAACCGCATCGCCTGGTTATTGCGGCTGCATTGTTAGCCGCCGAAAAGAACCCAAATCTGCAAGTAATTTTTGCTGGTCGCATTACCCCAAACGGTGAAGCCTTGGTTGCCGAGGCAAAGGCGTCAGCGGCTCGAGCTGGGGTGCCAGATCTGTTTGTTTTCCTGGGCTGGCGGGCGGATTTGGAGAAAATTTACCCCGCATGCGACCTAACGATTTTGGGCCACGAAGAGGGCTTTCCGTTGAGCGGATTGGAGTCTGCGGCTTGTGGCACCGATTTGGCGTTGCCGGATTCCGGCGGTGGCGCAGAATTAGGAAAATTACTTGGAATAAATGAACGCTATTCCGCTGGAGATGCGTACAGCCTTGCCCTACGAATCAACGAGAGTGTTCGCAGTCTAAGCCCCTCAAATGGAAGGCGGATTGCTAGTATTGTTAGGTCTCGGTTCTCAACTGCCGCATTCCAGCAGCGCATTCTCCAATTGACCGCCCCTAAGTCAACCTGATGAAAGTACTCTGCCTGAATCCCCCCTTCCTGACCGAGCACGGAAAATTTACCCGCGAATCGCGGTCTCCTGCCGTCGCAAAATCAGGAACGACTTATTTCCCGATGTATTTGGCTTCGGTCGCTGGTTCTTTGGACCAAGCCGGGTTTGACGTTTTGCTGTTGGACTCGTGCGCGACTCTCACCAATGACGACGACACGATGAAGCGGATTCGGGAGTTTGCTCCCGATCTGGTCATTCAGCAAACTAGTACTCCAAGTATCTATTCCGACGTCGCTTTTGGCGCCCGCATCAAGAGCGAATGTGGCTCGGCGATCGCCCTGATGGGCACCCACGTGACGTCGCTGCCAAACGAAACCATGCAGCTCGATACGGCGATGGATTTCATCATTCACGCCGAGGCCGACGCCACCGCGGTTGAAATCGCTGGGTACTTGAAGCAAACCAACGGCAAAATGACGTCGCAAGGTTTGCAGGCCATTCAGGGCATCACCTTCCGCGACGGCGATCGTTTGGTGAAAACCGAAACGCGGCCGTTCATCAAAGACCTGGACGAACTGCCGTGGCTGTCGAAGGTTTACAAGAAGTTCTTCGATGTGAAGGATTACTTCTTCGCCGCCTGCGACTGGCCGATGGTGCAGCTAATGCAAACCCGCGGCTGCCCGCACCCGTGCTTCTTCTGCGTTTATCCGCGTACCGTGCACGGCGACAAGGTCCGCTTCCGCACCGCCAAGTCGATGGTCGACGAAATGGAGTGGATCGTCGAGAACTTGCCGGAAGTTAAAGAGGTCGGCTTCGAGGACGATACTTTCACCGCTTGGGCCAAGCGCACCAAAGAGTTTTGCGACTTGATGATCGAGCGCGGTCTGCACAAGAAGATCAAGTGGTACTGCAATACCCGAGCGACCCTGGATTACGAAACCATGGTGCACATGCGCAAGGCCGGCTGCGTGCTGATGATTGTCGGCTATGAGTCTGGTTCGCAAAAAGCCCTCGATGGCATGCTGAAGGGCACCAAGGTCGAAGAAATGATGGAGTTTTCGCGCAACGCCAACCGCGCCAAGCTGCTGATTCACGGCTGCTTCATGGCTGGCAACCGCGGCGATTCGCGCGAAACTTTGGAAGAGACGCTGCAAACGGCTAAGAAGTTTAATAACGACACCATGCAGTTCTTCCCACTAATCGTTTACCCGGGAACGCCGGCGTACGAATGGGCGAAGGATGAAGGATTGCTGCGTACCGAGGACTTCCGCGAATGGTTGACCGAAGAAGGAAACCACAACGCGGTGCTCGACATGCCAGACATGGACCGTGCCGAGATTTTGGATTGGTGCGACCGGGCGCGTAAGGAGTACTACATTCGCCCGCGTTATCTGGCCACCAAGTTGTGGCAGCAGATTCACCACCCCAGCGAAATCACGCGCACCTTTAAAGCCTTCTGGACTTTCCGCAAAACCTTGTTCAAAGGGTCTTTGACCAAGAAGGAAAAGGTCACCCCAACCACCTCGCCGACAAGGCGGAAAGGAGTACTGGATGTCTGACCGTCCGCCACTTGAGGCGGTAATTCTTACTTGGAATTCTGCACACGAAATCGAGCGTTGCCTGCAGACGCTGGCGACGGGAATGATGGAGTGTGGAGACGGTGGAGTGATTCATGTCATTGATAATGGATCCAAGGACAACACGATTGCGGTGGTTGAGGCGATTGCAAGCAGCTTGACGTCGGTCGAAATTTGCTGCCATGCGATGGGCTTTAATACCGGCACCACGGTGTCGCGGAACTTTGCGTTGAAGAAGGTGCGGGCGCCGTTTGTGATGGTCGCCGATTCGGATACGGAATTCCCCAAGGGTGCGGTGGCGGCGATGGTGGCGCGCATGAAAGCCACTCCGCATGCCGGGTTGGTCGCGCCGCAACTGTATTTCCCAAACGGCGACCAACAAGAAAACTGCCGCCGCTTCCCGACGGTTAAGACCAAAATCTTGCGCACTTTGGTGGCGCGCACGGGTTTTGGCGACGGCATGCGCCAACGCGACGAAAGCTATAGCCCACAGGAATTGCGCGAGGTTGATTGCGCGATTTCGGCGTGCTGGATGTTGCGCACCGCGGCTGTCGAACAGATCGGTTTGCTCGATGAAAAGATTTTCTATTCGCCGGAGGACACGGACTATTGTCTGCGGCTGTGGATGCATGGATGGCGGGTGATTTGGGATCGCCAAATCAAAGTGATTCACCACACGAAACGGCTGAGCCATAAGAGCTTTTTTAATTTTTTCGCCCGCTCGCATGCCAAGGGATTGCGCTATTTTTGGCGCAAACATCAGTTTTTCATGCGTCGTTCCAAGCTTTATTCACGCTTCCCTGAAG
>JACNIZ010000076.1 GCA_014382805.1 Planctomycetota bacterium
GCGCATTCTGATGAGGGCTCGGCCCTGAATGGAGGGGATTCGACTGGGCGCAAGCCATCGGTGATCTTGATTTCCATCGACTCGTTGCGGGCGGACCACTGCACGCCGTATGGCTACACCCCACAGCTAGCTCCGAACGAAGCCACCACTCCGTTCCTTAAGCAGCTCGCCGAACAAGGTCTGCTGTTCGAAAACGCGTCCGCCGCGGCACCATGGACCTTGCCTAGCCATATTTCGCTGTTCACCGCCCAATCCCCACGCGAACACGGCGTACGCAACGGACGCTTAATTCTGCCTCACAATACGCCCAACCTCGCCACAAAATTCCAACAGGCGGGCTATCAAACCCTAGGCGTTTATTCGGCCCCCTTCCTGCACCCGGCTTACGGCTACGGCTTTGGCTTCGATTACTACGTGCCCGCCGAGGATTACCTACGTGAGGACGGCAACTCCAACATCATCACCGATCCAAAATCCAATGAGATGATGAAGGTGCACGGCTTTGCCGATAGCTCCCACGACAACGCACCGCGAGTCAACGAAATCGCGCTAAATCTACTTGATGATTTTGGCGCCAAGGAGCAGCCATTTTTTCTATTCCTGCACTATTGGGATGTGCACTACAACTTCATGCCGTCGGCTGAGATGGCGAAGCGGTTTTTGCCTGACCACGGCCCCGCCGACGTCGAGTTAGGCGAGAACTTCACCCCGGCCCATGGCGGTGCCCCCGAAAAGCATTACAGCGCCGCTCAACTCGAGCGCATCAAGGCAATGTACGACGCCGAAATTCGTTCGGTCGACGATGCGCTGGCCGAAATTGAGGCGAAGTTAAAAGAACTAGGCATCGCCGACGAAGTGATTTTTGCGGTAGTAAGCGATCATGGCGACCACTTCGGTGAAGAGCACGAGGGCAAGGTGCATATGTTCCACCATCGCACCCTTTATGAAGAAGTCATGCACGTGCCGTTTGTGGTGCGCGCTCCTGGATTAGTGCCCGCGGGCCAACGCGTGGCGGGCACCGTCGGGCTTTATGACGTCGGCCCGACTTTGATGGATTTGGCAGGCTTGCCGACCTGGGACGGTCGCGAGGGGCAATCGGCGCGCTCGTTGTGGGAGCAGCCAGGCAGTGACCTAACTGTGCACATGGACCTGTTCCACCCTGGCGAACCTACCGATTCGCAAGCGTGGCGACAGGGTCCGTTTAAGGTGATTTGGGAACACGGATTCCCCAACCCGAAGCCTGGCAAGCAGAAACGCGACCCTTATTTGCGCGCCTACGACTTGGCTCAAGATGCAACCGAAAGTAAGCCGATTACAGAACTTAACAGCCACACTCTCGCCCAAAAAGCGGTCGCCAAAATGACCCAACTAGCAGAGTCCACACCGCGCGCGCCATTGATGCAAAAGATGCCAGACGAACTCATCCAAGGTTTGAAGAATACTGGATACGTCGAAGCGATTGATCCGAATCAAGGCGCGGGCACTCCGGCCCCTCCGCAGCAGGAAGCCAATCGCGAGGACAAAGACCCCAACTAAGCCGCGAAGCTACAATTCCGGGCCTGTTCCCTCCCCACAATCCTAAAAAATCATGCGAATCGCCGTCGTCGGTACCGGATATGTCGGACTAGTCGCGGGCACCTGTTTTGCCGAAATGGGCAACCACGTGACTTGTGTAGACATTGATGAAGAAAAAATCGCCCGCTTAAAGCAGGGTGAAATTCCAATTTATGAGCCTGGGTTATCGGAACTGGTGCTTTCCAACCACAGCCATGGGCGTTTGGATTTCAGCACCACCCTAGTGGATGCAGTCGCCGATGCGCGGGTGGTCTTTATCGCGGTAGGCACGCCTCCTGGCAAGGATGGTTCAGCGGATTTGAGCGCGGTTTTTAAGGTGGCTGCCGATATCGGCAAGGCCGCCAATGGACCGAAATTGATCGTCGATAAATCGACGGTTCCGGTTGGCACGGCCGCCCGCGTCAAAGTGTTAGCCAACGAGCACAGTTCGCACCCGATTGCCGTGTGCTCGAACCCTGAATTCTTGAAAGAGGGTGCCGCCATCGACGACTTCATGAAGCCTGATCGCGTCGTAATTGGCGCTGAAAATGCTGAGGATTTTGAGCTTATGGATGAGCTCTACGCCCCGTTTGTACGCAATGGCGCACCGATTTTGCACATGGACCCGACCTCGGCCGAGATGACCAAGTACGCTGCCAACGCAATGCTGGCGACGCGAATTTCGTTCATGAACGAGGTCGCCCGGATTTGTGATTTGGTAGGTGCCGACGTCTCCAACGTCCGCCGCGGCATTGGCTCCGACGCACGCATTGGCAAGCCATTCCTTTACCCTGGCATCGGCTACGGCGGCTCCTGCTTCCCGAAAGACGTCAAAGCCATCATGGCGACGGCCAAGCAGAACGGTTATGTCTTCCAAATCTTGGAAGCGGTTGAAGCCGTCAACCAATTGCAGAAGGGATTAATGGTTGAGAAGGTGGTCGACATCTTCGGTGAAGATTTGACCGGCATCACCATCGGCCTGTGGGGCTTGGCATTTAAGCCGCGCACCGACGACATGCGCGAAGCACCGGCGATAACGATTTGCCGCGAGCTAAAGGCACGCGGCGCTTACATCAAGGCGTGCGACCCGGAAGCTTTGGCCACCGGCCGCGAGGCGATTGGCGACCACATTGATGAGTACTTGGAAGACATGTACGACGTCGCCGATGGTTGCGATGCAGTGATCGTCTGTACCGAATGGAACGAGTACCGCAACCCGGACTTTGATCGCCTCGGTGGATCGATGAAGCGCAAGCTGATTCTGGATGGCCGCAACATTCTGCTTGAGCGCGAATTGCAAGCGCACAACTTCGACCGCTATGGCGTCGGCATCCCGCCGATCTTGAGCAGCTCGAAAGTGAAACAGTAAGAAGTTCTCTACTTCGCCAAGCCATCTGTGAACGCTAAGATTCACAGGTGGCTTTTCTTCATTTCATCGGCGCCTTGCTTCTGGCAGCGCAAACTCTGGACGCTCCCCCCACGGAGCCGTTGCCAAACGTCATTTTGGTGATGACCGACGATCAGGGCTGGGGCGACGTCGGTTTTCATGGGCATCCGTATTTGCAGACGCCGCATTTGGATGAAATGGCGGCAAGTGGAGTGCGTTTTGATCGATTTTATGCTGCCGCGCCGGTGTGCTCGCCGACGCGCGGCAGTTGCTTGACTGGCCGCCACCCCTATCGATACGGAATTCACTTTGCGAATACTGGCCATTTGCCGACGGATGAATTCAATTTGGCAACGTATTTGAAAGAACAAGGTTATCGCACTGGCCATTTTGGCAAATGGCATCTGGGCACGATGACGACGTCGGAACAGGATTCGAATCGGGGCGGCCCAAAAAACGCGGCTCATTTTGCACCGCCTTGGCAACGCGGCTTTGATGTTTGTTTTTCGACCGAATCCAAGGTGCCGACTTTTGATCCGATGATTACGCCCGGAAAGGTATCGGGCGGCGTCGGCGAAAAGAAAGCTGGCACTGCTTTTGGTACTTTTTATTGGAATGAAAAAGGTAAAAAAATTGGTTCCGGCGATGGCATGAGACCGGCGGACTGGGCTGAATTGCGGGGTGATGATTCGCAATTGATCATGAATCATGCGTTGGATTTTGTGCAAGAATCTGCGCAACTAAAGCAGCCGTTTTTTGCCGTGGTTTGGTTTCATGCACCGCATTTGCCAGTGGTGGCGAGTGAAGAACATCGCCAGCTTTATGATGAGTTGGGCGAAATGCAGCAGCATTATTTTGGAGCGCTGACAGCGGTGGATCAGCAGCTTGGCCGTCTGCGATCGCAGTTGCGGCAAATGGGTATAGCCGACGACACCATGTTGTGGTTTTGCAGTGATAACGGGCCGGAAGGCAAGGCCAACAAACCACTCGAAGCGCCGGGATCGGCTGGTCCGTTGCGGGGTCGCAAACGAGATTTATACGAAGGAGGCATTCGCGTACCAGGTGTGATGGAATGGCCGGGCCGCATTAAACAACCACTGCTGATCCACGCGCCGTGTAGCACACTGGACTACGCGCCGACCATCGTGGATGTAATTCGCCGACTCACGCCGCCAAATCCAGATCAAAGCACGCCAGTGCCTTTGATGTCGAATTTCGACGGCATCAGCTTACTGCCTCTACTCAGTGGCCAAACCGATTTACGCCAGGCGCCGCTGGGTTTTGAAAGCGGCAACCAAGCGGTGTGGATGGAGGACCAATTTAAGTTGTTCACCAAACACGCGCATGACGCCGCGCCCAAGTTTGAGCTGTACGATTTACTAGCCGATCCCGCAGAATCGCAGGACCTTGCCGCCGATCATCCCGACGTCGTCGCGCGCATGGCGTCGGAACTGAAGGATTGGCGGCGCGACATTGATTTGGATCAACGCATTCGTGATCCACGCCCAAATATCGTGTTCATCATGGCGGATGATTTAGGCAAAGAGTGGATCAGTTGTTACGGTGCGGAAGAAATGGAAACGCCGAACATTGACGCATTGGCAGCGTCGGGCATGCGCTTTACAAACGCATATTCCATGCCCTTATGCACGCCGACGCGCACCACTTTGCTCACCGGTCAATATCCGTTCCGGCATGGTTGGGTCAATCATTGGGACGTGCCGCGCTGGGGCGAAGGCTGTCATTTTGACCCCGAACAAAACTTCAGCATTGCGCGCCTGATGCGCCAAGCGGGTTACGCCACATCGATCGCTGGCAAATGGCAAATCAATGATTTCCGTCTGCAGCCCGACGTCTTGCGCGAACACGGTTTTAGCGATTGGTGCGTGTGGACCGGTTATGAAAAAGACAATCCGCCAAGCATTCTCCGCTATTGGGATCCTTATCTCCACACCCGCAGCGGCAGCAAAAATTACGAAGGCCAATTCGGTGCGGACGTCTTCCGCACCTTCACCATCGATTTCCTGCGCCGCAATCGCCATCAACCGACCTTCGCATATTTCCCGATGTGTCTGCCGCACTTGCCGTACACCACTACCCCCAACCAGCCCGATGCGCAAAGCCAACGCCAAAAATACCGAGCGATGGTGGAGTATGTCGATCAATGCGTCGGCGAAATCACGGCGGCGATTGATGAAATGGGATTGGGTGGTCAAACCATCATCATTTTCACCACCGACAACGGCGGCACGCGCGGGATTTCCGCATTGCGCAACGGCACCACCATTCAAGGCGGCAAAGGACAACTGGGTGAAAACGGCTGCAATGTGCCGTTTATCGTGCGCACCGTCGGCCGCAGACCGCGCCTGGCAGTTTCCGAGGAACTGCTCGACTTCAGCGACCTTTTCCCCACCTTCGCCGAACTCGCCGGCGCCACCGCGCCCGCCGACCTGCAATTAGACGGCCACAGCTTCGCCCCCCACCTCGCCAGCAACTCTGATTACGTCGGCCGGGAATGGGTGATGGCAATGGGCGGCGGCAAGGCGGTCTTGCGCGATGGCAAGGTCGTCGGCAAGGTCGCTTACGCCGACCGCATGCTGCGCAACGTCGATTACAAGCTGTGGATCGAAAACGGCAACCCGAGCCGTCTATACAACCTGAAACTGGATCCGCTGGAGCAAAACAATCTGATGGACAGCCCACTCCAGGCCGACGTCGACGCTCTTTTGCAACTAACGCTGTTAACTGCAAAATTCCCGCAAAACGACGCCGTGCCGCACTACACGCCCATCGTCCCGACGCGATAGAATGCCGAAACAGGCAGGCCTACCCCCTTTGGGCCCGCACGTCCCTCGTACGAAATGACCAGACCCGTCCCACAGTTGGATACTCTGCGCCCGGACTTCCCCTACTGGGAAAAAACCGA
>JACNIZ010000194.1 GCA_014382805.1 Planctomycetota bacterium
GGCGATAGTTCACCAACGCCAGAGTCCGAAACAAAAACCGTCGGCGGTGTGCAAGCAGTGGACGGCACTCTTTCGCCCGAACAGGCCGCGTTTGATGTGCTGCATTACGATTTGAGCATGCAGGTGCTTCCGGAGCAGCGCGAGATTGACGGTGTTTTGAAGGTCAAATTCCGGGCTGTCTCGGCATTGCCAACGTTGGTGCTGGATTTGGATTCACGGCTAGAAGTATCGGCGGTGAAGGATGACGTCGGCGCTAGTTTGGAATTCGAACAGCGTGCCGGTCGCGTTTTTATCCCCTATCCGCAAGCCATCCCCGCCGACGCCATCGCGACCACCGCGATTCATTATTCCGGCATGCCGCGCGTAGCTCCCAATCCACCGTGGGAAGGCGGTTTCCAATGGGAACGCACGCTGCGCGGGGAGCATTGGATTGCTACCAGTTGCCAAATGGAGGGCGCCGATCTGTGGTGGCCGTGCAAGGATCATCCGTCCGACAAACCTGACGGCATCGACTTGCATATCCGCGTGCCGCAGCCGTTGGTTTGTGCCAGTAACGGACGCTTGCAATCAGTGGAGGAGCATACGGATCAAACCCGCACTTTTCACTGGAAGCTGGAGGTGCCGATCGCCAACTACACGGTTGCATTGAACATCGCGCCCTATGAAGTGGTAGAGGAATCCTTCGATTCGGTTGCTGGCACGGCGTTCCCGGTGAAATTTTGGCTATTGCCTGAAAACGTGAAAAAAGGCCGCGCCATCCTGCCGGAATTTTTGGACCACATGCGGTTTTTGGAAAAACACCTAGGCCCATATCCCTTCCGCGGCGAAAAATATGGCATCGCCGACACGCCGCACATGGGAATGGAGCATCAAACCATCATTGCGTACGGCAACAAATTCCAATCCTTTAAATGGGAGTTTGATTGGTTGCACCATCATGAACTCGCGCACGAGTGGTTCGCCAATTTGGTCACCGCGCCGAATTGGAATGACTTTTGGATTCACGAAGGTTTTGGTAGTTACATGCAAAAACTTTACGTGGAAGAGCGCAAAGGCCGTGACGCCTACCGTGGTTATTTGCGAGATGGTCGCAACCTGATTTTGAACCAACGCCCGGTCGCGCCGCGGTCGTCTCGATCCTCAGCGCAAATTTATTTCATCGATATGAGCCAGCCGGAAGGGCAGCGCGCGGCGGACAGCGACATCTATTACAAGGGAGAGTGGATTTTGCACACCTTGCGGTGGGTGATCGGCAAGGACGCCCTGCTGCGCACCTTTCGCCTCATGTGCTATCCGGACGCCGCCGCCGAAAAATCCACCGACGGCAGTGCTTGCCATTTTTTCACTACCGACGATTACTTGGCCCTGGTTGAAGCCGAAACCGGAGAAGATCTGGATTGGTTTTTTGAACTCTACCTGCGCCAACCGGCCTTGCCCGAGCTCATAACTGAGCACACCGATGGATTGCTGAAGCTGCATTGGAAGGTGCCGGCCGGTTTAACTTGCAAGTTGCCGGTCGAAATTGTCGTCGGCGGGGTGCCAAAAAAATTCGCGATGCCTGGAGGCAGAGCGGAGGTGGCGGTGCCAAATGGCGTCGCCGTGGTGATCGATCCGTTTGATCGAATCTTGCGGGTCGGCAATGCAGGCAATCGATGAATGCTTTCAATCGGTGGAAAGTTGCACCACGTGGATGAGTGCAATCGTCGAGCGAGCGCTCCGCCCTTATTTAGGGCTCAACGCCAGGCAAGTTTGAATCGGGTAAGCGCAGACACAACCAGAGCTGGCTTCGGGGATGACGACTAGACCGGCAACGGGCAAGATGTTGATCCAGCAGCCGGGGCGGGTGGTAGAAGTCAGTGGATTGACTTGCGGTTGCAGGTCGGCACGACTGCCGTCGATCGGGATGTTGAGCTGGCGCGCGGTGGGGCAGCCGTCGCGATAAAACAGAGCATTTGCTGAAGCGGAAATAGTGCCACAGCCGCCGCGGCGGGGCACCCCGATGGAGCTGGATTCGGTGGCGATTTGATCTAAGCGTTGGCCGGTATTGAAATCGTAAATCGCGGGTTCAGCAATGATGCGCGAACCTTGAATCACCGGGTGGTGCACCTGTTCACCATGATCGCCGCCGACGCCAGGGCGGTTGTTTTGGTGTTCGGCTTGCCACAGCAAACTGCCGTCGTCGGCATTCCAAACTTGTACTGAATACCAAATGCGGTCGTCGCGATTGAACGAGCCGACGGTAAGGATTTTGCCGTCGGAGTAGCACAGGTAAATGACATGGCGTTCGTTGCGGTCGGGGTAGGGCACGCGCCATTTTTCAGTGCCGTTGATGTTATCCAGGCGAACCAAATGTTGCTCGCCAGCGGCGAAAAATTGATGCAGGGTGGCGCGGCCGAACGACGTCAGCGCGGCTGGGGATGTACTTTCAATGAACACCAGGTTGCCGTCGCCAGCGGCCAACGACGTATTCAAAATCGCGCCATCGCTTTGATACCACCAGTCGTTCTGATTTTGCGGAGCAACGCAACTTTCCAAGCCAAAGCCCATCAGCACTTGCGAATAAATCAACGGCCGATGCTCGCCATATTGCTCAACCACATCCTCACGGCTCTGCTGACGTCGCGCCGCCGCTTTGGGAGTGGCACTACCCAACAGTGTTTGATCGCTAAGCGCCAGCCAACCCCAATCCAATTCACCAGTTCCCGCATTCAGCATGGCGGAAGTAGGCAGTTGAAAACTGCGGGTAGCCTGGCCGCTGCGTACATCCAAAGCAAGCGCTTGTGACTGCGTCGCGGTGAAAATTTCCGACGCGCCCACCGCCATATAACCTGCGTCATAGGGAACGCCGACGCGCGTCCAACCCGGCAGATCCTTACGCCACAAAACGCTGCCGTTGAAGACGTCGATAGCGATCAATAAATCATCACCCGGAATGAAAAGTCGGCCGCCAGCCGAAATCGGCGGTGATGTGCGCAGGTGGCGATCGATCATCGGCTGTGCGCCGGGGCCGCCAAACCATTGCAATTGCAAATCGGTAGTCTGAATCGGATCGTTACTGCAAGCAGTATTTCCAGCGTCGGCGTAGGGGTGGGACCAAGCGCCTAAAAACGGCGATTTTGGCACTAACAACCGTGCGTATCGGGCGGGAACTGGCCCTAGTTGAATGGGGTGCGCAACTACCTGATTAGCGATGCCGTCGGCGGAATGATCTAGAGCAGTCGCCGGCAATATTTGCTCGACAAACACATGCGGTGCCGACTTCCGCAAGTTTTGCGCGGCCCGATGCAATTCTTTTACCTCAACATGTGCCGCCGCAACTACAACCACCGCCGTCGGCCGCTGCGCTTTGATCTGCAACAGCGACTGCGGCGTGACATCTACATGCAAAATCAAGCCATCTGGCCTTAACTCCGGCCGACGTCTTTGCTCCACGTTGCGCTCACCGACCGAACGCGGTGTTTGCAAGCCAAAACTGATCAATTCCCCACCTGCCGTAGATACAACTATCTGATTTCGCCCGACCGCAATCGCCAAAATACGCTGCTCAGACGGCACTATTAGGGTATTGAGCAACTTACCGGTTGCAGCTTCATAGGCCGCAAACTCACCCAGTCCTGCCGCCCACAAAATGTCGCCACCGAGCACCATCGCATCGTTGTGAGTGCAGGCGATGGCCCACAGCGAACCTTTTTCACGATCCAGTTTGAACGCCGCTCGATCCATCGCCACGATCTGAGTTTGGCTTTGCAAAAACGAAATGTCGCCGTCCACAACCATTCGTAACCCAGCGAAGGTGGCGATACGTACGTGACTGGAGGCGGGGGACAAATTGAGTTCGCCTTGATTGCCGGGACCGCTTAACAGATCCGCACTTTCATCAGCGTCGGTCAACAGCGCATAAGCTCCACCGGCGCCACCGAACTGACCCAAATAATTTCCATCCGTCCGTGATAGGGCAAAAGGAGTGGTGCGACCACTGGGCACAAAAAGTTTGTTTTTGCTGAGCAGCAAATATCCCTGCGGCGACAGGCCTTGATTCAATTCCGTCTTCCATTGCACCTCGCCGTTTAGGGTGTTCAATTGCGCTGCCCAGCAGCCATAATTAGGAAAGATGCCGCAGGTGGCGTAAAGCTGCTCACCTTCCACCACTACGCCAGTGCGCACGGGCCATGCACTGATTAATTTGCCATTACTAGGAATACGACGCGGCGATGGAGCCAGCAAGGTACGCCACAGCAGCTCGCCGGTCAACGCGCTCAAGCAATAAACAAAACCGTCGTCAGCGCCAAAATAAATTCGGCTGCCAGAGATGGTTGGAGCCAGGCGGATTGGCCCTTCAGCATGGTAAATCCAGCGTTGCTGGCCGGTGGCGGCATTTAAGCAGCGTAGACTGCCGTCGGCGGAACTGCCGTAGTAGATGCGATCGCCGAACAGTACGGGCGCAAATACCTGGTCGAATTGCACCCTTGCATGCAGCGATTCAAGGCGCTGCCAAAAACTGCCGTCGGCCGGTTTACCCCACGCCGGTTCCGGGGCACGCTGCGCTGTGTGGATCCACTGCATTTCCAAAGCAGCCGGTGGGCCGACGTCGGCTGCTCCGCGACGCTGGTTGTCGCTTAGGTGACTGGGCCAATCCGTCGCCACCTGCAAGCGCGGCGCGGTCGAAGTTTGCATGCGCGTGGTGTTCAGCAACTCACTAAGCTCTGCCACTTTGTCGGCGCGCTCTGCGGCTAAATTCACCCGTTGGCCGATATCCACTTTCAAGTTGTAAAGCTCGACCGGTAGGTCGTCGTCGGCCGCGTATTTGTGTTTGCTCTCCCAGTGCTGATTTTGCCCCGACATATACCCATGCTTATGATCCACCAGTAGCCAATCGCCGGAACGCACGGCATAAGCGTCCTTGTTGGTATTGTGAACCAAACTAGTGCGGACGGGATCGGTGCCCCCTTGAAGTAAGGGCATGAGGTTGAACGAATCTTCGGCCGCGTTTTGCGACGGCATCTCAAAGCGCACGATCGCCGCCAGAGTTGCCATGATGTCAATTTGCGAAACCAAAGCGTCGCTGGTGCTGCCAGCAGCCGTCACTCCGGGATAGCGGACGACAAAGGGCACGTGGTGACCGCCTTCGTAAAGGTCACGCTTCAGTCCGCGCAGTGGAGTTGCCGACCAATGGTCAAATTTTTGATCGCGTGCGTAGGCGTATTTTTCCGGACCATTGTCAGCACTGAAAATCACCACGGTATGGTCCGCTTGCCCACTTTCTTCCAACGCGCGCAGCAATTTGCCTATCGCGTGGTCGGTCTCGACTACAAAATCACCGTAAGCTCCAGCTTGCGACATGCCGTCAAACTGGTCGTTGGGAATGATTGGCGCGTGCGGCGATGGGAAAGCAAAGTACAAGAAAAACGGCTCATCGGTTACCGCCTGAGCTTTGATGAAATCGATACCGCGCTTGGTGGTCGTCGGGATGTTTTGGTAAGGGTCCCATTCGGAATAAGCCGGACCAGGCCGACATTCCCAATTGCCTTCTTTGATCTTTTTCCACTTGGCGGTGTCGCGCGTCGTATCGGGGATTTGCAGCATGCGATCGTTTTCAATCCACGCATAGGGCGGAAAATTGATTACTGCATCGCCGAAATATTGATCAAAACCATGCGCTAGCGGGCCGTCGGGGATGGGCAAGTTCCAGTTGTAGTTCTCACCCTGTTTGATTGCGTCCCAACCAAAGCCCAAATGCCATTTACCAATAGCCGCGGTGTGATAGCCCGATTGCTGCATCATTTCCGGCAAGGTCAAACGCTCTGGCGCAAATACCGATCCGCCCATCGGTCCGACGATGCCATGAAAATCCCGCCAGTGATAGCGACCGGTCAACAGTGCATAACGCGACGGCGTGCAGATGCCCGACGACGAGTGGCCGTCGCTAAATCGCATGCTTTCGGACGCAAATTGATCTAGGTTTGGCGTCGGAATTTTGCTGTTTGGGTTGTAACAACCCAGATCACCGAAGCCGAGGTCGTCGGCGTAAATGATGAGCACATTCGGCTTTTGCGACGGCGCCGCAACAGCAGGCGCGAGCCGCAAGCAGACGTTAAAAGGCAGGTGCAAACTGGGCACAGCTGCAAGGGTCAGGAGTAGGCAGGAGAAACGCAATCCAAGCAGGGCCAGCGCAGTGGGGGCATGCATGAACCCATACTAGCGATAGAGCATCCCGATGGGATTGCAATAGATCTGGCAAAGAAGCATTTGAATGAAAATTAAAAAAAATAGGTTGAATAAACCGTGAGAGGAATCGTCAATTTAATCTAGTCTATGGTTCCCTAACTAATTGGGTTCGCCATTGCCCAAGTCTCTATCCCTTTTGGAATTTTTTTGGCAACTAGGCGGCCGAAAACGCGTATGAAAATATTACAGCTTATTCCTGACTTGCGAATCGGCGGAGCCGAGCGGGTAGTGGTGATGCTGGCCAATGGGTTGCGACGTTCGGGGCATGATTCCGTTGTCACGATGATCCATGGCGCTCATCAAGAATTGGTTCCGACCTTGGAGATCGACCAGCGCAGCAAATTGAGCTGCTTGGGAATTCGTCGGCGCTCGGTGTTGAAGCCGTTCGGGTTTGCCCGAGATCGAAAGCGGTTGATCAATTTAATTAGTGGATTGATCCAAGAACAAAAACCTGATTTAGTGATAACTCATCTTCCAGAGGAGGGGTTTTGGGCAAATGCGGGAGTACGACGTACAGGCATCGGCCGTTATGTGCCTTTCATTCAAAACTCTGTTTTTCATCTAAACCATTATCCAGGCGACCCTCGCACGTTGGTAAGGAAACGGCTAATTAAGGCAAATCTGAAAAGTGCAAGTCGGATTGTGGCGGTTAGCGAAGCCACTCGACAATCTGTTATTGATTGGTGTGGGGTGGCGCCTGATCATGTGATGGTCCTTCGTAACGGCGTGGATTTTAAACCGTTTGTTGATATGCCAAGGCGTTCCTATGCCCGCAACCAATTGTCCTTGCCTGCCGCCGCGCCCGTGATTCTAGGGCTGGGGCGATTGGTGTCGCAGAAAGATTTTGGGACTCTGGTTCGTGCTAGTGTCCACGTATTGAAAAGTCGACCGCAGGCAATTTTCACAATTTATGGGGAAGGTGCTGAGCGGAAAAATTTGGAAGCTCAAATTCGAAAACTAGGTGTAGAAAAATCTTGGCGATTACCCGGAATCCAAATCGAACCCGCCCTCTGCCTAGCCGCCGCCGATGTCTTCTGCCAGCCATCCAAACATGAGGGCTTTTCCGTTGCAATCGCCGAGGCGATGGCTGGCGAGGCAGCGGTGGTGACGACTAATTTTGCTGGAGTGACTGAGCAGGTTGTAGATCGTGTTAGCGGGCTCATAGTCCCGGTCGAAGACGACCGTCGATTGGCGGGTGCAATTTTGGAGTTGCTTTTTAATGCGAAATTGGGCAAACGGCTGGGTCGATCCGCACGAGAAATCGCAATGAAGAACTTTGGCGCAGGTTCATTTATCCAGCGGTTTGAAGAGTTGATGATGCCTCTGATTCAAGGATCCAGCGTAGCTAATTACAAATAAGGAAGTTCTGATTCATCCCGAGACCTCGCTGTGAAGCCCTTCGAAGAATATTGGAGGATGCAGTAGGCTGGAAGGCTCTTCGGTCATGACCCCCAACCTCCACGTCGCCATTCGTCTTTTTGCAGTTGGTTTTTGCCTGTTGGCAGCCACAGTTCTGCTTCCTGCTGCCGCCATTGCCCAGGATGGAGCGTCAAGTCCGCCGAACCCGAAAAAGGTGGACGCCCAGGTCTCGGGTGAGAAGCTGGCGCTGGAACAGGGCTCACAAGCCCTTGCCGACGGCGAAAATATTATTGCTGCTGGTCACTTTTTATATGCGCTGAGCCGGACGGCTAGGGTCGACACCCTGCACGAACTGCTGCTGAAGAACGCGATGGATCATCCAGACGAATTTGCGCTGTGGGCGTTGGATAACTGCTATTTGCACATCCGTTCCGACGGCAAGTTGCAGTTGCCCGGCTTGGTGCGCACTTTGCTCGACGGTGCCGCAATGACTCATCCGCAGGAATTGGCAAGGGCGCGCGCCAAAGCCATTCAAGAGATTCAAAAACAGATCACTAAGCTAGAAAAATCGCGCAAAGCCGGCAATCAAATCGCGGTCGAATGGTGGCAGGACTTTGCGCGCGCCATCGCGTCGCCGTCGCCGGGTTTGCGGAAATCGGTGCGAGACTTGGATGCACTCATTCCATGTGGCCCGCGCGAGTGGAATCCAGTTTTGACCGCGCTCAAGAAGTCGGCCAATTCATCGATCAACAGCGCGCAATACACCGACGCCATCCGTGCCGCGCGAGTGCTGCGCGGTTTGGCCGCCCAAGTTGGTTTTGAAGACGATTTGAAGGGTCCGCGGCCGGCGTCGTTGAGTGGTGAGGCTAGCGTCGCCAATGCGGTTTTAGGTCGCGCTCGAGCTGGGTTGGCGCGTCAAAATGAACTGGTCTACACCATCGAGCAGCTTGAAAATATGAGCATCGATGAGCAGCGCGCGCTGACCGTGGATCGCGCGTCGTTCGGTAAGCCGTCGGTTTGTTATTCGCCGCGCGGCTGGTATCGAGTGGAAACTTCGTGTGGTTGGGAGACGCTGTTGGGCACTGCAAAAACGGTGGAGTATCACCACGATCGCTTGGTCAATTGGTATGGCCGCGATCCGTTTATCGACCGTCCGGGCATCGTGCGCATCGTGCCTGAAGCGCATGGGTTGGAATCTGAAGGCACGCCGTTTTGGTGGGCGGGCGGTTTTCAGGGTGGCGATACGACTGTGCTGAAATTTACCATGAGCACTATTCCTGGACTTGGACGCGGCTTGACTCACGAGTTGACGCACCGTTTTGACGGCGGTTCGTTTGGCGGTCTGCCGGGTTGGTTGGGGGAAGGTCGCGCTAGTTGGACTGGCGGTGCTTACGGTTCCATGAAGGAAAAAAACTTTGTGCCTAATCATTGCAGCTTCGGCACTCAAGGCGGCACCATCGGTTTGGGTTATGGTCGCCAGGAAGAGTTCGAAAAATTGGTGGCAGGCACGATGGAGGAGTACCGCGACAACTACACCGCCGGCTACTCGCTATTCGTTTACTTGAATACTTGGTCGGGTTCGGTCGACGTTGATTTGTCGGCGGAAGAAATTGAAGAAGGGCCGACTGATGCCATGACCGCGGACTTCGGTAAAAAGGAGCTGTACCACGACCGATTGCAGAGCTTTATGAAAGAACGGCGGCGGTTGGGCAACGATCCAGTCAAAGTTTTTGTGTATTACTTCGCCGACGGCAAAAATGGGCGGCCTGATGGCATGCAAGAATTCGTGCGGCGTTGGAATATCTGGTTGCACGGTTTTGGCTTGAAGGAAAAGCCGGAATGGACGGCTCGTTATACCCAGAGCGTGCCTGGCGGCGATCCGTCGCCGATGGTTTATGACGAGCCTACTTGGACTTGGCTGCGCAATCGCGCCGAGCCTTGGTTTGGGCAGGATCACGCCCGTCAGGCTGCTGAGTTGTTCGCTGATTTAGGTAAGCATGAAGAGGCAATTGAAGCGTTCACATGGTGCTTAGGGGTGGATGAGCCATCTATTTCCACTCAATTGCGTTTTGCCGATGAATTGCGCTTGGCGGGCAACGTCGAAGCCGCTTGGATGATGATGCATTGGCCGCGTTTTCATGCCGCAGGGGTGCGCGAATTCTTGAATAGCGAGGCTTATTCCGCACTGACCGAGCACGCCAATTTAGCCGCGCCATTTGTGCGTAAATTCCCCGCGTTGCGCGCGCTGATGGAGTTGCAAAAGCAGACTGCGGATGAATATTTAGCGAGTGATCGGCCGCAGGCGGCGGCGGCGGTTTGGGCAGAGCACAATGAAATTGCTACTTGGTTAGGCTTGCCAGTTGTGGGGGCGGGAAGCGCCGAAGAATCGGATTTACACCCATTTGATCCGGCTTGGCGCATGGTCACCTTCGACGGTTGGAGCGAGCCCGACCTCACCGGCCATGAAGACGACCGCATTTCCGGTTTGTGGCTGGACGACCAAGGCGGTGACCTACACGTCGGCCGACGCGATGCGCGCGGTGGCACCGGCAACTTTGATCGCACTTCGCACCAGCGTAATGCAGTGGTTTTCAGTGAGCCGTGGTTCGACGCTGGCCGTTATCAACTGCGAGCCCAAGTCGAGCAAACCACCGCCTATTTGAGCGCCGGCTTGGTGTTTGGATGGACGCGCCGCGATCGCAACGTGCGCTTGGGCTTTTCGATGGGCGATTGGGCTTATGCCGCCGGTGCGGATAAGGAGTTGGAGAAAATCAACGGCTTGCACTGGTCCTTAGACGGCTTGTACGCGCGCCGCGGTGCCCAGCGCGGCTCGCATACTTTCGGCAATGATCGTCATCATTTCGACATGCTGATCGACGTCGACGGTCCTACTGCCGAGGTTTATTTCGACGGAATCCTGTGTGCGACTTATTCCACTTTGGACGGCAGCGCCATCCACGGCCGCATTGGTTTTTACACCACCGTCGGCGCGATGAAGGTCAGTCACCCGGAAGTCCGTCGCTTGTCGCGCAGTCAATATCAACCTGGAGCGCGGGCCGTCGGCGATGGCTTGCATCCGTTTCAGCCTGGCGCAGATGATTGGCGCGATTTGCTTGGACGCCCGGTTAGTGGAGTGCCGTTGGCCCCATCTGGCACCGTATTGCTGTGGTTTCCGGAGCAAACCGAGGACAAGCTGGATTCGATGGAAGATGGCGAATGGTTCGAACGCGTTGCCGATGGCCTGGATCGAATTTTGGACATCATTGAGCCCGAATTCCCCAGCCAAGGCATGCTGGTTATGGTTCCCGCCTCCTTCAGCGAAGCCGATCGCCAACGCCTAGAAACCGGTTTCGCCGACGTCCTACCCGGCGGCTTTGCGGTTAGGGTTCACGACCGACCTGAAACTTTGCAGCAAGATCAACGCACCGTGCAAGGCTGGACTCTGCCAGTACTAGGCTACGTCGATCCAACCGGCTATTTACGCTACGCCCGACGCCAAAGCCGCTTTTCAAACCTCATCCCCAACGACCTGCGCATGATGTTGGTCAAACACCGCGACCACTCGCGTCCCGGTACGGCGGGCGCGGGGGATTAAGTTGAGAACGTAATATGCGGTAGAATGAGGGTATATGTATCCCTTCTTTCCAGTAGACGGCATTCTAAGTTTCGAGCTTGTAATCGCGCTGGTCTTCAGTGCGCTGATCTGTATTTTTGTCCAAGAGAGAAAGGGTGCGGGCTTGGCGATGACGTTGCTCCTATTCGTTCCCCTCACTCACCTGACGTTTTCCAATATTGAGGGAGAACTGTTTTTATGGCTGTGGTCCGGCGTTGACGATGGTCCAACTCAGTTTGGAATATCAAACGTTGACCGCGCCCAGTACTTCGGAGAAATCGCAGTTTGTTTGCTACTCCAGCCATTCATGTTTCTGCTTATTCTTTGGCGCGTCGGAACTAAGGTTTCGGCCGTGGCGGTTTTGGCGGGGCTAGCTGGATTGGGAGCTCTGTTTTCTGTCTTCGCTATCGTTGAGGAGCTTTTCTTTCGGGAGATCGAATCAGTGAGGGGTGGCATCAATGATGACATACTTGAATGGGTTGCCCGCATATTCCCCACCATAAAAAATGCGACTATCTTCATCGGAGCCGCCGCCATCTTTGGGGCGTTATGCGCTTTGATTTTTTCCGGGCAATCCGCACAGCAAACTCACACCGCCGACGAATAGAAATCGGGCCAACTATTCAATGGTAGAATGAATAGTCTGGCAAAAATTTTGCAAGCTTGATTCCCTCCAAAAAGATGAAAATTCTTCTAAGCCTAATGGGCTTGGCTGTCGCCTCCGGGACAGCTTTGTCTGCTCAAGAACCTTCAACTCCAAGTGTTATGCCTGCCCAGGCTTTTTCAACCTGGCAATCTAACCATGAAGGCACCTGGATTTTGCGCGAGCGACCAGAAACCCAGGCCGGTCAATTCCTTTATGGAGGCCAACTCGCTCCGTCCTATACGCCGACGTCGCCAGCGGATTTTCAAGACCTCGCGTTTGATGGCTTGAAGCAAGCTTCGGATATGTTTCAGATTGCAGCTTCCACGCTGATCCCGGGGGAGTTCAAGTATTTGGAGCTAAGCCGCATCGGTGGCACCGACAAGATTTCGCAGAACTTTTTGCAAGCCCACAACGGCGTGCCTGTGGTACGCGGCGACATGTCGTTTCTGTTTACACCTGCCGGCGACCTGCTGGCGATCGACAGCAATGCCTTGCCCGAAGCGGAGCACGTCAACACTAATCCGTTGATCAAAGCCAATCGCGCCTCACGCGCCGCCAGTCAATATTTTGTTGGAGTGAAAGAGCAAGCGATCAACACTCAAACAATCGGCGAGTTGGTGATCTATCCATACAACGCCGACGGACGGATCACGCCGCGCCTTTCCTGGGCATTTGAAATCTATAGCCAAGTCGAAGGCCAAGTTCCTGCTGGACTACGCATTTACGTCGCTGCGGATCACGCTAGCGTTGAAATTCTTGGTTCCGACGAATTGGTGCATGAATGCGGTTTTGGCGCTCCTGCTGCTGGGCCCAATGACCTGCAAGGACACGTCGAAAGTTGGGCTACTCCTGGAACCCTTCCGGACACCAACAGCAATCCTGAAGTGCAATTTCCGGGCCGCTACATGCGGGTAACTTCAAGCGCAGGCAATGCCAATACCGACGGCCTCGGCAATTTTGTGATTCCTTACACCGGAACGGCCAACGTCGATCTGACCTTTGCATACACCGGAAACTACTGCCGAGTGACGAATCAAGCCGGCTCCAATTACAGTTATGTGCAAAGCTTTAGTCCAGGTATGCCGGGCAACGCATTTCTTAACGTCGGTCGTACCGAAAAGGACACCGCGCACGCCAACGCTTATCGCTCGGTGACAAATTTCCGTGAGTGGCTGGTAGGCATCGATCCTAGCGACTCTCATTTGGATTTCCAAATGCGGGCAAATGTCAACATTAACGACAATTGCAACGCGTACTTCAGCGGCAATACGATTAACTTTTACACTTCTGGTGGCGGCTGCGTGAATACCGCCTTTTCCACCATTGTCGCCCACGAAGAAGGCCACTACGCCAATGTTCTATACAACAGCGGCAATGGCTCCGACGGTTTTGGCGAAGGCGCTTCAGATGTCTGGGCGATGTACCTCTACGACACGGTTGAGGTCGGCTCGGGCTTTTGTGGTCCAGGATGTGGCGTACGCCGCGGCGACAACAACCGCCAATTTTGCGGTGACCGCAATGGTGGTTGCTACGGCCAGGTCCACTCCGATGGGTTGGTCTTAATGGGCGCGTTGTGGAAGGTAAGGGACAATCTCAATACCAGCTTGGGCAATAGCGCCGGTGACCTGGTAGCCGACACTCTGTTGATTTCATGGTTCAATGCGTACAACGACAGCCAAATTCGCACGGTCATCGAAGATCACTGGTTGGCCCTGGACGACGACGACGGCAATATTTCCAACGGTACGCCAAACTACTTTGAGATCAACGGCGGATTTGTTGCCCAGGGTTTCCCGGGTGTGGATGCCAACTACATTTCCTTCGCACATGCTGCCCACCCTGATACACAGAACGAATCAGGCTACTCAATCGAAGCCAATCTGGCGTCGCTAGTCGGCGGTACGATCACCCAGGCTAGCCTGCACTACAGCGTAGATGGCGGTGCGGAGGATACTGTGAGCATGACTAACGTCAGCGGTTCCACTTGGTCGGCTGCCATTCCGGGCCAAATTTCACCGCGCAATGTTACTTATTGGATCGCTGCAGAGGATGGCTTTGGCAACACCGATCGCCACCCGAAAAAATTGGGTGAGCAGTTTTTGGTCGGTTTACGCCGGGTGATTTACTTCACCGATTTTGAAACCGCTGGCGATGATGGCTGGACTCATCAATACGGCAGTGGCAGCGCCAGCGATGATGACTGGGAACGTGGCACACCACAAGGCAAAGCCGACGATCCACTAGGCGCGCACTCGGGATCCATGGCGTGGGGCAACGACCTTGGAACCGGAAGTGAAAATGGCAAGTACCAGGCAAATGTCAATATTCGTTTGGTGTCGCCTAGCGTTGATTGCAGTGGCCATAGCGACGTGCGGTTACGCTTCGCTCGTTCCTTGTCGGTAGAACATGGCTCATTAGATTTCGCTAGATTGCGCGTCGGCGGCAGCAAAATTTGGGAAAGCCCAAAGGTCATCGACACCATCGATAGCGATTGGTCCATGTTCGAATACGACGTATCCGCACAGGCTGGCAACAATGCCGACGTCATCATGCAGTGGGTACTGAACAGCGACAACAGTTGGCAATTCGGCGGTTGGAACGTCGACGACGTAATGCTCTACACGCCGTTGCCATCGGGCTCTAGCAACACGATTTTGCTGAATGGCGACTCTGCCCCAATCGCCGGCACGACCACGGATTTTGCCTTCCAAAACGGTCCGGCGTATGGCACTTGGCACCTAGTCTTCAGCCTCAATAACGCTGGCTCATTGGTGAACGGGCACGCTTTTGACATTGGCCCAGGCTTCACCATTGCCGCCACCGGTTCCTTCGATATTAACGGCAGTGGAGCCGCTAGCATACCGATCCCACCATCGGCAGTTGGCGTGTTGGCTTACGGAGAAGTCGCCGGCATCGACAGCGAAGGTGCGCTAACTGATTCCAACATGCTTGCGATTTCGGTGCAGTAGTCTTCGTCGGTGGGGTGGTGGGCAACTTTGAAATCAAAAGTTGCCCACCTGCGAGTCTTTTACGTTGGGTCAAGGCAGTAGCCGAATGGAAACACGGTTGCTGAGGTGGGTGCCCATTTGGTCCTCTACTGCAGCTTGCAAATGCAGCAAGGTGCCCATGAAGTAACTTTGACTAGGTAACTCGATTGTGGTCATCAACCCACTCGGTGGTATATCCATAGGGCCGACCTGGCGAACAACCGAATGAAGATCCAACTGAGATATTCCGAATGGAGTTAGGGAATCACCTAGCCTTTTGGCGATGGCAAGTTGTGCCTTGCGGTATTTCCCTGGAATCTCCAAAGTAACGCTTCCATTTAGCTCTGGGTAGCCAAGCACGCGCAAACCCGGCTCGATTACGTCTGCAACTAACACACTTCCTCCAGCCGCGGCAAGATTGGCGTGGGTCACCTTTGTCGCTAAAGCTACAACTTGGCCGGTCGGGTCCAAGTCAATATCAAATGCGGAGCCGGAGGTGCGAAGCTCAAGCAAGATTTGGCCAGTGGCGTCCAACACAAAACCCTCGGGAGTAGTGTGATTCATGTCGCCCCAGCTGGCGACGGCGATGCGTTCGCCTGCGTCGTCGATTTCCATGTCATCGGCGTAAAGTTGCAGGCTCGTGGCCGGTTCTTCCATCACAGTGCGGAAATATTCCGTCATGCCATTGACTTCAAGCAAGCCAATTTCGAAACCGGTGAAAGAAAGTCTTTGCATGCAGAAGGCAAGCCGCCCGCCATCATGGTTCATCGCCATAGGGCCGCCGCGATGCTCGAATGGCACCGATACTGTGCCGTAAGGTCGCCAAATTCCGTCGGGATCTTCTTTCCAAATTTCCAGGTGGGTGTCCAGAGAGACTGCATAGCTTTTGCCATCTCCAGCAAACGCGATGTCGCGAATGCTTCTTAAAGTAGGCGAATCCCAGTGCAAGCCGCGATTGTTGGCAACGTCAAAAACGACGACCTTGTCGCGACCAGAAATGAGAATGCGATCACCAGCATCGCTCATTTCAACCGCTTGGGCAGACGTGAAACTACCGGATGTTGGATTCACGTACATGCGCGCAATCTCGCTGCCGGACCGATTGAAGCCGACGAGTTCCACTAGGCCGGAGTCGAAATCACTCCACCATGCAACCACGGTTTCGCCGTCGTCCGAAACCCGGACCCCGCCGCCTTCGACGTACCATGCGCTGCTTGGAGGGAATTTCCAGGTCCACGCCGGGACCCCTTGATCGACTCCTTCGTAAAAGCGAACTTCGGCGGTTAATGGCACTGTGAATTGACCTGGCGTACTGCCCATCAAAACCATGGCTGCGGAGACGTCTGCATCGTCGGCAGCGTCAACGCGAATGAAACGAGAAGCATCGCTGAAGTTTGCAAAAATGGGCTGACTGCTGCCGGCCGGGTGCTTGACGTCGAGCGGCGTGTTGTACACCAATCCGGCCGCCACGGATGCTGTGGAGTCGCCAATCGAGATGCTTTCGCCAATCCACAGGTTCATCCCGGCGTCGAGTTGCCAGCGTATGGAGTCACTGGATGCGGAAGCGAGCGTGCGCTGGTCTTTGGCAGCGCTTGTTTCCATCAATCGTGACGTAACGGATTTGCTTAGGAGACCTTCTGAGTCGATGTGAGTTGCCCGCGCCAAAGGATCTTGGGCGGCAAGTGAAAGTAGAATGAAACCAATGCAGGTGGTGGTCAATGGAACTCCTGGTCTGAAGGAAGGGTGAATCCATTGAGGTCAAATCACGTGCCAAGGACTTTATTCTTGGGTTGGAAATTATTAGTGCGAAAGCGAACGGGCGTTGGCGCTATGGAGAATACGGGAGCGAGTCAGGAGCAAAAATTCACGGCTTGCCTATCAAAGGCACAAGGCGAGTCAAAACCAACTGGCCCCACGGCAGCAAGGCCAATAGCATCGCCACCGCTGCTGCACCCAGCCAATCAAATCGATGAACCAAGTCGATTTCGGCAACGATGCGCAAACCCAGGGCGACGGCAATCAACGCGCCAAATAGTTGCACCTGCCATACCGGCTTAAACACCAGGTCTTGCCCCGTGCTATGCGATAGGCCAACGTGCAAAGCCACGCCCAAAGTTATCAAGCCCACGCCACTAATAAAAAACACATGCAAGCCAATTTGCGGACGACTTGGAATCGCGGCGGTGAGTGCCAACCCTAGAGGAATGCACCATGCCGCGGCCCAAATCAACTTGCGCTGGGTGCCTTCGATGCTGGGTGGTTTGAGTATGCCGCCTGCAGCACACAAAACCGCCGCTGCCACCGCAGCGCGTAGCGCAATTGCTACCGTGCGCAACGACAGCCCATACGATGTCCAATGCATAGCTTGCAGCGCAAAGCTAAATAAAATCACCAATGCGGCAAGCATGTGCCAGCGCTGTTGACGCTTGGCATTCGGAACTTGATCCGCGTCTACAGAGGACGTTTTGTGGCAAACCAGCGGCAAAAACAAGCCGCCGACGCCGATTACTAAGCACAAAAACATCGCTTGGGTCAGGAATAACCAAGCCATTTGAATGGATTCGGTGGAGAGCACAATCAATCCGACTTCGCCAGGTTTCTGCGCCGTCGCGATGGCCAGTAGGATTGCACCAGCCAGGCCAAAAGCCCACGCTAACGGCACCCAAGCGAAGGCGATGGGACCGCGTCGGTTGGCGTTGCTGCCATATATGCGGCTGGCGGTGAATAGCAGCATGACACCAGCAAGCACAGCCCAAACAGCGTGGGCGGCGGCGATTTGGTGGTTCCAGGTCAAAATGGCGTGCAGCGGCGGTACCAAAACTGCCAAAGCCATCTGCCAGGACGTCGGCGCGGGGGAGTCGAGGCGGCGCGGCAGCATGGTGAATAAAAAGCCGACCGCAAACGTAGTCAAAACGCCTTGAATCATGGTCATGACGTGCAGGTCCCGCGGGTAGGGCATGTTTGCGCCCCACGCGAACAGCAGCCACGGCGCTAAGCCAACCCAGGCCATCAGCCAGCCCAACGGGAACAGGATGCGGTAAGGATGGCGTCGCAATCCGGTTACTGGGGAGGGAGCGTTCATACTAGGCGCATCGTAGCGAGCGGCATCATCCACTCAAAACCAGATTGAATCTTAAGCCAACATTGCTTACAAAATGAGCGTGAAAATTTACCTCAACCCGCGTTGCAGCAAGTGCCGTCTGACCATGGATTTGCTGGCCCAAAATGGCGTCGAACCGGTGGTGGTCGAGTATTTGGAAACACCGCCGTCGGCAGCCGAGTTGGGCGAGGTTTTCGCCAAGCTAGGCAAGCCGCCGCAGCAAATGATCCGCTTTAAAGAAGCCATCGCGCAAGAGCTAGGCTTGAGCGCCGACGACGACCGGACCGACGACGAATGGTGTCAGCTCATTAGCGAAAATCCAGCTCTTTTAGAGCGACCGATTGTGGTCAGCGGCGATCGTGCGGTCGTCGGCCGGCCACCGGAAAATGTTTTGGATCTGTTGCCTTAAAACCAGGGTCAGGAACGCCCGCTAGCCCGACTTGACTTGATCAAAGTCGAAGACTCGGACCGCCTTAAAATTCGCCTGGTTTTCAGCAATAAAAGCTAGGTGGTTTTCGCAGGTCTGATAGCGATCATGGTCTTCCAAGCTCTCGAAGAGCAGCAGTAGCGCGACTTCAAAATCGGCATCGTTGACCGGGCGGCAGAGCGAGGGCGTGCGCAGGCCGACGGTGCCGAAGCGCACTCCAGGTTCAGCAAATAAGTGCTTGTAACAAGAGTCGATCAGAGCTTGACAAGCTTCGTCTGAGTTGTCGTTGAGAGTGAAGTAAACGTTGTGGGCGAGCATGTGCGGCATGGGAGTCAATGGCGGATCTTACTGTATGCTGTCGCTGCGTGTCACTGCCGATCTTGGTGGCGAATGGATTGTAATCATGGCGAAAAACAGCAAGCAGCCGCGACCGCATTTGGATGAATGCCCGGTATCGCGATGGCCCAATTCCAAGTGCATCTGTCCGCTGGTGAAGCCGGAGATCGTTAGCGATGGCGTGGTTCGCGTCGGCCGTGAAACCAAGGGGCGCAAAGGCAAGGGCGTGACCATCGTCACTGGCGTGCCGTTGAGCGGCGCTGATTTGAGCAAGCTGGCGAAGGCGCTAAAGAAAAAGTGCGGCACCGGCGGCACAGTGCGGGACGGTGCGATCGAGATTCAAGGTGACCACCGCGATTTGCTGGTCAGCGAACTGCAAAAGCACGGTTGGACGGTGAAAAAGTCAGGTGGCTGAGCTGCCGAAAGGGGCAACCCAACTTGACTTGTAATTTTAGGCTTCGATATCGAGGATGACCGCGATGGTGGCAATGCGCGCTTTGGCGGGCGGGCTGTAGCTGATTCCCGCAAAGTAGAACCGCGTGCCAGCGTAAATCACCGCTTCGTCAGGTAGCAAAGTCAGGGTCGCGGTGGCGTCGCCGAAGGCATCCAGCAGGCCACTGACGTTACTGAATTGCGGCGGCGGCGCGCTGGTCATCATGTTGAACATCCAGTCCTTGTTGAGCGGAATTTCGACGTTGCCGCTGGTAATAGGGCCTGTGCCTGTGGCCGAACCGAGCAGGTAATAATTCAAGCCGGCTTCGGATGTGGGAAAATCCATCATGAAACTCGCCGAGCCGCCAGCGCTGGCCGAAATGGACTCGCCGCTGGAAGTCAAACAGCGCGTATAAGCAATTAGGTCAACGGAGCCGGCGCGGTTGAAGCCGTTTTCTTGAGCTTTCCAAGCGCCGACAGCAAAATCATCGCTGGAATTGCCATCGGTGTCGCCCAAATTGGCCACGGTGTAGCCGTAGTTGGTGCCAAACTTGCCGTTGAACTGGCGCAATAGGGAACCGTCAATGCCTGAAACCAAGAGCACGCTGCCGGAGTCGAGGTTTCCGCTAGTATCGGTGCGCGAAGCTCCAATAATGAGGTCGGCATAGCCGTCACTGTTGAAATCGGGGCCGCCGGCGACGCTCATACCTAGATTATCGTTTTTGTAGTAACCGTCGATTTGGTAGAGCAGGGAGCCGTCAAGGCCGGAGTAAGCCTGGGCCATGCCAGCTTGTGGAGCGCCAAGTTTATCCGCGTAAGGAGAGCCGAAAAGCAGATCCGCAGAACCGTCTGCATTGACGTCGCCCGCCCCTGCCACGGACCAGGCAAATCGCTGCCCACCGGCGCTGCCCTCGAACTGCCACAGCAGAGCGCCGCTGGCCCCAGAGTAAACCTGAGCCATGCCTGCCAATTCCTCCAAACTCGGACTGGCCTCTGAGCTGGCGACGATGAAATCGGCGATTCCATCCAGGTCGACATCTCCGCATTCGGCAAGCGCGGTGCCGAGCTGCTCGTTCACGGCTTGGCCGTCAAATTGGCGCATAACCAGGCTGTGAAGGCCGGAGTAGAGCATGACGCTGCCAGCTGATTCCAAGTCCCCGGGGTTGGCCAAGGGGGCTGAAATCAAATAGTCGTCGTAGCCGTCGCCATTGCTATCGCCGACGCCCGCCAGCGCGGACCCGAAGCGATCGTGGTAGGCACTGCCGTCGTATTGCTGCAATAGACTGCCGTCCAAACCTGAATAAAGGAATGCTGAACCGGCCGATTCGAAGCCACCGGGGGAGGTTCCTGGCGCGCCGATAAGCAGGTCTGCATAACCATCTGCATTGACGTCGCCCGCCCCGGCAACGGCACTACCAAAGTAGTCATATTCCGCACTGCCATGGAACTGGTGGAGCAAACTGCCATCCAGGCCGGAATAAACATAGGCCGAACCCGCGTAGAGTAAGCCACCAGGGCCTGCCGAATAAGCGCCGACGATGACGTCGCCAAAACCATCACCGTTGACATCGCCGGCAGCTTGCAGTGCGCTGCCAAATCGGTCGTCTGCTGCAGCGCCGGACAGGTGGATTTCGGCCCAATTGCCGCCCACCATTTGCGCCGGCGTTGAAGCCGCGCAAACCCACAAAATCAGACCGCAGCCCCAAACGATGGGGCCGCCTTGCTGGAGGTCGTTCATGTTAATTTCTCGCACAAATAGGGGGCGCACCTACTGTACGCTTTTGCGCAGTGGATTGCACCATGTACCATGGCGGCATGCGAGTACTCGTGGTCGAGGATGAACCGAAAATCGCCAGCTTCGTGCGCGATGGCCTCGAAGAGAATGACATTTCCGTCGATCTTTGCCAAGACGGCGACACTGGTTACGAACACGCCAGCAGCAAGCCATACGACGCCATAGTGCTCGACATCATGCTGCCTGGCCGCGATGGATTGAGTATTTTGCGCTCCCTGCGTGAGCAAAAAAACGAGGTGCCGGTAATTTTGCTGACCGCCCGCGCCGAATTAAGCGAACGTCTGGAAGGCCTCAACCTCGGCGCCGACGACTACTTAACAAAGCCATTTTTTGTCGAAGAATTGGTCGCTCGGATCCGCGCCATCGCGCGGCGGGCTAGTGGTGAAAATTTGAATGCGCTCGAGCACGGGCCGTTGACGGTGGATTTGCTGACCAGGCAATTGCATGTAGTAGGCAAAGAAATTGAGCTGACCACGCGCGAGTTCAACCTGCTGGCTTTTTTTCTGCGCTCGCCTGGCCGGGTTTTGACGCGCACCCAAATCCTGGAGCAAGTTTGGGGCTACCACTTCGATCCTGGCACCAATATCGTCGACGTATACGTACGCCGTCTGCGCCAAAAAATCACACCTAACGGCGAGCCTCGCTTGTTTGAGGCCGTGCGCGGGGTGGGCTATCGTCTTTTGGAAATTAATGATGGCGAGTAAGCCTGCCAGCGCCACAGGGTTAGCCGCACAACCAAGAAGCAGTTCTTTCCGGCTGCGAATTGCCGTCGGCAGTGCGGTCCTTTCAGGTTTGGCATTGGCCGCGTTTGCCTTGACCAGTTGGTTTACCGTTTATCAATTGAGTGAAAAGGGGCTCGAGCAGCAAATCCGCGAACTAGGCCAGCGCGAATTAGGCCGCGGCCACCGTATGGAGCACTGGCGACGGCTTTCGCGGTTGCTCAATTTTGTTTTTGAACCGCAAGAGGGTGAAGCCGCAACGGCGGTACTCAAGGTTTGGAACTTGCGCGGCGAGGTAGTGCACGTTTCCGCCGATTGGCCAGCCACCTACCCAGATGCCGACGTCCCATTAGAAAGTGACCGCGCCGACCTGCTGGACGGCCCCGGCCCCGGCCCTGGCCCGGGTGGATTCGGGTTAGGCCCGGGGCGGCGCAATGGTGCCGATCACGAGCCGCCGGGGTATTTTTTTCGCACCCAGGACCTCAATCACGACGGCCGCGTATCTCTGGCCGAATTTGATGGCTTGAGTGAAGAATTTCATCGCATGGACATAGATCGCGACGGCTTCATCCGACCAGAAGAGGTGCCTCCCGATCTCAACCACCCGCTGGACGAGGCCATCGGCCAGTGGTTCGTCACCCAACCAGTGTATTTCAATATCAGCGCCGCGGGCAATGATTGGCGCGTCGGAGTGTTGGCCAACCCCGAGTTTAAGATTGCGCTTGGAGTGTCCAAGAACACACTGCAGAGTGAACTCAAGCGCATGGCTCAAGCCTTTGGGATCGTGGTCCCGATTGTTTTGTTGCTGATCGCTGGTGCAGGGTGGTGGTTCGCTGGCAGAGCATTGCGACCAGTCGCCGCACTAACCGCCGCAGCAAATAAGGTAAGCGCAACTGGATTGGACCAACGCATTGCGCACGAAAATGAGGCCACTGAATTTCGCCGACTGATTGATGTCTTCAACCAAATGTTAGATCGACTGCAGCGCAGTTTTGACCAAGCCAACCGCTTCAGCGCCGACGCCGCGCATGAACTGCAAACGCCGTTGAGTATTTTGCAGGGCCAAATTGAACACAGCATTCAAAGTGCGCCGATTGGCTCGGAAACTCAGCAAACCGGCGCGTCTTTACTAGTGGAAGTGCAGCGCTTGAAGGCGATCGTGCGCAAGTTGTTGCTGTTGGCGCTGGCCGATTCTGGCAATCTACCCTTGGCCATGAAGGAATTGCGCTTGGACTCATTATTGGCTGACATGGTGGATGATTGCCGGGCAATGGCACCGCAGCTGCAAATTGAATCTGAATTGCAGCCCAATATCAGCGTCAACGCCGATGCCGCGATGCTCCACCAAGCTCTACAAAACTTGCTTGATAATGCGGTCAAATACAACCGTGCTGGAGGCCGATTGCAAATCCGGCTATGGCAACAAGAGCAGCGGATTTACGTCGCCGTCGGCAATAGCGGTGAGGTCATTCAAGCGCAGAATGCTAAGCGTATTTTTGAACGCTTTTATCGCCAAGATGCTGCCCATAGCCGCAGTGTCGACGGCACTGGATTAGGCTTAAGTTTGGCGCGCGAAATTGCTCGATCCCATCGTGGCGATTTGCGTTTGGCAACTAGTAAAGACGATTGGACAGAATTTGAGTTGTGGCTGCCGGCACCAATGCCCTGTTAATGGATTAGACGAGTGGTCTTTCCTAAGCAGCCAGCCCTGAGCTTCAACTGCCGCGCCGACGCCGCGGACCTTGCAGCTCAACTTCGGTAAAACCTACCGAACACTTACCCAATTCGCCGCCTTCCGTGGCGACAATTTTGACCCGGATGCGGCGCACGTTGCGTGTTTCTTCAAAACGCAATACCGTTTTTTTACGATACTCCGTGTCTATATCCAGCACGATGGGGTCGACTTCTTTGTCAATCCAAATGTGTACCTGCTTTACCCGCGGATTGTTCTTTTGCTCAATCGGGCGGGTGCGAGCATGTGAGAACAGTAAACGATCAGCTTTCACCGCGCGCTTCAACTCAATCGTGAACTCGGGCGCGACGTCGTCGGCCTTGCTCACCCAGCGCGAATAAAAACGGTTGTCGACCAAGCTTTGCGGTCCGCCTCCCGAGGAAGCCCGCACCTTGGGCTGATTGCGTGGGATCAAATTTCGTGCTGCGTCGCGCGGATAGGACGAAATATTGCCGGGTAAGGCGTCAGTGATTTCCAGTTTGAGGATGGCCGAAATAAAAGGTTGATCATCATCGCAAATAGCGACGGCTTTGACGTCCCAGGTACCAGGTTCTTCAAAGGTATAACGTCCCGCATAGCGCTCATGCGGGCTAGGATTTTCAGGCGCGTCGGCAATGGAAACTATGCGCCATTCGCCCTCAGGCTGGCGTACGTGATATTCAACCGAGTGGATAGTTTGGCTGGACATAGAGGCATCTTTTCCATTCACCCAAAAACTTGCCGGCGAACCTGACATCGCACTGAAATGAAGTGGGCCACCCGCTGGATCGGATTTGACTACAGACTTTTTCGATTTGCCGTGCGGGTCGGTGATGGCGGCCCGCGTTGCCCGTTCTAAAAACAAAAGGGCAAAACAGCTCGCGGCTTCCGTCCGACCCCAAGGGTCCGGCCAATACCCATTTTCCACGTTCTGATTTTTAACCAAAAAAGTTGCTCCATCCCAGTACCAATCGTGTTTGCCAAAGGTATCAAGGTTCATAATCGACCCGACGCGCTCAATACCATAAAGGTAATAGTGCAAATGTGCAGCACCGCGCCGGGGGTTGCTCGTCATTGAATAGTTTTTGATCACCCAATTTAAACCATAGTTCACTTGGCGATCAATTTTCGAACGCAAGCCGTCGGGTAAACGATTACCCAAAGCCTGTTTGCAGATCTCTAGAGTTGCAATGCCAGCGCCGGTCATCGAGCCGGTTGCAGTCTTCGGATTGCGTGACTTGTATGAAAAGCCGGCGATGTTAAAGCTGCCGGAGTATTTTTCAAATGGTGAAACCGGCTGATCGACTTTCTTCTTTTTTAATTGGTGATCCAGAACTCCTTCCGCCAGCTTCAGCCAAACCGTGTCAGGAATTTCCAGGCCTCGGTTGGCCGCTGCGCGCAAACCCAACGCGGCAAATTGAGTGCAAGATAGGTCCGGCTCGTTTTCAGGATAAGCCCAAACGCCATGACGATCTTGCCAACTGATCAAATCGCCTAAAAGCTCTTCCATCCATGGCAAATAATCTTCGCTAGCCAATGCATCTAATGCCATCAAATGGCAACCAGCGGAATAGGTCTTTACGGTTGGACTTTCGGCCAAAAATGCCAAAGCTTCCAGCACTGCCGGATGGCGTGGAGAAACGCCACTTTTTACCAAGGTATAAACAATCAGCGACGTCGTTCCATTGCGATAGGCTCCCTGGCTGAAATCCCAAGAGCCATCAATTAACTGTCGCGACAACAGGTAATTCACACCTTTTTCAATCGCCGCGTTTACTTCTTTCTGCGTTGCCCGGTGCGGTTTCTGCATTTGAAATCCCCAACCGCCATCGCCGTTGACCACCTTCACCAAAATATGATTGGAGCCTGGATACAAATGCAGCGTGGTGTTTTCCTCCGCCGGATTCACGCCGCGCCCGACGCTTTTGGTCACCAAATCTTCACCGTTAAACCAAAGCCGCACGCCGTCGTCACTGCCAAATTGAATGGCAACGGAAATAGGTTCCTTAGCTTTTACTTGGCGATAAAGATAAACCGCAGCATTTTTACTCAATTCAGCATTGGCGGCCACAGACGGTAGTGCCGTCAAAAAATTCACCAATCCGACGTCTATCTTTTTCGGATCATGCTTGCTTGCATCGCCAAGTGGTTTCCAGCCCAATTCAATTTTGTCGCTGCCTTTGTACGTTTCCGTCAACCCTTCCCAAGGTTCACCCGGCTTCATCAACTTAAGTTGCTTTTCCGGTTTATGGCTGGGAGTGACGTCGGCGTATCCTTTGGGGTGGTCAAAGGGGCCCAAAATTTGCCATTGACCCCATTCCACATCAGGTGTGGATTGCGGTGCGGCGGCGAAAAAAAGCGCCAGAGTGCAGCAAAGCGACAGCATGGAGGGATGCAGTGGGGGATTGCCGGTTGGCAACGGGAGATGCATTCTAAGCATAGATTTCGTTGCAGTATCAGAGCTTCCCTAGAAAGAACTAAAGACCTCACCGAAATGAGACGCAAAAGGGGCGTCATGAGTAAAAACTTTCTGACTGGCCGGGAGCGCCAAATAAGCAACACGGCCTCCCGTTCGGCTCAGATGGCAGGTGGGGAATGGGCAAAAAATGAAATGCGAGTGGTTCGAGGCGAAGGAATATCTTCGCTTTGCCCTAATCCCTGCCTAGCTTTTGCATCCTTCGCTTCGACAGGGATGGAGGTGAAAACCTAATTTGTTGTAACTGGACCCTCTGGGGGGAGGACCGGTAGATCGCCGCAGGTGTGTCAATCAACAATCTAGGTGGAATCCTGCGGGGCCGACGGGAAACCGTCGACCCCGTTTTTTATATGTAAAAGGATTTAGCGTTTGTTGTTGCGAATGCTAAACAAACTTCGCTACGCCCGGGAGCGAAACCGGATCGGTCGGCATGTCGTTGATCCAGTCGTAGGATGGCGGCGCCAGATCCATTTGCGAACCCCAGGCTTGTTCCCAGGTAATGGTTTGCCCGGTGTAAGCCGACATGCGAGCAATGATCGCCATCATCGTGGATTTGACCATGTAATCGCTATTGTCGATGGGATTATTGGAGCGAATGGAAGCGAACAGCGCATCGTGCTCGTTCTGGTACATGTCGTCCGGGCCATCGCCGCGGTAACGCCACTTGCCAGCCTCGCTGTCGATGCGGTGCGATTGCAGTGACGCGGTGCCTTTGGTGCCAAATGCATAATCGGAGACGTCGTGACTGGTGCCGGGTATTTGGCGGCAAGAACTGAATGCCTTTACGCCGTTGGCCCACTCGTAAACGGTGTTGAAGTGGTCGTAAACGTTGCCATACTTTTCGTCGGTGCGCAAAATCCGACCACCGGTCGAGCTGCACTTAACTGGAGCTTCATCCTTCATCGCCCAGAGCACCTTGTCCAAGCTGTGGATGTGCTGCTCGGCGATGTGGTCGCCGGAAAGCCAGGTGAAATACAGCCAATTGCGCATTTGGTATTCCATTTGGCTCCATTCCGGCTTGTTGCCGCGGTGCCATAGTCCACCAGTGTTGTAGGTGCATTGCAGCGCACGAATTTCACCGATGTCACCGTCGTGCAAGCGCTTGAAAGTCTCTTGCTTGGCGAACTGATAGCGGTAGCACAGGCCTGATACCATCGACAAGCCCTTTTCCTTGCCGCGCGTGCAAGCGGCTTGAATGCGGCGTAAACCTGGAACGTCGGTTGCGACGGGCTTTTCAATAAACAGGTGGCGGTTCTTCTCTACCGCATATTCCACGTGCATGGGGCGGAAGTGCGGCGACGTTGCCAGCAGAATGACGTCGCATTCGTCGATTACTTTTTGGTAAGCGTCGAAGCCTGAAAACTGGCGCTCTTTAGGGACGTTAATGCGGTCAGCGATATCCTCGGAATTCAGCAGGGACTGAAGATGGCTTTCCAGCATGTCGGAAAACGCATCGCCCATGGCCCACAGCACGGTGTCCGGGTCGGCGCGCAGGGCTTGGGCAGCGGCGCCAGTGCCACGGCCGCCGCAGCCAATCAGGCCAACTTTGAGCGGCCCGGGTGCGCCGGTGTGAACGGTGGGAATCGTGCAACCAGTGGCCGCAGTTAGCGCAACGGCAGTAGAATTGCGCAGGAAGGTGCGCCGGTTGTGTTTACGTCGGGACATTTGGGAAGGGGGGAAGGGCTATTTGGTTGGAGGCATTTGAGCGCCAACGGACTGACGCCATTGTTGGAGTTCGGCGTGCAAAGCGTCGCGCAATTCGGGCTGGATGTCGGCCAAGTTCCGGCGCTCTGAGATGTCGGCATGCAAATCGTAGAGTTCCAACCTACCATCTTCGAAGAATTCCAGCAGTTTGTACTGGCCCTTGCGGATGGCTCCGACGGGCGTGGTGCGCCAGCCTGTTTTGGCCTCCAGATAGCCTGGCATGTGCCAAAAAATGGGTCTGGCTTTCAAGGCCGATAAGGCCGACGGCACCTGTCCGCCGATTTTGCGCGGTTCCCAAAGCGGCGTGAGCGAGCGTCCGTCTAGAGTTTGCTCAGGTGCCGCGGCGCCGCACAATTCCAACAAGGTGGGGTAGAAATCCACCGTCGTCACCGGAGTGGACTGCACCGATTGTGCCGGTATGCTTCCAGGCAACCGCATCAGCAGCGGCACCCGAATTCCGCCTTCGTAAAACATGCCTTTGCCACCGCGCAACGGGGCATTGTGGGTGACGTCGCCCGCATCGACGTTGGCGTCGCGATAGCCACCGAGGCCGCCGTTATCGGAATAAAAAATGACCAGAGTTTGATCCGCCACACCCATATCGTCCAACTTGTTCAAAATCCGGCCGACGTTTTGATCCAAGCTTTCGATCATCGCCGCATAGGTCGCGTTTTTTTGATACACGCCGGCCGGCTTTTTTTTCCATTCCCAAACCCGGTCGCGCGGCGCTTGAATGGGAGTGTGCACCGCGAAATGGGGCAGGTACAAAAAGAATGGACGATCGTCGTCGGCGTCGAGGAATTGCAGCGCCTCGTCAGTGAGCCGATCGGTCAAATACTCGCCGTCGGCACCCTCTACTAAGCCGGGCAACTGCTGCTTGGCGATTTTTTGACCTGGATTTTCTGGGTCATTCAGCAACTTGCGATACGGCCAGAAATACGTCGGCGGATGACCGCCATGGTTGCCGGCGATGTTGACTTCAAAACCTTGGCTTTCTGGCAAAGTGTCGGCCTCGCCACCTAAATGCCATTTGCCGAAATGACCGGTGCGATAGCCCGCTTGCTGCAAGCTCTCGGCCAAAGTCACCACCGACCCCTGCAGC
Source organism: Planctomycetota bacterium (assembly GCA_014382805.1). Taxonomy (GTDB): domain Bacteria; phylum Planctomycetota; class UBA1135; order UBA1135; family UBA1135; genus JACNIZ01. The sequence goes on from JACNIZ010000194.1 coordinate 28,633, forward strand.
TCAGTTTGATTTTTAACCGCGACCAATTTGCGATTCTCGGCCTTGCCGCGGGCGCCGCTACCAACTGTGTAAACCCCGGTGCGCGGTCCATACATGCCGCTCATCAGCGCCGCCCGCGTCGGTGCGCAGTTCGCCGCCGCCGCATAAGCCGAGGTAAATCGCATGCCTTCGCGAGCCAGCCGATCCAGGTTCGGCGTCGAATAATAGTCGGAACCCATGCACGCCAAATCACTCCAGCCTAGGTCGTCGGCAAGGATAAAAACAATGTTGAGCGGCTTGCGCGGCTTGCGGTAAAGCTCGACCGCTTGTGCTTTTTCAGCTTCAAAAACCTTGCCGCGCAAATGCGGTTGCCCAGCCAAAACGGCCGCCGCTTTGTGTGCTCCCATTACACACAAAGCCGACGCCCACGCGTCCGCTTCCATTGCCGATTTAGCCCGCACCGAGGCAGCCCGACTTTGGGTCAATCCCAAGCCAGTAGCCGGATCGATGATGTGCGAATAACTAACCCCCTGAAGGATCACCTTTTGATATCGATCGCCTGAGGTCGCCAAGGCTTCGTTGGCCAGGATCATATAATCGGCGCCATCCCAGGGACCTTCGGACAACATGACCTTCCAGCCGTCGCGCCCTAGCGGCGGATTGCTTACTGCGACGTCGCCACCGCCGGCTACCAAGGCGTAAAGGATGCCGCATGTTTGCAGGAGTGGCAGGGCTTCATCCAGTGCAAACCCCTTTGCGATGCCG
>JACNIZ010000075.1 GCA_014382805.1 Planctomycetota bacterium
TGTGGATCGGGATAGTTCACGACAGCGGAGTGGAAGAGTCCCATCCGGCGTTTGGGCAGATCGGCAATCGCGGCAATGGGTCGATTACCTCGTCGGGCTTGTCGCCTGCGTGGGCGAGGGACAATGAAACGCGAGGGAAGAAGTCGTCGTTGGGGCCGTTGAATGGCGACCAAGCTAGACCTTCAATGTCCATGTTGTACTCGTCCTCATCGAAGAAGGAACTGACGCTACCGAAGCCAAAGTCTTGCGGACGGTAGGTGTTCATAACCACTGCACCCATTGGAGTCAGCGGCTCCGAAACTGGAGTCGGTGAAGGCTGCCCTACACCAATAAACTCGTTACCGGTATCGGCGGTACGCGACAAACGAGTCACGGGACGCCCTTGAATCACGCCAGGCATAATGTTGTATTGCCCAGCGATTTCAGGCAAGCCATCATTGTCTTCGTCCGCAGAACCACCGCGAATAGAAAAGTATTTGACCGCTTGTCCAGCAGGGTTGGCACAGGTGATGGCCATCGGGTTAGTGGAATCCGAACCTGCAACGAAAGAGGTAAAGTTCAGCGAGTTTCCAGCCAAATCTTTAATGCCATCTTTGCCATTGCGCAAACCTAAGGCATAGGTTGGCGATCCACCGCCATCAGGATCACTGAACCCTGCAGCTGGCTTCAAGGTGAACTGACGATTACCGTCGGCGGATTCAATCGCACCGAAAAGAACACGTCCGCCAAACTCGGCGGCACCCATGGTGCCGGAACTGTTTACTGGCAGGTGGAATCCGCGTTGGCGATCCAGATACTCAGCAACCGTTTCGAAGGCGAACTCGCCGCCTTCGCGGAATGTAGCAGTAGGATCGGGAGAGGTGGCGCTTGCTTCAAACGCAGTCAATACCATCGAGTGCATCGAGAGTACTGAGGCCGCGTTGATAGCTTCGTCGAACCGAACAGTAATCGATGCGTTCCTATCCACGCCCGTTGCAGGGAAAGCAACCGGGGATGGCGAAATGCTGAGGAAACAGGTCTGCAATGCAGATTCAGTAGTTGCATAGCGGGTGGTCAACAAGGCGCTTGGGTCTGCCGGAAGACTATCCAGAGTGCCCTCCATCAGATCAGCAACCACGATGTATGGAGCCGTCGTCCTTGCAACCGTAGAAGTAACGATTAATACCGCGCCATCACCAGCTTCAATGATGTCACCGATCTTGGCATAAATGCCATCGCAAGCCGTTTCGTTGAGCGCGTAGGTCAACTGCCGACGGCTTCCCGTCAACACTGTTACAGCGCTCAAAGTGGTGTCAAATAATCCGATCAGATTGGGACGCGTATCGTCCTTCAAGAAACCTGAGAATGGATCAGCCGGATTACCGGTGCGCATGCTGCGAACCAAGTTGACCGAACCATCTACGTTCGGTGTAGTCGGGTCATTAATCACACCAGTGCGGGCATGAATGCCACGGCCAGAAGCCGACTTCAATACCTCGGGACGACCATCGAATACGTTGACATCAGTTGGGATTCGAAGCAACAAGTTGCTATCAACCGTGTTCAGTGAAGCCGGAAAGCCACTGGCGTTTTGAGACAAACCCAATTCAGATGACTGGCGACCAGAGATGGTGGGATCAAAAATTACCGCACCAATCCCGGTGACCTCGTCATTTTGCACCAGATAACGGCCATCTTGTGGCTTGCTTCCAATCGTGCCTACCCAGAATTGGATCGTGTCTGCGTTTACCGATTCGTCATCGACCAAAGTGCTAAACAACAACCGAACCGCAGCGTTGCGCGGGATCAAGGTGAATGGCGAAGGGCTATTTGGGCCTTTAAGCGTCACCTTCGGCAGGTTGGACTTGGCCGCCGAAACCAAAGATGAAAAACCATTGGAACCGGTTGCATATTGCAGCACGGTCAAGGTCTCAGATTCGGTAACTGGATTGGTGGCCAAGGAGTAATCCGCTCCCAGCACCAAATCGGCGCGGACTAGCACGTCAATATCAGTACGGTTGCCGTCCTTGTCGACAATATCCACCAGCCGTCCCCATTGGACGTCGGTAAGAGCAAGAGCGCTTTGTTCGCCGCCTCCACCACCGGAACCGCTGCCTCCACCAACAACTTTGTTATTGCTGAAACAGCCGGGAAGAACGAGCAGGATAGCCGCCAAGGCAACCAGCCAATTGGGATGAGTGTGACGAGGATTTAGCACGGGATTGTTGGTCATCTGATGCTTGATGGTCAATGAGAGACCTTCGCAATGACGCCTTGAGGGGGCGCATGCTATGTAGGGGGCAAATACCGTACCATCGCGGGAACGAATTTCGCCTATTGCTTTCTGGGCGTTTCCACCCGGATCGTTCTATTTCGCACGCCGATCAACTCGGGACGAATTTTCGGCAAATGTCGGCTGCCGAAATGACTTGGGAGGATGGGAGCTCAGCCTCCGCCCCACCGAAACCCTTGTGCAATGGCCGACTCGCGGTCAGCAAACGGGCGCAGGTTTTCCGGGCGGATTTTTGGCACTTGGGGGGAATGAGCGGGATGGACGCGCCTTGAGGAGCGACAGCCAACATAGTGTGCCTGCAGCGCAGTGTCACAGTATGCGCAAAGAAAAATCCAGCGAATGCGACCTTCAACCCGCCATGGTGGCCTCATACCCTCAAAATGGGTGATGCACGAAGGATTGGGGCAGGCCCCCATGCTGTGCTCTGCATCGCCACTGGGAAGAGGCCTAAGTGGTGGCAGAGAATAATGTTCGGAACAAAGCATGGCGAGGAAAACGGCCTGTCTCACGATAGGGCCTAGACGCGCTTGTTCAAAATAAATGGCTCGGGGATCGGCGTCTACAAATTCAGGAATTTCATCTCGCCTAGGAAGCGGATGGAGAAAAAAGGTGTCCTTGAGGATCGGCGCTTGGAGTTGATGCGCCTTCAACCCGGGGAAGACCCCTGCGCTCTGCTCGCCTGCCCCGCGTTCATCCTGTAAGCGGGTCAAATAGAGGGCATCTAGGCGCTCCACAATAGGCGCATCTCCTTGAAACAGACGACCTTGCACCAATCCTTTCGGCTCCAACACTCGCGCTTGCTCGGAACCCGTCCATTCCTTAAACAACGAATGGCTCAGCCGTGCAAGCCTATAGCCGTAGCGCTCAAGGATCCGACTTTCGAAGCCAGGCTCCCAGTCAAGCCCAGGACCTGGCAGGACCACAACCGAAGCCCCCATCATGGTCAACCCCCACGCCAAGGAGCGAGCAGTCCGCCCATGCAATAAATCGCCGAGGATGCCGACGACTCGCCCTTCAAAACTGCCCCATTTTTTGTACAGCGTGTACAAATCAAGCAAAGTTTGAGTCGGGTGCCCCAAACGGCCGTCGCCACCGTTGACGACTGGCACCCCAGCAAATTGCGCCGCCAACCGCGAGGCGCCGTCGTGCGGATGACGCCAGACCAGCAGGTCCGCGTAGCCGCCAATGACCCGCGCCGTATCTCTAAGGGTCTCTCCTTTGACCACGCTAGAGGTCTTTGGATCGGCCACGGTAATGACCCCGGCACCTAAACGGTGGGCAGCAGATTCGAAGGAAAGGCGAGTACGGGTACTCGGTTCTTCAAAAATCGTGGCTATGACTTTGCCGCGTAGCGCGTCGGCAAATTTTTCAGGCCGCCTTTCCACTTGGCGCACCAATTCGAGGAATTCTGCTACGAATGGCTGAGTAAAGGCCTCAGCCGAGTGCAATCCTTCCATCACAGGCAGTAGGTGCATGGTGTAGGGATTTTACCTTGGCGCAAGCCTTAAATCACCGATGGAATCGGGCCATTGACTGCGGTAAGCATTTCCTCCATCTGCCGAATGAGTTTTAAGCTCCCGGTTTGGCTAGAGCCTGCAAATTGAAATTTGGGCAATGGCGACTCAGGCTGGATCGGCACAGCAACCAAATCGGTTTTATGGACGACAAAAAAATCGTTCGCACTGCAAAGGGCAAGTAGCGGCTCAAACTCATGCCATGGGCGACTGCAATCCCAAACCCAAATTACCTTCCACGCGTCGCGCAATTGCTGTTTGGCTTGAGCTATGGATGCTTGGTCGAGGGATTCTCGGCTCTGCCAGATGCCAGCGGTATCGACCAAAGTCGCTTGCCAAGTACCACGCGGTGTCGGAATCAGCAAACTGGCTTCTACTGCATCGCGCGTGGTGCCTGGATGCGGCGAAACGGTAACTCGGTGATTCTGTAACCACGCATTGAAGAGGGAGGATTTGCCGCTATTGGGAGGCCCGGCCAAAACTATTTTCGGCGGCCGGCTCAATACCGTTGGCCAGTTACAGGCGCGCGCATCCAAAGTCACTGGATCGGATATTTGTGGATTACTAGAAGAAGAATTTTGTACCGAGTTACGAGCCAACCATTTGGCATTCAAGCTGCCGCGAGCGTGGTAAAAATCGGTAGAAAATTCAGTTTCGGCCAGCGCCAGATTTTCTTGCCATCCGCAATCGCGCAAGAGTTGCCGCAATGCCGCGGCGGGTCCATGGCCACCGTGCAAATGCAGTTCTACTTTTTGTGGCCCAGCAATTGCGTCGCCCTGGCCGCGCCACCAAAGCAAACCTTGATCAAAGACTTCGCCCTGGCGATTGCGCAAGTAAATCAACTTGGGTTGATTGAGCTGTGCATTGGCAAAAGCAGGGATGCACTGATTGAGCATTTGCGGTGTCGCCTGCAAAAGCCAAATGCTTAAAGCCGAGGCCCCAACCGCCGAAATTTGGCAATACTCGGGCCCAGCGTTAACGCCCGATGTCATGAGCTACCCAAGCCATTCCTTGCAAGACTAAATGATCGGCATAGGTCCAATCAGCACTCATCCACGGCGCAATGGTGCGGGCATCGCCGCCACATAAGTAGCGTTGCGCACCACCTTCTAAATCTTGTTCATAAGCCCACCCCAATGCGTCCAAGGCTAAGGCCAAAGCGGTACGACTCCCTTCGGCAACTGCATCGGATGTATTCATTGGAATACCGGAGCAGGGTTGATCAGCGGCAAGGTCCAAATGCGGACAAGCCTCCTGCAAAGCCCGATCTTGCATGCCCAGGCCGAGGCCAATTGCGCCGCCCAGAAATGCGCCTTGGGCTGTGGTGGCGTCTAGGGTCCAGGCGGTGCCTAAATCGGCAACTAGGACGGCACCATTGCTTAGCCGCCAAGCCGCCAAAGATGCAAGCAAACGATCCATGCCAGTTCCGGTGGTTCGAACGTCTAATGGCAATTGCTCCTTTTGCAATACCAGCAGCAAATCCGCCAACCGTGATTCCGCCTGCCATGCCTGCAGCAATTCAGGGCGAGTACTGCAAACCAAGGCCGGACCATCAAAGCGACGCAATTCGTCGCTCAACCATTGCACACCCTGTTCCGCCTGCAGTTCCTGCAAGCGCACCGAAGCAATTAAATCCACTTGCCCTGGGCCAGTGCTTCGCGCCAACTTAAGGCGCTGATTGCCCAGGTCCAGTAAAGGAATGCCGGCTGCCACTTTCGCTACCGAGGCATGCGGTAAGTCAGTGTACGCTGACCGCCACGGCGTTCAATATTCACCTGCACAGTGTCGCTGGCATCAGCCTCACGTAGGTGGCGCAATAGGTCGGCGCGATCCTTGGCCGGATATTGATTCACCGATAGAACGACGTCGTCGGCTTGCAGGCCTACCCGTTCAAACATACGCCCCGTTTGAACGCTTGCGATTCTAAAACCTCTCACTCGCACAATACCGTTCCTCGCTGGCTTTACCCTAACCACCAAGTACGTATGCGGC
>JACNIZ010000074.1 GCA_014382805.1 Planctomycetota bacterium
TCGTCGGTAATGACGCCTGAGGTGCCGGCGGAGGCTAGGAAAACGGGGCCCGGGGTTTGCATTTCGTAAAGGGCCGGGGCGTCGGTAAAGGGCTCTGCCGGGCTGCTATGCCCGCCCGCCGAAAAACGAACCGCCCCCCGCACTCCCCCGGCACTAGCCGTGGTTGCTGTAATCAGGTCCAAGCCCAAGGCTGCAATCAACGGATCGGTCCCCGCCAGCGGCGCTCCGGCTACGCTGTTCGGCACCACTAGGTCTGGCAACGAGGTAGTACTGCCGACCACCTCGATTAGGTGCGTGGGGCGTACCGTATTTAATCCTGCGCCAGCGTGGTTGATTGGATCTGCAGTGTCGATCAACGCCTGCGCGACGGTGAAAAAGCTCTCCCAATCTGCCGTGCCCGGAGTCAGCCCAGCCTCCATCAGACCGGCGGTCACGACTGGTCCGAAGGCAGCCGAACCTTCCAACAACTTAGGTATCGCACCGCCTGGCATGCCCAAACTTGCCGCCCGCACCTGCTCCGCGTATCGCAAGTAAATGGTGCCGATAATGCCCCCCAACGAATGGCCGACAAAATAAACCTGATCAGGATCCAAATCGGCAACCAAGTCACCATCGACGTCAATATCGGCCAGCGAATCCGTCAGGTGGAACAGGTCGGAAACCGCCTGTCTAATGTTGTCGCGCGAAACCAGCGGTAAACCAAGGTTGATAAAACTGGAACCAGAGCCGTCGGCCGTACCATCTGGGCCAATCGCACCCGTGGCATTGTCCCAAACATCCATGCCGAAGGTGCGTTCGCGACGTCCTCCATCTAAGTAACCGGTGAAAAACGGCGACGAACTGTCTAGACCATGCAACGGCAAATCGATGGCAACTGCGGCAAAACCTGCGGCGGCGAGGGCGTCGGCAATGCCGAATAGGTTGCTGCGGTCGGCGGTGATGCCGTGCTGGAAAATGACCACCGGCCACTTGCCGCTAGCGGGCGGCGAGGACACCGGAATGGACACCAACATGGGAATTTCTTCGACGCCCATGACCTGTGGCAGAGTGTTCATCGCCGACAGATTGCGATCGCTGTCGGTGCCACTGGCCAATGCAAACGGGAAGCGCGCCCGCCACCAGCTCAGGTTCGGGGCGAAATCAACCACTGGCGCGCTGGCACTTAAGTTAGAAGCCGGCGCCAAATAATAAGGAACAGTCAATCCGCCGGTATAAACCGAAGCTAAACCGCCGACGGATGGGAACGGACCGCCATCAACCGCCACGGTGGAGGCGCTGATTTGAGGGGAGGTGCCTGCACTAGTGTCTAGCAAACCACCTGCAACCAAACCATCAATCACCGCTTGCTCACCTCCCATCGAGACCTCATAAAGTGCCGCCAGCGTTGCGCCAATGGATTGGGTGGTGAAGGTATTGGCAAAGATCATACTGCTACGTTTGACCCCAAATACTTGCGCCGCCTCAACCATGGATTGAGCTGCGATGGTGAAAATATCAGTGGCAATATGACTGGTATGGATGGCTCCAAAAAAGAAGTCCGACGCACTGGTTGAGCGGCCTTTGGCATCGACTACAGCGTTGGTGATGATGACCATATAAGACGTCGCTGGCTGCAGCGGAACCGTCGGCAGAATTCTTAGGGTAGCGCCAGAGGAATCCTCTGCCGCTGCGGTCACCTCAAAGTCAGCTGCGTCTACCTCGCTCAAGATACGGCTCACCCCGCCGCCGCGGGCGACTAGGCGGGTGTCTGGCTCGACTATAAACATGCGCACCGACTCGCCCGGAACAGCGCTGCTGGCGTCGACGCCGGCCTCAAAGCTCACCGTGAAGCTGGCGGTGGTGGACCAACCGTCCAAAGCGTTCAACTGTACGCCTAAATCGGTAACATCGGCTGGATCCGCGACTGGTGCATCCAACGTGCCATCCGCACTGGTCAGAAACAAAATGTCACTGGGCACCGGAACGACGCCCCCAGCAGGGTCAAAAAGTGCCTGAACACTGGATGAGTGGTTGCTTTTTATGCAACCGCCCAGCACGCTGGCTAAGGCAAGGCTTAAAAGGAGGGAACGGGCTGTCATGGGCCAAGCCTAGCAAAACCAGCCCTCCCCACTCATCTAGAAAGTGCTCGCGGGCCCTAGGAACGCGACTTCTTTCGATTCGGCCCTGTAAAAGCAAGATCCACTACATCGTTGAAATGGCCGACGAAATGAAAGCTCATACCACTCGTCCATTCCGGATCCAAAATCTTGACATCGCGCTCGTTGGCCTTGGGCAGAATCAACTGCTTTACGCCGTATCGCTTGGCAGCAAGCACCTTTTCGCGGATACCGCCAACCGGCAAAACTTCGCCGGTCAGAGTGATTTCGCCGGTCATGGCGAGACGTGGCTTTAATTTGCGACCGCTTAGCTGCGACAGCATCGCGCAGGTAATGGTAATTCCCGCCGATGGTCCATCCTTCGGCACCGCGCCCGACGGGAAGTGCACGTGCAGATCACGGCTTTGAATGGCGCATCCTTCAAGATCCAACTCTTGGCACTGAGAGCGCAAGTAGCTGTGGGCGATCCGGCACGATTCCGACATGACGTCGCCGAGCGAACCGGTGTACCCCACCGTGCCCTTGCCATTTTCTTGCACAGTCACACATTCGATTTCGAGCACATCGCCGCCATAAGCGGTGTAAGCCAATCCCAAGGCCACGCCGACGTCAGGCTTCAGGCGCACCGGATCGTCCTCATACTTAGGCGGTCCCAAGTATTTTTCGAGCAGCGTGACCGGGATTTCGGGCTTGGGCCGTTTGCGCCGGGCAACCTCCAAAGTGCGCTTGCGGCATAGGTTGGCAATGAATTTTTCCAAACCACGTACACCTGCTTCACGCGTATACGAATTCACAATCGCACGCAGCGAAGCCAGCGGCAGCTTGATCTTTTTCGGATCCAAGCCGTGGTCTTTCATTTGCCTCGGCAATAGGTGGCGTCGCGCAATTTGCACCTTTTCCGCAGTGACGTAACCAGGCAGAGCGATCACTTCCATGCGGTCGCGCAGCGGGCCTGGGATTTCATGCAGCACGTTGGCGGTGGCGATGAACATCACTCGCGACAAGTCGAACGGCAGATCCAAGTACAAATCCAGGAATGCCTTATTTTGCGCAGGATCCAATACCTCAAGCAATGCGCTCGATGGATCACCACGAAAGTCCTTACCCAACTTATCGACTTCATCCAAAACGATCACTGGATTGTTGGTGCCGGCTCGCCGCACCATCTGCATGATGCGCCCCGGCAATGCGCCGACGTAGGTGCGACGATGCCCTTTAATCTCCGCCTCGTCACGCATGCCGCCCAGGCTCATACGTTCTAATTGGCGTCCCATCGATTCAGCAATCGCCATCGCCAACGAAGTTTTGCCGACACCCGGAGGTCCAACAAAACACAAAATGGCGCCAGAATGCTCGGGCCGCAATTTTCGCACCCCGAGGAATTCCAGGATGCGCTCTTTCGCTTCTTTCAGACCATAATGATCACGATCCAGGATCATTTCGGCCTGGTCGATGTCAATGCGGTCATCGCTTGCCACCATCCACGGCAATTCCAACAACCACTCGATGTAGTTGCGCGCTACCGGGTATTCCGGCGACATCGACGGAATCATGCTAAGGCGCTCAATCTCGTCTTTGACCTTGCCTGCGACCTCTGCCGGGAAATCGCCTTCCTCCAATTTATTCAAGAATAGCTCGCGGTCACGTTCCGGCGGATCTTGTTCTTCGCCCAATTCGCGGCGAATGATCTTGATCTGCTCGCGTAGGAAAAACTCCTTTTGCTGCTGCTCAATTCGCTCACGTATTTCAGCTTGTATGCGATCGCCTAATTCCAAGGTGACCAATTCGCGAGTCAATGCTTCATCCACCGTGTGCAACCGGTCGCGCACGTTGAGTTCATCCAGCACCGGCTGTTTTTCCGACGGCTCGCGCAGCAAATATGCCGCCGAAAAATCCGCCAAACCACCGGCTGGGTCGATGTTCAACGCCGCCAAATTGAAGCCGTCTCCAAGCGACGGATTATGCGACGCAACCTTTTGCGCCAGCGACAAAACGTTGCGTGATAGGGCTTCGGTTTCGTTGCCAGGAGGGTAAATATCCTCCGGGTAACTGACCCGCGCCACTGGCACGCCTTTCAATTTAACGAAGCGATCAACCCGGAAACGGCGCACACCACGACAGATGTAATTGGAATTGCCATCGGGCAGGCGAATGCGCTTGTGCACCTCAGCCAGCACGCCGGTCACCGCAAAATCGGCCTTGGCCACGCCCTGCTTTTCACTCATTCCGGGCGCATGCAACAGACCAATATGACGCCCCTGCGCCATGGCTTTTTCCATGATCGCAACCTCGTCGCCAGCCTCTGCCAACACTGGCATGATCAGGCTCGGAAAAGGCACCGATCGACGCAGCGGGAAGACCACCAAAATGGTCGGCGGCAAACCTTCTTTGATTGCTGGCAAATTGGCCACCTCACTAGCCGCCAAATGTAGCTGCTCGTGAACTTCAGTTGTGTCTGAAATGGCTTCGCGGATGTCGATTTCGTCCAATGGTTCGACTTCGACTTCTTCACTTTGCCCTATTTCGTCAGCCTCATTGCTGGCGGTAACGTCGGCAGGCTCAGTGCCCTCTTCGACGTCAATTTGCGGCTCGAGCTCTTCGCTCTCTTTATCTTTTTTGGTATCGGTCATGGCGACGACTCGGCCAAGATTTTATCGCCTTCGGAGCGGCCTATGATGGCTGCTCCGCAGGAATCTGACCAAACGTTGACGGTAGTACGCAACATATCCAAGGGTCGGTCGATTGCCAACAACAGCAACACACCGTCATCGGGCAGGCCTAAAGCCTTGAGGATCATAGCCTTCAGCACCAATCCTGCGCTGGGAATACCGGCGGCGCCGACCGAAGCCAGCAGCGCCGTGATGACCACGAAAAATTGCATTCCCAGGGTCAGATCAAAAGCCACCGAGTGAGCCGCGTAATATTGCGACAAAAAGATCACGCCGACGCATTCATACAGCGCGGTGCCGTCCATGTTAATGGTTGCACCCAATGGCAAGACAAACGAGGTGATCCGGTTACTGACTCCACCTCGACGTTCGGCCGCTTCCATCGACACCGGCAGAGTCATCGAGGAGGAGCTGCTGCTGAACGCGGTCATCAATGCCGGCGACATCGCTTTGGCCCATTTGATGGGGCTGAGGCCGCCCAGCACTTTGAGCAGGATCGGCAGGGTAATCATGGCGTGAACCAGCAGCGTGCCGGTGACCAATAGCATGAAAAGTAGCAGATCTTTAAATGGCTCCAAGCCGGTTTCGCCGACGACTTTGACCATCAGTGCAAACACACCGTAAGGAATCAGCGACAGCACCCAATCCGCCATGCGCATCATGATCTCAAAGGCCGACTTGAAAAAATCGATCACGCGCGGACCATGCGGCGCCGGTGTACGGGCGGCGAAAAAACCAAAGATCAATGCAAACACAATAATTTGAAGCATTTGACCGTTTTGACCAAGGGCTTCAAAAATATTTGAAGGCACCATGCGCGTCAGCACGTCGGCGAAGGAAGAACCTGCGGCGGGCTCAAATTTGTCAGGTATCTGCAATCCCAGTTTGGCATTGGTTCCCGGCTGAAATATGTTAACCGCAATCAGGCCGGTCATAATTGCCAGCAACGAAGTTGTCATGTAATAAAGCAGCGTTTTGCCGCCCAACCGTCCGAAATCCTTGCCGCTAC
>JACNIZ010000073.1 GCA_014382805.1 Planctomycetota bacterium
GCCTAGCACCAAGGGTTTCGATGGCGCCGGTTCAGTATCCAGGGCAAAACGGATCAATTTTTCAACCCGGTTCGACGCCTCGTGCACGCGCGATTCTTCCAAGTCACCGCGGTCCAGCGCGTCGCGCAAGGTGACTGCGAGGGCTACCGGGTCCTCCGGGTACAGCAGTAGATCGCAACCGGCATGGATGGACTGGATCGCAATTTCGTCTTGCGGTTCGGTACCAAATCCGGTCATGCACAATGCATCCGTTACCACGCAACCGTCGTAATTCATATCGACCCGCAGGATGTCCATTAGCTTTTTCGAGCGCGTGGCGGGCAGACTAGATTCGTCCATTAGAGGGAACTCGAAATGGCCCGCCATAACCGATGGCAATTTGTCCTTGAGGGCGCGATAGGGCTCAAGGTGCGGTTCAATGTCGTCGAAAGCGACCGCGGATTCAGTATGGCTGTCCTGAGTGCAGGCGCCGTGGCCTGGGAAGTGCTTGGCACAGGCAATTGCGCCGCCATCGGTTAGGCCTTGAATGAAGGCTCCGGCGCATTCGATCACACGTTGAATTTCACTGCCGAAAGAACGGTTGCCAACTATCGGCGAGTTGATCGCGTCTTTGCCGATGCGGTGTAGGTCGAGGCATGGGGCAAAAACCCAGCGCACGTTGGCTGTGGCGGCTTCGGTGGCGGTGCGGTGGCCGGCATCGTAGGACGCTTGGGCGCCCAAAAGGCCCAGTGCCCAGGCGTCGGGCAGCGGCGTCAGACCGTCGAATTGCTGGCCAGCGCCTCGTTCCAGGTCGGCGGCGAACAAAATCGGGTGGCCGGCCTGGTCTTCCAGGATTTCATGCATCCAGGCGACGTCTTCGGCGTCGCCGCCGAAGATCAAAAAGACACGGGGATCGAATTCGCGCAAGCAGCGCAAAGCTTCGGCCAATCCTTCGCCTTTGTCCAAGCGTAGAGCTGGAGCGACGAGGCAATCAGTGATGCGAACAGTCAAGGTTGTGCTGGGAGAAAATCCCCTCTGAGATTAGGACTTGCCCGCCTCCTAGTCGAGCAAAGCCCGGTAGAATTCTGGCGATGTTGGAACCTACTCTCCTCGTGCATGGTGGCGCTGGCTCGATTCCGTTGGAATCGCAAGCCGCTCATCAGCAGGGTTGTGCCGCTGCAGCGCAGGCCGGAGGCGAGATTCTGCTCGCCGGCGGCAACGCTGTAGAGGCCGTTTGTGCTGCAGTTGAAGTTCTGGAAGACAATCCGATTTTTAACGCAGGTCGTGGCTGTGCCTTGACTTTGGACGGCGGCGTTTCGCTGGATTCGGCGGTCATGTGTGGCTATACGCTGCAGGCAGCGGGCATTGGCGGCATCGGGCCGTTTAAAAACCCGGTTCGGATTGCGCAGAAATTGATGCCCAAAAAAGAGGTGCTGCTGGTTGGGCCGCAGGCGGAGGTGTGGGCCTTGCGCCACGGCTTCGAGCCGGTTCCTAAAGAGGATTTGGTCACTGAAAAAGTGCTCGCAGTTTGGCGCGACGTGGTCGAAAACGGCGGCACGGGTAATTTTGCTGGCGGCACTGTGGGTGCGGTTTGTCGCGACGCGGCTGGACACATGGCGGCAGCGACGTCGACCGGCGGCACGATGGGCAAAACTCCAGGTCGGATCGGTGATTCACCGCTGATCGGCGCCGGCACCTTCGCCGATGAAAAATGCGCGGTATCCGCCACCGGTGAAGGCGAGTCCTTCATTCGTTCGGTATTCGCCGGCCAACTCGCCTGCGCCATCCGCGACGGGGTGGGGCCGAAAGAAGCGCTGCAAGCCTTGCTCATCCGCGTGCGCGACGTTTATCACGGCGTCGGCGGAGCGATTCTGCTGACGGTCGATGGCCCACCGATCCCGCTGTGCACCACCGAAACTATGAGTTGGGCGACGTGGACGCCAACTGAGGTGCGGTCAGGGATTTAATCGGCGGCAGTGGTTCCAGCGCGGCTACTTCAAGAACAAGTAGTACATCCGCCCGCGGGCCAGAACATGACCGGCGCGTTGCATCGCGTCTTTGCCTAAGCCCATCCAAATATCACAGCGTCCGGCCGACCGGATCGCACCGCCGCGGTCTTGGTCGTAGGCAAAAAAGCGGCGCGGGCGTTGCACCATCGAGCCCGCCGCGGTGAAGTCGGGCAAACGCACTTCGATATACAGCAAACCCGCGCGCGGGAAGACGTCCTTATCGGTGGCGACGGAGCGCATCGTGGTCACTGGCTGACCTAAACATCCGTAAGGGCCGCCCGGCGACTCTTTGAAAAATACAAACGACGGGTTTTTCGGCAGCACGCGATCGACTTCGCTCGGGTTGTCGCGGAAGTATTGGCGCAGCTTGCTCAACGACAACTCCGACTTACGAATCTTGCCTTCTTCGATCAAAACCCCGCCGACAGACTTATATTCGTGGCCATTTTTACCGGCGTAACCGATTTCCAGCTGGGTGCCGTCGGGTAGTTCGATCATGGCCGAACCTTGCACTTGCGCGGTGTAGACGTCGAAGGCGTTGGCGAGATAAACTAGCTCTAGACCATCCAGATGGCCGTTTCGCAGCAATTCTTCGTGAGTGTAATAAGGCACCATGCGCCCCGAAGCGTCCTTACGGCCTAAAATTTCGCCTTTTTTGCCCTTCTCCAAATCCGCCGGCAACGAATACAGCGGGTAGCGGAAATGAGCGGTGCGCTTTTTGGAACCCTTGTAGATAGGGGTGCCGTAACCGGTGAACAAAACGTCGCCGCTGTTGGATTTGCCGCGCGCGACCCAGACTTCGAACTCGGACTTGAGCGAGGTCATGAAGTCGTCGGCGGAGGCGCTGGTCAGCAGCAACTCGCGGAAGCGTTCTAACGAGTCGACCATGCGTTGGTGAGTGATCGTGCCATAAGGGAAGTAGCCTTTGGCCGATGGTTTGCTCAAATAAGTCAGCGAATTGTCGGTGGAACGCAGCAGCTCGTCGCGGATCGGCCAGCCAATCGAAAAATCAGGCCACGGCTCGCCATTCGGCAGCGGCACCAAACCCAATTCGCCCGGTTGCAACTCGATGGTGTAGTCGTCGACCGATTCCTGTTGCTGCGGTTGGGCACAAGCAGAAAGCAGCAGCGAAAGGCAAATCAGGGTGAGGCTAGCGCGCTTCATGGTCTCAGGCTATTGCTTAGAGAGGGGTAGTTTCAAGCACCATTCCTAGGCGACGCCTTTATGCTCCAGCCGATGGAATTTGAATACCGACGCGAGCTTCCCGGCGGCGCTGTTTTGACGGTGCTGACCCTGACCAGCAAGGTGCTCGAGGGCAATACTTTGGGTGATCCCGTACGCCGTTCGCACCCAATTCTGTTGCCGCCCGGATTCACGCCGACGTCCGTTCTGCCGCTGGTGACAGTATTATCGGGCTACACCGGATTTAATCACAAGATCATTAATAAGGGCTCGATGTGGGGCGAAACTTTGCCGGAGCGGGTCGGGCGTGGCATGGTCGAAGGTTCGATTCCGGCGGCGGTGTTGATGTGGCCGTCGTGTGAAACGCGGTTGGGTGGCTCGCAATATTTGAATTCGCCGGGCACGGGCGATTACGAGGACTATTTGCTGAAGGAGTTAATCCCGCAAGTAGAAGCCGAGTTAAGCGGCGGTGTGGGCAATGGCAACGTCGGCCAAATCGGTGGCGCGGGGCGACGCGTGGTCGTTGGCAAATCCAGTGGCGGTTATGGCGCGCTGCGATTGGCGATGCGCAATCCTGGATATTTCCGTGCGGCGGCGTCGCATTGCGGCGATATGGGTTTCGATATGAGTCACTTCCGCGGTTTCGCTGACGCCCTGACATGCTGGCAAAAATACGGCGGTCCTGCGGCATTTCTGAAGGAGCTGCCTCATTTGAAGCTGGGCAATTTGGAGCATGCCGGCATCGAAGGGATCGCCATGGCGTCGTGTTATTCACCCGACGCCGACGCCGAGCTCGGTGTACAACTTCCCGCCGACCCAGAAACTGGCGAAATCCGCCACGACATCTTCAATTTGTGGCTGCAGCAAGACCCGCTGCGCATGCTCGATCAAAAACCCCACGCCGACGCCCTGTGCAGCCTGGATCACCTCTATTTGGATGCCGGCCAACGCGACGAATTTGCGCTGCAATGGGGCCTCAAGCGTTTCGCGCTAAAACTAGAGCAATTAAACATTCCCGCCCACGTCGAATATTATGAAGGCGGCCACTTCAATAACGACCACCGCTACGAAATCAGCCTGCCACATGTGCTTGCAGGCGTTTAAACTTAGGGAAACTCTGTCCGAGCCCCTCAGTCCTTAACAGAACATGCTTCTCTCATTACTTCTTGCAACTGTCGCCGCGCCTATAGCAACCTCGCTGGCGTCACTTCCGTCGGCATTGCCGCAACCGCCACAGCAAATGGAGGCCGTCGATTATTTTCCGGCCGATACTTTGGCGGTGGTTGAGTTTTCGCTCGAGCCGTGGGATCGTCTACGCAAAGAAACCATCGCTCATCCCATCCTGCGCGAACTGCGAATTTTGCGCACCTTTTCCGACCAGTTGGACTTGGAGCTCGAAGGAAATGGCAACGAACCGGAATTCGATCCGCGTCAGTTTTTTGGGCAATCGCGTTTTTACCTAGGCGTTTCCGCGTCGTTGTTGAGCAAGGGCTATTTGTTACTTGGCTTCGATATTTATGACGACTCGCTGCGTCCTGGCGTCGAAAAATTGATGAAAGGCATTTCCGAAAAGCCTTATCGCAAAGCCGGTGATTCTTATTTGGCAATCGTTCCGATAGGATCCAAGGGCAAGCTATCGAATGAAGAGAATTTGGACTTGCTGGATGAGTTAATCGCCGCAGCCACGCCGAAGACGTCGGCGGATGGAGGAGAGGCGGCTATTCCTTACACCCTCACCCAACAAGATTCCTGGATTCAGATGCATAAGGAATTGCGTAGTCCTGATCGAATGTTTGGGGTTTGGATTGCATCCGAGCCGTGGATGGATGGGCATGGCTCAGTCATCACGGATATGGTTGCTGCAGAAGTTGGATCGAGCGCGCAAGCTGACATGGCCATGAAAATGGTGGTCGACATGATGGGCTTGAAACAATTCCGCGGCCTAGCCTACTCCTTGGAGGTCGCGCCGCCATTTATTCAAGAGCGTGCGGTGATGTTAGGCAGCGGCCCACTCATGGACCTTTACCAACCTTATTCCGACGACGCCAGCGAATGCTGGGACCGTTTGGAAAATTGCGACGGCAACAGCATCTCGAGCTTAGTAGGTGGAGTCAATATCGGACCTTTTGCGCGACGTCTATTCGATGAGGTCATACGAATGATGGGCCAGATGGGCTACGTGGACGTTCCATCCAATCCTGATTTCGAATATTACGTCAACCCGATGTTGGATTTCTGTGATGCCATGGGGCCAGGCGTAGTCACTCAAATCAGCCTTGAACGCTTGGAGACCACCGCGCAAGCCGAAACCTTCATTGCGATAAACGACATGGATAAGGCGAAAGACGCCATTCGCGCCATGGCACCTGAGATCATTTCAGGAATGGAGCTTGGATTGGCGTCGGCTGGAGCGGGCTTTTCTGTGGATTGGGTCAAAGATGGCTTCTTGCTGATGAACGACCCGGACTTGGACGGCAAGACCAAACTAAAAGATCAGCCTGAATTCAAAGCCACGTTGGCTGCGATGAAAAAGATCTCCGGTGACTCTGCGCCGCTGTTCGTGACTTACATTTCGCCCG
>JACNIZ010000155.1 GCA_014382805.1 Planctomycetota bacterium
TGGGGGATTAAGCCGCAAGTGGGAAAAGACCATCCTACCCCGAGCAGCCAAATCTGGGCGAAGTTCCCGCCGCTGCTAAAATGAGCCGTTCGACACCAGCCATGGCCGATCAGAAAACCAACCCACATCCATCGCCGACCGCCCAGCGCGGTGAGCAGCCGCGTTCCGATAAGCCGCTGGCCGCCGGTCAGTTGCGTCCTAGCAAGAAGCAGGCTGAAGAGGCGGTACGCACCCTCATTCAGTGGGCAGGGGACGATCCGGACCGCGAAGGCTTACTGGATACGCCGCACCGGGTAGCCAAGGCTTACACCGAATTTTTCAGTGGCTACGACCTGGATCCGGAGCAAGTACTGCGCAAAACTTTCGAAGAGTGCGAAGGTTATGACGAGATGATTACTCTGCGCGGCATCGTGTTGGAGTCGCACTGTGAGCACCATTTGGTGCCATTCACCGGTGTCGCGCACGTGGCATATTTGCCGGACAAGCGCGTGGTCGGAATCAGCAAGCTGGCGCGGGTAGTCGAGATTTTTGCGCGACGGTTGCAGATTCAGGAAAAGCTGACGGTGCAAATCGCTGACACCATTGAGCGCGTACTCAAGCCTAAGGGTGTGGCCGTGGTGATTGAAGCCGAGCATCAATGCATGACTACTCGTGGAGTGCACAAGCCGGGCACCATTACCGTGACCAGCCGCATGAAAGGCGCGTTCCGTTCCAGTGCGTCGACGCGACGTGAGTTTTTGACGATGATTCGTCAGTAAGCGGGCAGGCTGGAATCAGCGGCTACTTTTGCAGGTCGTAGATTTCTTGCATGTCCACTGGCAATTCGATTAATCCACTAGTCGAATCGACCGTGATTTTCAGTCGGCTGCTCTTTAAGCGATGCCATTCCGTGCTCTCTGCAAATTGGATTTTCATATTGAGTTGGTGGTCACCGGTTACGGAGGGGTAGAGGGTGGACCTGCCGGACGAGTCAGGCATGCTGCAATAGGTTTCCCCATAATAGGGAGTGTATTCGAGCCGGGATTCGTCAGATATTTGGTATGCCGAGACTTGAACTTTGATACCGGGAATGGCCAGAACTTCCGTTGGAATTTGAAGTGGTACTTCCATCGCTGGTTCAAGGGTAATGACTTGATCGGAATTCACTGAATAGAGAGTTTTGTCCTGATAACGATCGGCTCGAATCAGGATTTCTTCATATCCGGATGGAGTGACCAGGTCCAAACCCTTGTCCAAAATTTCATAACCGGACCAGAATTTGGCTGATTTTAGGGAAACCTTGGCGGCAACTGGTTTGCCTTTGGAATCTTGCACATCCAGGTGAACACCAAAGACCTTGCCGCGTAAATCCAGCGGCTGCAGGGCTGGTGGCCGATTGGCTACACCGGCTTTCATGGTAAGCGGACCCACGCTTGCTACTACCTCCTCAGAGGGGGTTCGAATTTCAAAGGTATAGGCAGTAGTTGATTTGGGAGCAAACCAAAAATTAGCTAAGCCAGGCTCAGAGCCTTGAGACAAGATGGCCCAAAGTCGCTCCTCGCCTTCAATGAGGAATACTCGTAACAGGCCGATGTTGATATTGGGGTCAAGCAAAATTGAGCCATGTAATAACGTTCGCATTCCCATGCGCCATTCATGGGTAGTTTCACCGAGCTGAATCTCTTCGACGATTTGCTCATAACTTGCTGCCGAAATCGAAACTCGATACGCAGGTGCTTGGATCCATTCATTTCGGATTTGGAACCAGCCTTCAGCATCTGTACTTTGAAGGCCTTTTTGATAAGGACGCCATTGCCGTTCGCCGGACTCATGGTCCTGCGCCATTTGAATGCGGACGTTCGCATCCTTAATCGGGTTTCCTTCCAAATCAAGCACACTTCCTTGCAGCAAAATCGGTGGCTGGATCAATTTCAGCTTGCCAATGTTGTGCAATTCGGCTGGCAGCGGGAATTCAAAGACATGCTTTGCTTGAATTTTTCCAATGGGTTCTAGGATAGTTGAAAAGGAAACTGAACCATGTTGCAACTCTCCAGATCCCCGCTTCACTACGAATTCTAATTGAAAGCTACCGTCCTCATCTGTTTGGCTCGGGCCGATTGATGAGCGATCGCCGGATTCGGTGGTTACTTGATGAACCACCGATATCAATTGATCGGTCAATGGCTTGCCATCGGGGGCGAGCAGGGTTCCAGTAAATTGAATGCGTTCTTGGAGGGTGAGGATTGCTTCCGCTGTTGCCCCTGCAGTGGTCGGTCCCTTGAAGGTAGCTTCATCAAGATTGTCTATTCCTGGTCTTACAAAAGCCGCGACAACCGTGGCGTTCAGGCCAATGAATGGGAACTCAACCATTCCATCACTAATTTCGCGAGCATACAAAGGCCGACGATTGAATCCTTGGCTGTCCGTATATTTTAGGATTTGCACCTTGCCCTTCCCCTGATAGGGAGTCCCAAAACTGTCAAGGATTCGAATTCTGACCTTTCCGGTTGCCGGTAGAATCAATGTGATTTCGCCATTTTCAACCACCTCTTCGTTCAAAGCGACCCTGGCCTGATCGCCATCGGGGTTCAATGGAATGGCAAGGGCAGCAAAATTAGTTCCGTTGGCGCTGCCGGATCCGAGCACGGAATCGAGGTCTTCTAGGTGGATCAATCCGTCGGAGTCGCTCATTAAGGTGAACCAAATATGGATTGAAAACGACATATCGGAATAGAATGCCACTGGAACATCTGCGACTGGGTTGTCGAATAAATCTACGGTTCGAATCAGCAAAGTGCGATTTGCTCTCAATGTAAGTTTGACCGTTTTTGCGTCCTTGGGAATGGAAGCCAGATAGGCAAAACTCCTTTCTTTTTCGGCTAGCACCATCGGGTGATCCGACGGTCGCGGAATTCGAACCTCCCCATTTGCGTCGGTTTGGTAATGATGACCGAATTTCCGCAAGAGCTGAGTGGGTCCACTCGCCCAACTCTCCTTGGCCTTGGCGACCTCAGCTTCACTCGCTAAGGACCCATCCACAAAATAGACGTCGCATTCTGGAACTACAGCCCCGTCGGAGTTGAAAACGCGAATGAGTATTCCGTCTACTCCCTGGAAGGGCGGCAGGATGGAAGGATCGCTTTGCGGCGGTAGTACTTGCTCAGTTCTACCGCTTTGTTTCCCGTTTTCATCCTCCAATGGAGCCGCGGCCAAGAGGCTTTCGGGAGTTTCAGCTGTCGAGGTGTCTGAGGCTCCATTGGCTAGAGGATGCGCTGGGCCAGCGGATTCCTTGAACAAAAGAAACATGCATAAAATGCACAGCAGGAGCCCAGCCACGAAAATCAATATGCGATTCATCCCGAGCATTCTATCGAAACAAAATAAAAGCGCCCGTCCGAATCTACGGGCGGGCGCTCCTGAGGTCACGGCGCATTCAAAGCACCGCAGCTAGAGTGTTACATCACCGTGCGGCTCAGCATGGTTGAGCTGTTGGTACCACTTTCTACTGCTTGGAGTCGGGCCTGTAGGCCTGCCAGTCCAGCAGGGATCATGAAGCTCAAACTTGCTGCACCGTGAGCGTCCGCCACTGTCGAACCCATCAGTTTGGGCCAGCCGATGCCCATCAAGATGTTGCTGCTAGCTGGTACAAAAGTTCCCGGCCCGGAGGTGGAGTAGGCGAAATAAATCGTGTCGCCAGGAGTAGCGCCGGTCACTTGCAGTCCAGCTTGCGAACCCGAAAGGAAATCGGTGCCGGTTAGCGTCATCGGAGCCGCCAATACTGCTTGAGCGTTCACCATGCCGTGGCCAAACTTCTTGTCCCAGCCCAGGTCGCCTAGGTCGACCGACGTCAACATCAAGCGCTCGTAAACTTCATCCCAAAGCAAGCCATCGCCGTTTTGGTCGCTAATGGTATGACTACCCAAAGCCAATGCGGCAACGCCAACCACGTGCGGGGTGGCCATTGAGGTGCCGGAAGCCAAGGTGTAACCGCCACCCAAATTGGCGGACAAAATATCTACACCCGGCGCGGCGAAGTCAAGTTGTGGGCCGGTGTTCGAGAAGTCAGCAATCTTGAACAAACTCTCCATAGCGCCAATGGCATAAGTGCTGTCGTAACGAGCTGGAGCGGACACCCCGCCCAATGAATAGTTGTTGCCTGAGGCGCAAATGTGAATCACGCCAGCCGCTTGCGAAGCTTCAAACGCAATGCGCAGGGTGTAGGAGCCGCCGCCACCCCAGCTGTTATTGACCACATCACAACCTTGCAAGCTGACAAATTCCACGCAAGCAATGAGGTCGCTGTAATCGCCTGAACCAGCGGCGTTGAAGCCTTTGGCTACCCACATTTGAATGTCGGGTGCCACGCCTACTACGCCGGTGTTATCGCGCAGCGCAGCAATGGTTCCCGTGACGTGAGTGCCGTGGAAGTGATCATCCATCGGATCGGCGTCGTCATTGACGAAGTCGTAGCCGCCTAAATATACGTGCGCAACTTCAGGGTGGGTGTAATCCAACCCAGTATCAATCAAGCCGACGGTGACGCCCGTGCCAAACTGCCCCAGGTTGTGAGCCAGCCCGCCGCCTATCTCTTTCACACCCCAGGTGTTGTTAATGTCATCGACGTAAGCCACGCCATCTTGCTCCACCACGCTGACGTTTGGATGTTCAACTACCGCATCAATTTGATCGGTAGAAACCACAATCGCCATCGCTGGAATGAGCTGGTAGCTGTACTTGACCTGGCCACCTAATTGCTCCTCCACCCATGCTTCTTCAGCAGCGCCAGGTTGGGTGTGAAAGTTGACCAACAGGGTAATTTTTTGGTTGGCTTGATTGGCTGCGGCTTGCGCTTCAGCCGAGTTCGGCAATGCCAATAGAGCGACAGCTCCAAGGGCACATGAGAGGATGGATGAGTGAATCATTTTGAGGAGAGGATGTGGAGTAATGCTGGTTTACTTTTTCGTGTCAGGGCGCTTAGTGGGCGGCTTCGGTGCTCGCTTGACTGCGCAGCCATAAGACTTGGTGGTGGTTAAGCGCACCTCCTTGTCGTTCTGTACGTCATGAATGGCATCGCGTACGTAATTTTTTCGGTGCGCAGCCTGTTTTGAATTTTTCGGGTCGTCGTCCAAAGCTCCGGCGTAGCGCAGCACCCCTTTTGCATCGATGACAAACATGTGCGGCGTAGTGCGTGCGTTGAAAAGGTCGGTGATGAAATTACCCGGATCCGTGCAAACCGTAAAGTTGACTTTTTGTTTTTCCAAATGCTTGCGCAACTTGGCGTAGGGCTTAGTCGGCTTACCTTCCTCATCGATCCCTGGCTTCGCGTCTCTCATTTCATGCGCATTCGAATTTACGCCGATGACCACCAAATCGTCGCCGGCCAAATCTGAGGTCAACTGCTTCAACTTAGGCAGCGACGGCTTCATCGTCGGGCAGGTCATCGAATACCACGCCAGCACCACGGTCTTGCCGCGCAGCTGCGCCATGGTCAGCGACTTGCCATTGAGACCATTGAATTTCAACTTTGCGTTCACGGTGTCACCAATTTTGTAAGGCTTAGCCGTTTTGCGGAGTTGGCTCAGTTTTTCGCTAGGATTAGTAGGCTTCGCCTCTTGCCCTGTGGGGGCAACGGTTTTGCCGGTAGGAACCTCGTCCTGCGCCAATGCCGCTGGGGCTAGCATGCAGGTGGTCAAAATGAGAGTGGCAGTTTTAATCATGGTGAAGCGAACGGGTTTCTGGCTGGTGCTCCTGTGGGGAGCAATTTGCGCTT
>JACNIZ010000374.1 GCA_014382805.1 Planctomycetota bacterium
TGTTTTGTTCGTGGTCAGCGTGCAAAATCAGCAACTGATCCAAAGCGCGGGCGACCACTGGCTTGATTTCGTAGCCTTCGCAAGGCGTCGCGAACATCATGTGCAGAAAATTTTCAGCGTAGTTCAGATCATTGCGCGGGTAAATAAACGGCTGACCGATGGAGTGCTTGTACGACCAGGCAGCGATGGTGGGGTACTTGGCCAGCAGGCGCACCACACTTTGGTACAGGTTCTCAGCGGTCTGCTTGTCCTGATAAAAGGCGGACATGGCACCGACGGTCGCCGCAGTGACCGGCATCGGGTGGGCATTTTTGGGGAAGCAATCGAAGAACTTGCGGAAGTCTTCGTGCAGCATGGTGTGACGGGTCACATTCTCCCGGAATAGAGCTAGGTCGTCTTTTTTCGGCAGCTCGTCATATTGCAGCAGCCACGAGGTCTCAAGGAAATCGCTGTGCTCGGCTAGCTCCTCAATCGGGTAGCCCCGGTAGCGCAAAATGCCCTTCTCACCGTTAATAAAGGTGATCGAGCTGCTGCACGAGCCGGTGTTTCCAAGGCCTGGGTCATAGGTGATTAACCCAGTTTTGGCACGGAGCTTGGAGATGTCTACGCCGACCTCCATTTCGGAGCCGGTCAAAGTGGGTAGTTCGGTGGTTGCACCGTCGAACTCGAGGCGAGCAATGGGGGTGTCGGACATCGAAGATGAGCCAGGAATACCCGGGTAAGGAGTGAATGCCTGAAACGGCGCACCATAATAGAAAGGCGGCGGGATTTATTGCACCAGATCGCCTGAATTGGGAGACTATGAATCCTGGCCCCCCGCTGTCCTCCTACTTCATGTCTCTACAATTCGTCATTTTTGACGGCCCCGATGCTCTCAAAGAGCACGGTGTCCATTGGGATAGGCTGCTCACCGAGGTGGCTGCGGTGACCGAAGCTCCGACGTTTTTCCTGGATCGTTCGTGGTTGGAACCTTGGCTGAGCTTCAAAGGAAAAGAACAGAGCTTCCTGTTTGCGGCTTTGCGCAACACCGAAACCTCCGAATGGCATGCCGGAATGCCGTTGTGCATTTTGGAAACGCACAGTGGGGGTTCGAAAACTCGGCAACTATCCGCCGCAGGATTTCCAGATAGTGATTGTGTATTTGTTCCGGCTCTAAATAACCAAGCGCGTCGCACCTTAATTCACGGACTTTTGGAACATTGGCGCCAAAATCTGAAAAAGGTGGTGGCTTTTGATATCCGTGAGCTGCCGAAGGACGGGCCGTCGGACAAACTTTTTCATGAATGGGCCATCGCCCATGGCGGCGCGATGATTTTCCAAACGGTGTCGCGCAGTCCGCGTTTGGTCCTCGCCGATTTCCCAGGAGCCGGAGAGCAAACCCCGGGCAAACTCGGCCGAAATTTACGTCGACGCCAACGCATCTTGGCTGAAGCTGGCCAGGCGGAAATGAAATTTCAGGTCATTGACTCTGGAGAGGTCGATTCCTTTTTTCAAATTTGCCGAGAAATTGAAGCTCAATCTTGGAAAGGTGAAGATGAGGTCGGCGTTTTATGTGGTGCTGATGGCGAATTCACCCACGAAGTGTGGGCCAATCTGGCGGCCGCAGGGCAGCTGGCAATAGGCTTGGTGACTTTGGATGGGGCCACCATCGCCTACCACTGGGGCATGATTTGGCACGGGGTGTTTTTGTCGTACAACCTTGCGCAGTTGCCGGAGGCACAGAAATTGTCACCCGGCACCCTTTTGCTGGATTACATGATCCACAACGCATCCGAACTGGGCATTTCCGAGTTCGACGCGTCGCGTGGCGGCCTCGATCACGACCACATCTTGGCGCCCTATAAAGGCCCAGTCCGCTTCCACCGACGTGCGGTAATTTTCCGCAAGTCGGTGTTGGGACGCTTGATGGATTGGCGGCTACGGCGGTTCATCGCCGAGCGCGACTAGCCTACATGTAAGGATTTGCGCCAGCAGCGTGGTCGGTGGCGTCGTGAATGTGGCCGATTTCCGGCACTGCATTGCGCAACGAAGCCTCGACCCCATCCTTCATCGTCGATTGTGCTGAGCCACAGCCTTGGCAGCCGCCGCCCATCGACATGTAAATGTCCGCCCCGTCCGACGCCATAATTTCAATCCAACCACCGTGTGAGGCTAGGCCTGGGTTGAGTTGGTTATCCACAATGTTTTGAGCGCGCGCGCGGATTTCGTCCGTGCCGGTGAGATTGGCGGCGGCGTTCTCCTCGACGGCGCGGGCGTCGCTGGCCAAAAAGGTGCGAATGGCAGTCCCGGTCGATCGCGCCGAAATGCGCCAATCTTCCGGGACCGATGCCATTGTGACCAAAATCTCAGCGTTGTTGACGCGCACGCCGCGCACGCCTTCGGTGCCATCCATGATGGCGGCAGCGATCGGAACCCATTGCCGCGCGGTTTCGATATCGCTGACGTAAATTGTGCCGGCGTAAAGGTTGCGATCCAAGCGGTAAAGGCAGTTTTGGGGCAGCCCTTGCGGTTCGGCGGTAATACGAATTTGGTCGGAGTCGGCGCTCATGGCGGGGATTTTATCGTAGTGCGGAAGCTTATGCTTCAAAGTGCAGCAAGCGTCTTTGGTAACTCTGCTGCAGGCAGGCGACGACGTCGCTCGGGTCGACGTCGAATTCGGCCTGGAACTCTGTTATTAGGTCAGCAGTGGTCATTTCTCCAGTGCAAGCTTCCAGGACCCCGAGTTCGAGTTGCTCCGCCTCCCAGTTCTGGCCGTGAGCCATCAAGCTGAGGCGCATGGTTTCGCCCTCGGCATTGGAGACCACCTCGGCGGTGAAGCCGGAGAAGGCGACCGGGCGCAGCTCCTGTAGCTCGTCAAAATCGGGGAATGCGCGCTTGTGAACCACGTTGCCTTCCAGGATCAACAGGTCGAGTTCACTGTCCAGGAAGTGGCGCAAAGCGTCGGCTGCGCTTTCAACAATGGGCTCGCCTTTGATATTAAAGGATGTGTTCAACAGCATCGGCAGGCCGGTGCGTTGATAAAAGGCCTCAATCAGTTGGTAATACAGCGGATTATCCTCGCGCTGCAAGGTTTGGATGCGCGCGGTGCCGTCGACGTGGACCACGGCGGGTATGCGCTGTTGCTGGTGCGGGTGGGTGTGCACCGTCAGCGACATGAAAGGACTGGCGTTGACGTCAGCGAAAAATTCGTCGGCGTATGCAGCCAACACGGTGGGAGCGAAGGGGCGGAAGCTTTCGCGCTTTTTGATCGCAGCATTGATGCGCTGCACCATGTCTGGATCGGCAGGAGTTGCCAGGATGGAACGGTTGCCGAGCGCGCGCGGTCCAAATTCACTGCGCCCCTGGAACCAGCCCACGACCAACCCGGCAGCCAAGGCGTCGGCTGCGCGTTCGACGCGGTTCTCACTTTCTGGCTCAAGGTCGATCCAATTCGCAACTTCCTCTAGCGCCATTTCGATGTCCGCGCGATTGGCAGCTCCACCTAAGTAGGGTTGGATCGCAGCGCGCGCCGGCTTTGCACTGGTGTTTTGCAGGTAATGCCCAAATTGTGCACAACCAATCGCGACGCCATCGTCTCCAGGCCATGGCGGAATAAAGACCTGCTCAAAGCCGGCTTCACGGGCAATGCGGCCGTTCAAGGTTGAATTCAATGCCACCCCGCCGACTAAACAAAGATTACGTTCGCCAGTTTGT
Source organism: Planctomycetota bacterium (assembly GCA_014382805.1). Lineage (GTDB taxonomy): Bacteria > Planctomycetota > UBA1135 > UBA1135 > UBA1135 > JACNIZ01. The sequence goes on from JACNIZ010000374.1 coordinate 3,694, forward strand.
TGTTGCAGGCGGCGCAGGTAATCGAGCACCACTTCTTCCAAGTCATGCTGCAGGTCGGCGCTCAAACGCGCATAAGCCGCGCGGTTTTCCTTTTCTTCCCAACCATTGGCGCCGGGCTCCATTTGCAAACGTTGCCAATCCACTTGCAGTTCTTCCAATGGACCCGACAAAACTCGACGGGCCCCTGGATCGGGCTGCCAACGTCCAGCCCACGGCGCCATGCCCATGACCTTACCGCAGGCGTTCCAGTCGCCAAAGATATGACTCGATACACGCGAGTAGACCGCACCTAACGACTCTTGATTTTCGAAACCATAGTTATAAAGGAAAACCGGGCTATGTTCCTTTATCCAGCGCTTAAACAGCGATTTAAGCTGCAATCCGTCGAACTGAAACACACTTTCGGCCTCGCGGAAGGTTGCGTTTTTTTCGCTAATTTGTTGCTGCAAATTCGCTGGCAATTGGACATATCCATTGGCGTGCGCAAGGTCTGCGTCGGAACTGTAAGCGCCTAGGTCGGAGCTGGTAGATAAGCGGTGGACGTCGGCGTAGGTGCTGCCGATGCCATCTGCAACCACAATCAAACCGCTTTCAAAAGGCGCCAACGGCATCACCGACCAAGCATGTGCCAAGTGGTGGGATAGCTCATGTTTGGCAACGCCAGGCAATAGGTTCTGTGGCGACACATAACTTGGCGGGTGTTGGTTTAGTGACACCGCCCAGGGCAAAGTTTTTTCAAAAGGTGGAATCCGAAATAAGTGATTGTTGGCTACGCATAAGCTTATTTGATCGCGTTGTATACCGACGCCTTTGAGCACTGCTTCGATGACCTCGGCGTTGTCTCCGCCATCGTGCTTTTTACGGGTCACGCGTTCTTTTGCCAGCGCGTAAACAATTTGTCCATATTCATCCAGCAGGCATGCCGAAGCCGAATGCGTGTACTGGTTCAAGCCTAGGACGTAGCGCGCGCTCATGGGGGGGAAGCATAAAGGTTTCGGCCCCTATTTGCTGATATTCAAGACGGCTATCGCTGGCGCGGTTCCAAGTTTAAGCGGCTTTGCGGCACAGGAATTGAGCTAAAACGCGCTCGAATTCTTCGCGTTGAAAAGGCTTACTTAGGTAAGCATTCATGCCTGAATCAAAGCAGCGCTGACGATCTTCATTCATTGCCCCTGCGGTCAAAGCAACGATAGGCACCCTCGATTTAGGGGCAGTCATCGCTCGAATTATGGCGGTAGCCTCGAATCCATCCATTTCAGGCATTTGGCAATCCATCAAAATAAGGTCAAAATCATGCTTGCGGACTATGGCAACCGCATCTTTACCGTTTTTTGCCCAAATCGGACGCAAGCCATGCTTTTTCAAGGTGTGCATGGCCACTTTGGCATTTACTGCGTTGTCTTCGACCAACAACACTTCAGCGCTCCAATTTTGCGAGGATTCAGCATTTCGCAGCGCGGCTTCCTTTGCTTCAAAAGCCGAATTAGGTGGTTTCGATTCACCCACTGGAGCCAAAACGGTAAAGCAAAATTCAGAGCCTTTGCCAGGTGTACTGTGCACCTGGATCGAACCGCCCATCACCTCAACCAGGCGATGGGAAATGGAAAGGCCTAGGCCAGTACCACCAAATTGGCGTGTCGTCGTAGTGTCGGCTTGAATGAATTCTTCAAAGATGGACGCTTGGCGATCTTTGGGAATCCCGATCCCAGTGTCGATGACTCGGATGTCTAATTCCTGCCGGGTTTCGTGCCAATTTACTTCTACTCGAATTCCGCCCGTTTGGGTGAACTTGATTGCATTGCCAACCAAGTTAAAGATGACCTGGCGTAGTCGCGTTGGGTCACCCAGCAATAGTTGTGGGCACGAATTTGAAAGTTCAGTTCGCCACGTCAGGCCGCGGCTATTGATTTGGCTGGCGAAACATTCTTGCACATCGGCGATTAA
>JACNIZ010000203.1 GCA_014382805.1 Planctomycetota bacterium
TTAGTGTATCTCCACCGCTCCGATTACTCTGCCGTCCCACACCTCGTTGCTGACCGGCCAATACCCGTACAACCACGGGGTCCGCAATAACGGCACGCACAAGCTGCCCGAGGAGGCGGTGACTCTGGCCGAACGCCTACAGGAGCATGGCTACGAAACCGGCGCAGTGATTTCGGCGATGGTGCTGAATTCGCGCTACGGCCTTGGGCAAGGTTTCGATCATTACGACCAAAACCTGGTCGCGGGTTCGTTCAAAAACGTTTACCTGGCACGTGAAACTCCGGCGGCCGACACCATCAAGAGGGCAAAACAATGGATCAATAAGCGGGGGGACAAGCCCTTTTTCTTGTGGGTGCACTTATTTGACCCCCATCACCCGTATACTCCGCCGCCAGCCTATGCCGAAAGAACCAACGGCAACCCATACGATGGCGAGCTTGCCTACGCCGACGAGCAGTTTGGCAAATTGCTTACCGCTCTGGCCAAACGCGATCTGCTGCGGCACACCTTAGTAGTAGCAACCGGCGACCATGGCGAATCATTGGGCGAGCACGGCGAGTCCACGCACTCGATTTTCCTGTATGACTCCGCAACTCGCGTACCGCTGATTTTCAGCCATAACAAGTTGCGTCAAGAAGAAGTTCGGCAGTCAGCAGTCAGCTTAGTTGACATCGCCCCGACCATTTTGGATCTGCTGCAATTGCCTGCACTGGAGACCGTCGACGGTCAATCATTGGCGGCGCAGTTAACTTTGGATCAGGCAGAACCCGATGCCGTAGCGCTGGAAGCAGCTCTCTTGCGGCGGGTGGTTTATTCCGAATCCATGCTGCCGTACTACAACTTTGGTTGGGCCCAGCTACGGTCATTGCGGTCGTTGGATGCGCGCTACATCCTTGCCCCTACCGAAGAGCTTTATGCCATCGGCAATGATCCCGGCGAGCGCATGAATTTGATCGACGAAGCGCCCGACCAGGCCGCCGTGTTCCAAAACCTGATGAACAATGTGTTGCCCAAGGTGGAGCAAAACCACCAATTCAGCAATTTTGATGACCTCCCGGCCGCCGAAAAAGCTGCTTTAATCGCCCTTGGGTACCTTGGTTCGGATCAAGCTGGCGGAAATGGTGAAGCTGGCACGGATGCCACCGCCCATAACGCAGATCGCCCCGATCCTAAAGAGGCGGTGATGTACTTCAGCGAGCAAGGCGATGCTTTGGAATTAGCCCGTGCCCGCGATCCTGAAGCTGAGGCAGCATTGCGCGAGGTGTTGCTGGATAACCCAGACGAATTACGTTGCTTAAGCGCGTTGGCCGACATTTTGGTCCGGACCGACCGTGCCACCGAGGCGTTGCCGATGCTTAAGCGGTTAGCCAAAATCCAAGGTGCTGGCGCCATGGAAATTCTGGCCTTGTCGCAGGTCGAACGCACTATGGACTTGCCCGAATGGGAAGAGCATTTTGCCGCAGCCCGCGCGGTGGATCCCGAAGACCCAGCGCCATTGCTTTTCCTCGGTGATTGGAGTTTCAAGGCCGCTGACTATGAAGAAGCAATTGGTTTTTACCAAGGAGCGCTAGAGTTGGATCCGGGAAACCTGTTGGCGTTGATCCAAATTGGAACCAGTCATAGCTTGCTCAAACAAAACAAAAAAGCGCGCGAAGCCTTAAATCAGGCGCTGGCCATCAACCCCGATATCTACACCTTGCAGCTACAACTGGGATTAGTTGCCGACGCCCAGGGCGTGCACGAAGAAGCAGTCGCTTTCTTCAAAAGGGCCACCCAATTAGGCCCAGCTCGACGTCAAGCCTGGCGTCGCTTTGGCTCGTCCTTGTTGCGGATCAACCAGCCTCGGCAAGCCGTCACTGCCTTTGAGCAAGCTGCCCAACTGGGGGATAAGAGCCTAGTGACGAACAAAAACCTAGGTATGTTGCAAGTTGCTTATGGCAATCATGCTCAGGCAATCGCGTCTTTGCGAACTGCGCTGGCGGTCGCAACAAACGATTGGCAATGTCACCTTTACTTGGCCCTGGCATTGGACCACGAAAAAGATGAAGCCGGCGCCAAGGAGCATTTGGCAACTGCACGCCTAGCATCAGCTGCCGACGTCACCAAGCTTGCTACGGCTCGTCCTGATGTGGCTGCTCTGCTGCAGAAATACCCGGACTAGGTTTTTTCGCCGAGGCCACGAAAACGAAGCCTGCTAAAAAATCTTGCGGCGGAAAGCGGTCCACGCACGGCTCGGGTAATTCTCAAGTCGGAAGGCTTGAATGTCAGCGATGCAAAAACGTCCGCCAGGGCGCAAAATTTGCCATGCTTGACTGCGGATTTGCTGCCAATTTGGTGCAACTGTTAGCCCAAATGTGCAAAGAACTGCATCCACCCCGGTTCGGTTCCTAATCGGCAGTTCGGTCTCAGGGGCAAAAGTCCCCGCGTCGCCCTGAATCAACTTTACGTTGGTTAAACCCAGTCGTTTCACCCGCCGTTGGCACGCCGCAGCATGTACGGACTAAAATCGACGCCAATCACCTGGCCTTGACTGCCGACGGCCTGGCTGGATTTGTAATGCGCTTATGGCGGCCCGCCTCGGAGCGGCGAATAAGGGGCGGCAAATCGGGTCGTATATGGCTGCAATCAACCGATACCAGGTCTGAGTTTCCACCCGAGGCAACCTAAAACAAGCGCCGAAGCGCGTGTCGCGCCTGGGCGGAAACTGCAAAACCGAGGCCCGTGGCGAGCGCGGCCAGGATCAAACTGGTTAACAGAGGGGACTGCAGCATGCCTAATGCAGTGGCGTCGACCACGTCGTACATGCCATATTTGAGCATCAGGTCATAGCGCGGCAAGCTAGGGAAATGGCGACAAAGAAGGACCAACAGCATCGTCATTGCGCCAGCTAGAGCCAAAATCCAAGGTAAACGAATTGCTGGAAAGCGCCGCGGGCGCACCTGTTTCTGACCCTGTTCTTCACCCCAACTCTTCAATGCAGAAAGGCTTATGCGCTTCACCATGGCAGGATCCGAGGCCGCACCGTGGCTGCGAGGATCTTTTAGCAGATGTTCCAGTTTGCTCATCGGGTTGCTCCGTCATACAGGCGTTCTCGGAGGCGGTCGCGACCGCGCTTAAGCCATGATTTCACTGTGCCTGTGGCAGTATTCATGAGTTCTGCGATCTCGCTGACAGAGAGTTCTTCCAAGTAATGGTACCCCAAAGCCAACCTCTGATTGCTAGGAAGCTGGTCCATTGCCCGTTGAACCATGATGAAGTCATCGGCTATAGCGACTGGATCAGGGTTTTCCGCCCCTGAATGCTCGGTTTCTCCGACGGATCCCGCCTGCAGAGCGCAATCCGCCAAGTTCGGCGTCGAAATTTCGCGCGATTTGCGCTTTTGCCAACGCTGATGGGCGCGATGCCCTTCGCGCCAAGCAATGCTGTAAATCCAGGTCGATAGCTTTGATTTGCCGCGAAATTTGGGCAAGGCACGCATTGCCCGCAGCAGCGCTTCCTGGGAGGCGTCTTCGGCGAGGTCGGCGGGCAGGCGAAATCTGGCCATTTGCGAAAGAATGATTGCGGTCCAATCTGCCACAAATTGGGCGGCCGATTCATCGTCCAACGGAAGGTAAGCAGCAGCTTCCTTTGCGTGTTCGATTGGCGACGAGGGACGATTCACGGCCCGGAGCAGTTATGTTGACATCAGGCGCCTTTTTAGACCCTACGGATTCAAATTCGGTTGCAACCCTTCAGCCTAGATCCAGGTCTAACAAGCAAAACCATCGAAAATGATGCTTCCTACCCCATTAAGCCTAGCTGCACTTGAAATTCCTTCTGGTTTTGAGCCAGAGCTACTGATTCCAATTGTGGCGATTATCGGCGGCCTGTCTATTCCCATTGTGGCGATTTATTTCGATTACCGCAAAAAGAGGGTGCAAGCTCACCTCATTGAAAAGGCGATTGAAAACGGCTTAAGTATGGAGGAAATTGGCCAGCTACTGGAGCAGCACGGCATGGATGAAAAGGAGGAAAGTCGCTCTCCACGCCGACGTCACCCATTCCGCAGCGGTTTGGTTCTGTTGGCCATTGGCGCCGCATTTTTCTTTGCCGAAAGCTCAGAGTGGTCAGGCGGGATGCTATCCCCGATGGTTGGATTCTCCGGCCCCAGCTATTTTGTCGCCTTTTTGTTGATGGGTTTGGGTGTGGCTAATCTACTCAGCGACCTGTTGAATCTGGGGCGATTTAAGGATTCAGATTGATTGGCTACGGCTACATATAAAACTGTTTGCAAAAACCGTAGGCGTTTTCCCAAAAGGTTAGGGTCGGATTGTTGCCAACATCCTTTTTTGTGGCGTATGTAAGGGCAACAACGAACTTCGGTTTTTGTTCTTTCTCCAAACGGTTCTGACTCCCTGAATGGGTAGAGACAGTTCCGTGCGAGGGTGTCTGGGGGGATGCCTTTCGCATTTTGAGCGGCTGCTGTTGAGGGACAGCGGCCGCTTTTTTTTTGCGTTTGCCCATTCTTTCTCTATTGAGAGAAATGTGAAATAAATGAAAATATGGAAATCTATACCAACGCAAAATTACTTTCGCGTAGCCGCGAAGTAATTGTCATCTTCAGTTTAACACATGGAATTTGTTCCGCGTATGAAACACGTGCGCTGGTTAGCCCAATAACACGGCGGCCTGAAAATTTGAACAACTGAAAAAATCATGACTCTCCTTGCTACCACCTTCCCTGGAATTGCTGCTCAGTCTCCTGAACTGTTGATTCCGTTGTTGATCATTGCCGGCGCCTTCGGTCTTTCTGGATTGATAGGCTTAGGCATTTCGATGAAAGACGCGATTTTTCGGCGTAACTAGATCCTTGCCAATAGTGCAACGTTTCACATTTAGGATTTCTTTTAAATTATCCGCTTTCTGGTTGGTTCGGCTGGCCTGGAAAAAAAGCGAGGAATCTATGCCAACGAAAAATTACTTTCGCGTAGCAACGGATTCAAACTGGTCTTCTATGAAACACCTGTTCTGGTTCACCCAATAACACCGTAACCAGAAACCTGGAACAACGGAACAAATCATGACTCTCCTTACCACTACCTTCCCTGGAATCGCCGCTCAAACCCCTGAACTGCTGGTTCCATTACTGATCATCGCCGGCACCTTGGGCTTGTCTGGATTGATTGGACTGGGCATCTCGATCAAAGACGCCCTGCTGCGTCGCAGCTAATATTATTGAAAGAATCGACTATTCTTCTTTGCCATTTCTACAAGTAAACCAGCGGGTTCAAATTTAGCCTGGCCTCCCGGGCGACTTGCGACGTCGGCACTTTCCTGGATGCTTTGCAAGCGGTTCACCAACTCTGATGCACCAATACGATCAGCATAGTGGAGCAAACCGCCAGTGAAAGGCGCAAAGCCAGTGCCGAAGACTGTCGCTAAATCCAAAACCGTTGGGTTAGCAACTACGTCCTCTTCGAGGCAACGAACGGCTTCATTGACCATCGACAATACAAGTCGGGCAATGATTTGATCCTCGCTAAGAGCACGCGCCGAACCGGTCTTTCGGAAACGCGGCAAATCTCCAGCTTGGCGTTCTTTGCACTTGCGGTCCGGCGGGACTCCATACAACCCTT
>JACNIZ010000267.1 GCA_014382805.1 Planctomycetota bacterium
AGCGCCAGTGCGTGAATTGCAGGTCTATATGGGTGCGGCCGCGATGTTCGGCCATAACCAAACGGGCATGTTTTTCAATAATTCGGTGCGCCTTGAAGACGGGTCTATCAAAATGCGTTGGTTGGGTGAAAAAGGTACGTCGCCAATTCCGGCGTGGACTGTCGAAGATTTACGCTTCTATCTTTCGCAACCTAGCATTGCCGAATTTTCCGACGTCCGCGCCGGCTTGCAACGCATGGGCACTGTGTTGGTTTATCGCATTATTGAACGCAAAGGATTGCAGAAGTTCTTCCAAATGTGCCGTGACGCTAAGGCTCGAGGTGAAAAAACTTTGGCTTTTGATGAAGTCATGCACGCCGCTGGTTTGGATCCTGCAGGGTCAAATTTGCATCGCGAATTAATTACGCCATTGCGCGCGCGCGCCATTGGCAAAACTTTACGCAACAATGGTGCGAACTTCGGAAGTTACATCGCGGCTGAATACCCAAGCCACTTCCCTAAGTACGACGGCGACCATTTTGTAAAATACTCAATGGGTACCATTCGCAGCATCGAGGGTAAAAATATTCGCTTATTTGACTTCCCAGAGTTGCGCGAATCCACGCGTCGAAACTGGCCACTGCGCGAGAACACCGCCGAAGCATTGGCATCGCCATATACGATGACTTGGTAGTTGTGTGGTCTAACTACCAAGCCTTTGTTTGAGCCGGTTTAGATATCTAATTCTTGGATTTCGTGCGCGTGCTCTTCGATGTAAAGTCGACGCGGTTCGGTTTCGTCGCCCATTAGCATCGAGAACATTTGGTCGGCAGCCACTGCGTCGTCGAGCACGATGCGCTTGAGCAGACGCGTTTCAGGATCCATCGTCGACTCCCAAAGTTGATCTGGGTTCATTTCACCCAAGCCTTTATAGCGCTGAACTTCTACTTGCGATTGACCGGCCTCACGCAAAGCGGAAATCAAGTGGACAATGTCAGGCACAGCTTTGGAAAACTTGCCACATTCAACTAAAGCACCACCGCCGGGCATCGGATCGTTAACCGGCAAGCCGTCAACAATGACATCTTCGATTGCGGCTTGGATGTCGTCGCGATCGCGGAACTTGAATGCTAGGTAGGTTGCGGACTCACGCGGGCAAACGGAATCTGGGCCCGTCCACAAACGATCGGCAGGAATTTCTGCGGCAAAAGCGTCGCGATCTGCTTGGCTCCAGAAGAAATGATTGACATTCCTTTCGACGCCAACTTCAGAAATCATAAAGGAAGGCAAGCCACGATCCCCGTCGAACGAAGCCACATAGTCAGCAGCTTGAATACCGCGGCGATCACCACGGAATGCTGCCAAAGTACGCTGCATCAGCATCAACTTGTCGGTCAACTCATTCAAGCCAAAACCTTCCAATTCGGTCACTTCATTACTTACACGATGACGGTAACGAATCTTGGCACCACTTAAACCAGCTGCAAAAATCTTCTTGGTGAGTTCTTCATCGCCGTGCAAGTAGTCGTACGCTTTGGTGCCTTTTTTCTGCAATCGATAAAGCGGTGGACATGCGACGTAAACTCGACCAGCTTCAATCAGTGGTCGCATCTGGCGGAACAGGAAGGTCAAGATCAAGGTGCGGATGTGAGAGCCATCCACATCGGCGTCGGTCATGATGATAATCTTGCCGTAGCGAACCTTTTCTAGATCAAAGTCCTCCGACACATTCGCGCCGATAGCTTGAATCATAGTCTGCAATTCTTGGTTGGCCATAATTCGATTGGCCGTGTTTTTTTCTACGTTTAGGATCTTACCCTTCAGTGGCAAGATTGCTTGAAAGCGACGATCGCGACCGGTCTTTGCAGAACCACCGGCCGAGTCTCCTTCCACTACGTACAGTTCGGTTATTTCCGTATCTTTGAGCTGACAGTCCGCCAACTTGCCGGGTAAGGAACCCGAACTCAGCGCACCTTTACGTCGCACTAAGTCACGTTGTTTGCGCGCCGCTTCACGTGCATCACGCGCCAGCAAGGCTTTGCGAATTATGTTCTTCGCCGCCGCTGGATTCTCTTCCAAGTAAGTGCCAAAACAATCGTTCACAACCGTCTCGACTACCGAAGAAGCTTCACGCGAACCAAGTTTGCCTTTGGTCTGGCCTTCAAACTGTGGGTCTGGAATTTTGATCGAAATGATGGCAAACAAGCCAGCTTTATAATCATCACCGGCTGGCGGCTCGCCTTTCCGTAGCAATTCGGCCTGCTTCAAGTACGCGTTCAAACTGCGGGTTAATGCCGAACGGAAACCAGATAAGTGCGTTCCGCCTGCCGAAGTGCGAATGTTGTTGGCAAAGCTGTAAACACCTTCATGCCAATCATTGGTGTAACGCAACGCAACTTCCACTCCGTAATCTTTACCCTGATATTCGATTTCCTTGTTGAAGTGAACAATATCAGTAATCGCTTCTTTGCCTTCGGTTAAGTCACGCACATATGCGGTCAAACCATCGGGATAGTGAAAGGAATCCTTCTGGCCACTGCGCGCATCTTCCAGGTTGATGCGCAAATTCGACGTGCCCATTAAGTAGGCCATCTCGCGTAATCTAGTCTTAACGGTTTCGTAATCAAATCCGTCATGCGAAAAGATTTGGCGGTCGGGACGGAAGGAAACTCGCGTTCCTTTTTTGTCCGTCTTACCTCGAACCTCAAGTTTCGATTTCGTGAGACCGCGAGAGAAACTGATGTTGTGAATTTCGCCGTTCTTAAAAACGTCGACTTCGGTCCATTCGGAAAGAGCGTTCACAACTGAAATACCGACGCCGTGCAAACCGCCCGACACGGCGTAAGCCTTGCCGTCAAACTTACCGCCAGCGTGCAGCTTGGTCATGACCAGCTCAACCGCCGGCATGTTCTCTTCCGGGTGCATGTCAACCGGAATACCTCGACCGTTGTCCGACACCGTTGCCGAACCATCATCGTTCAAGGTTACGCTTACGGTATCGCAATAACCGGCTAGACCTTCGTCAACCGAGTTATCAATGATCTCCCACAACAAGTGGTGCATGCCGGCAAAAGCAGTATCACCGATGTACATCGCAGGACGTTTCCGTACCCCTTCCAGATCCTTTAGGAATTGGATTGAGCCAGAATCGTATTCTTGGTTTTTCTTCTTATCACTCATGGACACAATGTCGAACCGTTACGCGCTTCGACAGCAGTATTGCTCAGGAACGCCTGAACTCGATGCGTTGCACAACTGCGTTGTCGCTGTTGTTCACCAGGTATTGATTCAATAAGGTCAAAAACTCAGACTGACGGAAACAATAAAGCTCCTGCATCAACGGCGCCGATTCCACGATCACAATCAACTTGCCGCCGCGAAACGAAACTGCGCGGGTACGTTGACCGATAGTTTTTGGAACCACATTCTGCCAGCCTTCAAAAACTGCGCGGTGCTCGGACATACGCGACCAACCTTGCTTCTGCATGACGCGAGAAACAATTTCCGAAATTGGAACAGCGTCCATATTTCGAGCTGGTGTGCGTTTGGCTTTCATCCGATTGCGTACACGCTGGGCGATTAACCAACCGTGCTCAACGGCATGACGACGTAATCAAAATTTTCACCGAGGATGAATTTGGCAGGACGCGAGGCGTCTTCCATTTGCAATTCAATCTGATCCGTATGCGCAGACTTCAGTCCATCGAGCAAAAATGCCGGGTTGAATGCAGCGGTCAATCCCTCGCCAACGTAATCCACTTCAAGGGTCGCTTCCGCCCGCCCACGGCCTTCATGTTCAGCCAATACTCCCATCTGATCGGCGCTGATCTGCAGCCGAACCACAGCAGCGGAGTCTTGCGTCAAGTGACTGACTAAGCGCAGCTTCTTCGACAAGGATTCACGATGGGCGCGAATCACGTGTTTGCCTTCGGCGGGAATGACGTTGGCGTAGTTGGGATACTCACGATCCAAAACGCGGCCAAAGGATTCCAAGTTACCGACCCTGAAGCCAACCAAGTTATTCAGGAAATAAATTGCCAGCTCATCGCCGCCTTCGTCCTGACCGTGTCGCGAAATTTGATCCAGCACCTTGGGCAACAAAACGGAGCGTTGCCGATCCGAAGTGTGGGTCAGCGCCGGACGACGAATCCGCGCCATGCGACGACCGTCGGTGCCGACCAAGGTGATTTCACCGTCGGTGGCTTCCAGCAGCACGCCTTCGGTGGCGAAGCGATTGTCCTGCACGCGGGCGGTGGCAAAACGGGTCGAGCTGACCATCAGCAGAAATGCTTGTTTGTCCACCGTCAGATCGGGCTGGCCGTCCAACGTCGGGATCGATGGGAAGGCTTCCGGAGTTGCCGCAGGATCCAAACCGCTTTCCATCGTGACCAGATTGCAGGTGTCTTCACCGGCAATCAGCTCACACTGATCGTTTTCTTTCAGGCAAACGGTCACGGTTTCGGACTCAAGGTCCTTGACCACATCGACCAATTCACGGCCTGGAATTACGGCCCAGCCGGTTTGGTCCACCTGCACCTGGTCAATGCGATAGCGCACGGCGATGTCCAAATCACTGGTCATCAAGACGACGGAATCGTTGTTGGCCTCGATTAATACTCCTCCGAGTACAGGTCGAGTGGGCTTTCGGTCGATACCCATTTCAACCCGTTGGAGGGCGTCACGGAATGCGAGGCGGTCGATCAGGAACTTCATGCGTGCATCCTCCTAATAGAGGATCTATTAATTAAGTTAGTAGTAGTAGTATAGGGCCCCGTTGACTGGGGATAAACCACTACTTCGGTGACGTAAAACACTTGGAGAAAAAGGTTTAGAATTTCCAAAATCCTACTAGAGGGTGTTCGGGGACTGCGGAGGAACAGCGCACAACCTGTGGAGAAAATAGGGACTTTTCCACACCCTATTTGCGGACCTCTAATCCCTGTGGAAATCGTTGATTTCATCCCCGCTGGCTCCACGGCTTTTGGCGGGGTTTTCCACAGGTTTTCCAGCCGCAAAGCAAAAAGCCGCACCCGAATTATTGGATGCGGCTTGGGCGTTTTGCCGGCCAACTTTGAACAAAAACAGCTATCCATGGCAATTTGATTCGGTCTTCACAGCCCGCTCAAGCTCGCCTAGTACGGCAGTGAACTCAGAATCTACGCGCCGTCTGGCACCAATTTTTTCGACCGAATACAGCACCGTGGAATGGTCCTTGCCGCCGAAATATCCTCCGACCTCCTCTAATGACAGGCTGGTCAAATGACGTGCTAGGAACATGGCTACTTGGCGTGGGAATACCACCGACTGCGTGCGTCGCTTGGACTGCAGTTCTGCAAGCTTGACGCCGTAATGCGACGTAATCACCTTTAAAATGTGGTCCATGTGGATGGGACGATTGCGCGCGCGCAAGTCCGGCCCCATGATTTCGTGAGCCAAACCCAGGTCGATTGGACGGTTGGTCAGCGTGGCCATCGCTTGAATCCGAGTCAGGCTGCCTTCCAATTCACGTACGTTATTTCCCACGTTCTCGGCGATGAACTTGGACACGTTGTCCGGCAACACCAATCCAATGCGTTCTGCTTTGGAGTGCAAAATCGCTACCCGTGTTTCGAAACATGGTGGCTCGATTTCGGCTACTAATCCCCATTTAAAGCGACTTACTAGCCGTTCTTGCAAATGCGGGATGTCCTCCGGCGGAGCATCACTAGACAGCACAATCTGCTTGTGCAAGTTGTGCAAAGTATTGAAGGTATGGAAAAACTCCTCCTGAGTGCGGGCTTTGTTGGCCAGCATTTGAATGTCGTCGATGATCAAGACGTCCGCTTTGCGATAGCGGAAGCGGAAATTTTCGACGTCGCCATGTTGCAGCGCGCTGATGAAGTGATTGATGAACTCCTCGCATGAGAGGAACACAATTTTCAGGTCAGGCGTTTTGTCGAGCAGATGATGGCAAACGGCTTGCATCAGGTGGGTTTTGCCCAGCCCGACGGATCCATGCAGGAAAAGTGGATTGAAGTTTTGCGCCGGTCGGTCGGCGACACCGCGGCAAGCCGCATGTGCAAATCGATTGCACGGGCCGACTACGAACTGCTCAAAGTTGTAATCAGGTTTGAGGACTAGGGGGGTGGAATCAGAACCGGCCCCATTGAGGCTGGTCGGATTGAGATGCTTTTGGAGTACGTTGGAATGACGTAGGGCCGCGTTTTGAGGGGAGGATGCGGCTGGCGGAGAAATCTCCGCAACTAATTCGTCTAAAGAATGCGGGGCAGGGGCGAGCTCGTGAACTTCTATGCTTACGCTCGGGACTCCGAGGGAGTCCGCGACCGGTTTTAGAAAGCGTTGTCGTATGACGTCCGCGTGCAATTTGGAAGGCGCGGCGACTACCGCGAGGTCCTTTTGCAGGCCAAGGAGTCTGACTCCGCGTAGCCAAGCGTCGACCGATGCCGGGTCCAAAGTGGACTCCAAGTGCTGCAATGCTTGATCCCAAAGGGAAGTCAACTCGGGGGAGAGTGATTTCAAGGGCACTTGAGGCTGATTGTGGGGAATGTTGTAAGGTTATGAGAGAAAAGGGTTTAGGTAATCTCCCTGCGAGGGTTACAGAATACCTGCCGCCCCACTTATCCCACGCTTTCTTTTTGTAAATTTCTTTAAAGCCTTTCGGTAAAAAGATTAGCGTTTTGCAACATCGTATAGCCGAGAAATTGCTGTTGCCAATCGAGACCCAGCCAAACTAGCATCCAAAGTGTCCATTTTGGGACATAGGCTGACTCGAATTGAGGCATTCGCAAGGGGTTGCGTCATTCCAGTGGCAAGTAACACTGTGGATGGTGTAGGTGATCCGGAAGAGCACGCCGACCCAGCGGAAACTTCCAATCCGTCGGCGTCCAATGTGGGCAAAAGTAAGCGGCCGTCCAAATTGGGAAAAGTCAGGCTAATCGTATTATTCAACCCGCCCTTGGGTGGATGGTTGAACTGCACATCGGGAATGGCGCGAGTCAACTCTTGCAAGAATGCCAAGCGGCAACGGTCCCAATTCTTCAGATTGAATGCCTGTTCCTGCATGGCCAATTCCAAGGCCAGCGCCAAGGCCGACGCCAGTGCTGGGTTTTCCGTGCCCGGCCGACGTCCGCCTTGGTGGCCTCCACCCACGATCGTAGCTTCAAACAGGACATCGTTTTTTAATACCAACGCGCCGATGCCTTTTGGAGCACCGAACTTATGGCCAGAAATTACCAAACCGCGGGCCTCGCAAAGAGATTCGTTCCAAGCCAATTTTCCGATTCCCTGGACCGCGTCACAAAACCAAACGCTATCACTCGAAATGAGGTCAAGCATTTGACTTAGTGGTTGAACCGCCCCCGTCTCATTGTTGGCCCATTGCATTGCTACCAAATCTGGGGCATCTTCGGGCCAGGAGCCTAAATCGTTGGTTGCATATACATCCAGGTGCAGCCAGTCTACATGATGTCCTTCTAATTGAAGCAACCGCAATGGCCCCACCACAGCCGGATGTTCTGCCAGGCTAGAGACTAAGCGCAGCTTACGGCCCAACACCTGGGCGCTGCATCGAACGATACCAAACAGCGCCAAGTTGCAGGCCTCAGTCGCTCCGCTAGTAAAAACCACCTCGGAATCCTCGCACCGCAACAACGCGGCCACCCGGCTGCGGGCACTTTCCAGGACTCCTTGGGCACCGCGTCCGGCACGATGTAAGGAAGCCGGGTTGGCGCCAAAATCACGCTCAATCCGCAGATATTCTTCCAGCACCTCCGTCCGTACTGGCAAGCCTGCATTGGCGTCCAAGTAAATCCGCTGGCTCATTCAAAGTTCGGCATCGCGTGGTTTTCAGCCTTAGCTGGCGGCACCAAATCCGCGCCAGGACGGGATTGCAATCCCAAGCGACTGGCAAGCTCTGTGGCAACGATGCGGAAGTCCTCGGCGCCAGCACAGCGTGGGTCGTATTCGTAAATCGTCATGCCGTGGCTAGGCGCTTCGGCAAGTCGAACGTTGACACGCACATGATGGCTAAACACGATTTCGCCGAAGTGATTGCGCAGCTCCTGCACGACCTCGCGCGATAGGTTTCGCTGCTTGCTATACATTCCTACTAAAATCCCAATCAGCTTCAAATTTGGGTTTAAGCGCCGTTGAACGCGTTCTAGCACGTCATGCAATTGGGCCATTCCTTGTAAGGCAAAGAACTCAGCTTGCACCGGAATGATGACGTAATCGGATGCGCATAGTGCATTCAAGGACAGCAGCCCCAAAGCTGGTGGGCAATCCAACATGACGATGTCGGGTGCATTTTTGCTGCGCGAATAATCTTGCAGCGCATCGCGTAGCAAGATTTCACGCCCGATCTCATTCGCAAACTCCTGTTCGGAGCCGGTGAGGTCTAAGTTGGTCGGTGCGATGTACAGACCATCCACGTTGGTCGGTTGAGCGACGTCGGCGATACTGTGATGGCCACCTAACAAGGTGTAGACCGATGGGTCGCCGGGGTCTGGCATGCGGTCGAAGGCAATGGACAAGTGCGCTTGTGGATCTAAGTCCATGAGCAGCACTCGGTAGCCCGCCAATGCCAGCGCGGCACCCAAATTGGAACAGGAGGTGGTTTTACCAACCCCCCCCTTTTGATTGATCACTGAGATGACCTGCACATCAACAGGATAACGATATTGGTGACCGAATCCCAGTTTCAGAATTTACTATGATTACGTCTTGTGGGCCTGTCCCGTGGAACAGTACATTATGTTTCACGAAGCGCTGCGGGCTGAGGTGAAACAAGGCCATAGCGTAGATCAGGCTAATCCCGTCTTGCTGCGCTTTGCCATTGGGCCGCAAGGCCTGAGCGAGAAGTCGTAAGCGATTTTCCCGAATACCTTTATGATTGCGGTAATAGCGATCAGTTGATTTTTGAAAGTCCATTAGCGCGCGATTTCCGGCGCGCTTTAGGCGCGTGAAATGGCCATAAAGGGAGGGTGCTTCTTGTTCAATCTGTACACGTAATTTTGCCAATGCAATTTTGAACTCGGCTCCCATTTCACAAGTAATATTTGGAATTTGGCGGGCTGCCGGCTGAGCGGATCGGGCGACTAAATCCGCCTCCCCTTGCAACGCGTCCGCGAGGTCAATTCCGAGCTCCGTAACCGAACGCTGCAGGCGGTTACTAATCCAAACCACCTGCGGCATTTTTTCTGGATCTAACCACTCCTTCGCCTTTCCGATGCAAACCCCAAGCCGCTCTTGCCACCATTCCGTCGCGGCCTGGTATTGGGTTTGCCCGACCTTAGGGAGCATCTGCCGCAAAGTGGTTTCTACATCCGAACCGCTTGCCATGCGGTTTAACGCGACTTGGATCAGCCCATTTCGGGCTTTTTCAGAGCTAAAAGCGGTTTTTGGCAAAGGCAGTTCGAAAACATGTCCATTAGCGTCCAACAAGTTCAATTTGGGCTCGCTCTCGTCGGGCTGCGTCAATTGGATTCTGGCGTCGGTACCGGCGTTGTGCAGGAGCCACAATACCTGGTTGAACTGACGTAGATTTCCACCGCCATAACTAGCCGGAAGTTTCAGACCCAGAGTGCCCATATCACCTAGCGCTTAGACCCCGGCCTTTTGCACTGGAGCCAGCGCTTGCAGCATTTCATCTACGGCAAAATCAACTCGGTCTTGCCAATTGGGAATGTGTTGCAAGTCTTTACGCTCGTGCGCCCACAAAATTCCACGGCTGGAATTCACAATACCGCCGTGGCCATTGGAATCAAATGCTGCTTGAAGGCCGTCGGCGGAACCGCCTTGGAATCCAAAGCCGGGCAAGAGCAAGGGTGCATGCGGCATGAGTTTGCGAAAGTGTGCTAATTCAGCCGGGCGTGTTGCTCCCACCACTGCACCTACCGAGGACCAGCTGCACCCGTTCATGTTCTGTAAACCCCATCGATGCACCGCGAGAGCAACTTGGTCGGCCAATGGCGGTTGACCGTGATCTTGAAACAATCCAGCACCTGGGTTGGATGTCTTGACCAATACGAACAAACCGGCCTGATGCTGTTGCGCGACTTCCAAAAATGGTTGGCAAGCGTCTTCACCCAAATACGGGTTAATGGTTAACGCGTCTGCGGCCGGGCAGGCTTCGCCAGAAAAATAGGCCTTGGCATAAGCCGTTGACGTCGAACCTATGTCGCCGCGTTTAGCGTCTAACAAGACCAAGATCCCCAATTCTTTGGCGTAAGCCATTGCATCCAACATTGCTGCATAGCCGGCTACGCCTAAGGCTTCAAAAAAAGCAGCTTGCGGTTTGACGATCGGAATTTTTGGCGCAAGCACATCAAGCAACTCGCGGTGGTAGGCCTTCATTGCCACAGCAGCTTCAGAAATGCTGTTCTGGGCGCGCATGCCAAATGGTTGAGGGAAATGATCTGGCCGCGGGTCTAACCCAATCATGGCCGCATTTCCTTTTTGATCGACCGCATCCCACAAGCGAGTGGCGAAATGTTTCATTCTTCAGTTTCGATTTTTTGCTTGGCACTATTGCCGAGCGCTTGCTCTTTCTGCGGTAAAAGTAGGCCGCCAGAAATCACCGTGCGCAATGCTTCGTCAACGGTGAGATCCAAACTAACGATGTCTTTGTTGGCTACAAAGATAGTGTAGCCCGTCACCGGCATGGGTGATGACGGAATGAAAACCGTCACCAATTCTTCACCGGTTTTATTATTTAAAGTCTTCGAAGAGCTTCCAGTTAAAAAGCCTATCGAATAAAGACCGGCGCGCGGGTATTCGACAGCAACCACACCTTTGAATTCAATTTGCTTGTTTTCGCCAAAGAAGAACTCGGTGATCTGCTTGATGTGCGGGTAAATCGCTTTGACAATCGGGATCCGCCCCAGCGCGCGCTCAAAGGTGCGGTAAATCCTTCGGCCGACGAATCCGGAAAACCAAAGACCGATTAGCAAAATAGTAATCAGCACTACCGCGACCGAAACTACGAAAGTTGTGGTTTCCGTTAGCGGCTCTATATGCATCCAGGTTACGACCTGGGTCACGCCGTCGCTGACATGGCCGATGACTTTTTGCGAAAGCTGATTCCAAATCCAAAGCAGCAGCCCAACCGTCAACGCCAAAGGCAGCAGTAAGCCTAAACCGCGGATAAAGGTTCGAACGATCGGATGTTTGCGGGAGCCAGGCATTGGGTCTAAGGACGCCAAAAATTATACCGAAGCACTGGGCAAAAATTGCATCAGGATGTGGTCCAAAAGCAAAGCACCGCGCGGTGTGACGCAAATTTGATCTAGATCGCCGTCGGCGTGGATTAAGCCTTGTTGGCCCAAATCCACTAATTGATCCCGGTATTCCTGCCAAGGGTCTAAGCCGGTTTGGCGTTTCGCGCGTTGGCGGCTGACCCCTTGTTGAGTCAGACGCATTCCCATCAGCATGTGCTCGAATAGCACAGTTTCTGCATTGGGGCGCTCTTCGCGGCTGAGGGGATCGCCGCCATTCTCGATGACGGCCTGGTAAGCATCGGGCCGTTCAATATTATGGCGACGGGTGCCTGCCATGGAGCTTGCCGCGCCAGCTCCAATTCCAATGAAATCAAAGGATTGCCAAGCCGCTAAGTTGTGCAGGCATTGGTGGTCGGGCTGGCAGAAATTCGAAATTTCATAGCGCTGGTAACCGGCCGCAGAACACTGCTCTCCAGTTTGTTTAAAAAGGTATTCACAAAGGTCCGGGTCTTCGGCATTCCATCGGCCGACGTCACGTAGCCGGGTAAGAGCAGTTCCGGGTTCGTAGCTTAGCTCGTAGCAAGAAATATGGTTAGGAGCAAAGTTGAGGACTTCGGCTAAATCAAGACGCCACCTTTCTGGATCTTGACCTGGGAATGCAAAAATCAAATCGGCGCTGAAGTTCTGGAAGTGTTGTTGCGCCAAAGCCAATGCTTGCCGTGCTTGGTCGGGCGAGTGAACTCGGTCGTAAGCTTCCAGTACGTCGGCTTGCAAAGATTGAATGCCTATGGACAATCGATTCACGCCGCCAGCTAGGATTGCAAGTATGCGCTCTTCGTTGACCGACTCAGGATTGGCTTCCATTGTGGTTTCCAATGACGAAGCGCGAAAGCCACAGATACGATTTAGCTCTTCTAATAATTGAGAAAGTAAATCGGCTGGCAAAAACGTCGGCGTGCCCCCGCCAAAAAAAACGGTTTGCGGTTTTAAGCCTTTTATTCGTTGCTCGGCTTCAATGAGCAATGCGTCGACATAGGATTGCAAGCTCTGGCCAGTCCAAGCGTATGAATTGAAATCACAATAACGACATTTGGACTTGCAAAACGGCAAGTGCACATAGAGCCCTACTCCGTTTTCATTGAGCTTTTTTCGACGAGTCCCCATTGTCCTTTTTATGCTTGGACGTGGAACTCGGTGCTTGCTCTCTGCGAATTTGCTTTACAGCCTCTGCCGGTAAAATGTCTTCGGGCGGCACACCATCAACCACGTAAGCATGTAGTTTACGCAAAGTGGTGCGCTCCATCTGGCGAACTCTTTCCCGCGAAATCTTTAACTTCTTGGCGATGGTCTCCAAAGTTGACGGTGACGCTTGGTTGATGCCATAACGCATCTTGAGGACCTGGGCTTCTTTTGGATCAATTAATTCCAAGATATCACTTACGGTTTGCAGGGCGTCGGAACGCAGAACAATTTCGTCCGGGGCCAGCATGTGTTGGTTGCCGTTGTAGTGTTCTTCTGCAAGATTTTGTAGCAGCTCCTCTGCCAATTCAACTTTGCCGGAGTTGGTGTTCAAAGTCTGTTCAATGACCTTACGATTCTTGGATGAAAGTTGAAGGTGCTTGGCGATTTCATCGGTGGTAGCTGGCCGGCCCATGCTCTGGCCTAACGCCGTGGCCGCACGCCCCCACTTGGTCAAGATCTCCACCATGTAAGACGGAATGCGCACAGTTTTAACAGTGTTGATCAAACCTCGACGAATCGTTTGCTGAATCCACCAGGTGGCGTAGGTCGAAAAGCGAAAGCCCGCTTCGGGGTCGAATTTCTCCGTAGCTTTCATCAGGCCAATATTCCCCTCAGCAATGAGGTCGGGCAAAGTCAGCCCACGGTTCCTAAAACGTTTGGCAACGCTGACCACCAATCGAAGGTTCGCGCGAATCATATGTTCTCGGGCGGCAGCATCGCCCTTTTGGATGCGACGACCAAGAGCGATCTCCTCTTTTGCGGTAAGCAGAGGAACTTGGTCAATCTCTCGCAGATAGGTTTCTAAGCAGTTATCGGAGGCCATGGACTCAGTAGGTTGTGGACAGGTACCTTTACTTTGTCGGCCAATTAGCTAACTCCCCTAAACTCAATGATTTGGCCGCTGAATACAGAACTGGGCTAGGGATGTTAGATTGGCCTTGTGGATGGAACAACGTACTCCCCGTGGTCTGAGAAGCGTCCTCAAAAATCCATAATTAGTGAAGCCGATTTTAGGCCGCAGTTATCTTCACAAGGCAAGGAGCTTGCGAGGGTCTGCAATGGCTTGCTTGAAACAACGACTGAACAGTGGACGCAACGCCAATTGGTCCACCTTTATCGGTCGGCTACCGAAGTAGAAACCTACCTGGACGGCTTCGGAGCACGCAAGAACCGTAACTTTTTCAGAGTTCGCGAAGTGGTCGCCTGCGTGCGCTGGATTTCTCACGGATTATCCAGCCTAGTGCACCTCCATGGGAGCTTAAATTCCTATAGTGACGAAAATCGGCAATGGGCTGAAGAATATATTGGCCCAAAGGTTACGGCGTCTGCAATGGCATTGGGCGAGGAACTCTATAATGTGTTGCAAGGCCTTTCGAAAGAATGGGTTAGGGCCGGTTTAGAGTGGCCAAATGGAGCCTTGCGAGTGGAGTCCATAAAGGCTGGGCCTGGGTTAGTTCACCTGCCCAATGATCGTCTCGAGGACCGAACCCCGGCAAATGGCAACGCCTCTCAACCTCACGGCGCCCGTTGCGCCAACCGTATTTTGGTTCTGGCAAGAGGATGGTCATCAGAAGCGGCTAAACCGGTTCATGGCTTGGAGGCGCGCAGAGATTTCATGGCACATTACTGCACTGAAGTCATCGCCCGGCGCTTCGAGGCTAGAGTCCATAACCTACGCAGCACCTATGACACCTGGGTAGCCGGAACCGAAGAGGAAAACGACCATCCAGGCTTGCCTCTCTTGCGGACTACCGTGAGTGAGGTGCATGCGCTCCTTGAAATGGTTACGGCCCTTACCCACCTTTATGAGCGACACGACATCTATGAACGCAACGGTGAGTCGAGGCGCTTGTTCGAGTCGTTAGTGAACCAAGAGAAACTGCTTGGATTAATCATTAATGGCGGCGTCTCAATAGCTTATGCCAGTTTGCGTAAATGCGTCCCTGTGGCTGAAGCTTTGATGGACGCTCTAGCAATCAAACAATCTCAAGTAATGACGTTGCCCGAAAACGTCACTATGCACGCGCGGCCTTTGTCATTAATCGTTGGCATCGTGCAGAAAAACGGAACCCCGGTTGAAATCAAAGTAGCGGGCCAAACTTGCTCTGCGGCATCCATGATGCAAATGCTGGTATTGGTTGGAACCCACCCTGATGAAAGAACTTACGAGTTCACCGGTGACCCCAAAGCTCTGCGGGAAATAGGGTTACTTTTCGAGCATAATCTGGGAGAAACAGGATTTGAGGCCTTCCCAGATGAATTGCGCTATTTACGCCCCTAATCGGTCAACTGCCAGTTTAAATTCCGTGTTGCAGGCGATCGCCCAAAATATGTGGCAATCCAGCTTTACGAATTAATTTTTGCTCGGCGGCGATGTTGTAAGGAGTGCGTAGCAATTGCACTCGACCTTCTTGTAGGTTGTAAACCAATGCTGGCGCCGTTGGGATTTCGTCGCGAGGTTGGCCCGGACTGCCGACATTCACGATGGCCCGTTGATTGGATTCTAAATACCAATCAGCAAGGAAATGCCAGTCCAGTTCGGTTCGGCCTTCGGTCTGGATAAAGTTCATTGGGACGTGGGTATGTCCGCAAAACCCAACTGGCGCCTCAAACTCAGCCAAAGCTGCCAATGCAGAGGGAAAGGATTGCAGATAATTGAACTCTTCGGGATGCGGCAAGGTCCCGTGAAATAGCGTAAAGGATTCATGGTCAATCCTTAACGGCAACTCTTCGAGGAATTCCTTCGCTCTGGGTGTCAGGCGCTTTCTCGTCCAATCTAGCGCAGCCCGTGCATAGGGATTGAATGAGTCATCTGGAATGCGCCCCAGCAAAGCCCAATCATGGTTGCCAGCAACGGCTTTGACGTTGTTTTGAATCAGAAAATCTATGACCTCGTTTGGGCGGGCCCCATAGCCCACCACATCGCCTACGCAATACAAGGCGTCGACCTCTTCCAGTTCGAGCAACGAGGCGACAGCGTCCAAAGCAGACAGATTGCTGTGGAGGTCGCCGAGGATTCCAATTTTGCGCATTTCCTGAAATGTTTGGTTTTACCACCCTTTTGCTTTAGGCTGTGGCAGAAATCATTGGTAACCACATGGCAGCATCACGAAAGTTAGGAAAAGGGCTTGGCTCCTTGCTCACAACCTCCCACGCCAGCGAGACCGCTGATTCCGGCGGGCCTATGTGGGTAAGTATAGGCCAGTTGCTGGCCAATACCCAGCAACCCCGCCAGGATACCAGTCGTGGATTAGAGTCTTTGGCCGAGTCCCTACGACGCCATGGCATGATGCAACCAATCGTAGTTACTCCTGCCGGTGGGAATCGCTATGAAATTCTTGCTGGCGAACGTCGATGGCGGGCCTCGCAGCTAGCAGGCTTCAAAAAGGTTCCTGTTTTCGTGCGCGGTGCCATTCGTTCCGAGGCTGAGCGCCTCGAACTGGCTCTGATAGAAAATATCCAGCGCGAAGACCTTGATTCCATCGAACGTGCGGTGGCCTGCCGCCAATTGATTAGCAACTATGGACTTTCCCAGGAGGAGGTCGCCGAACGGCTGGGCTATGAAAGGTCAACCGTGGCCAATCTCGTTCGATTGCTGGAGCTTCCAGAGTTCATTCAAGACGCTGTTTCACGTGAAACAATTAGCGCAGGACACGGCAGGGCGTTGCTTCGGTTGAACGGTACATCTTCCCAGAAAGATGTTTACGACGCCATTGTCGAGGAAGGCATGTCGGTGCGGGCCACAGAGGCCGCGTGTAAAAAAGCCAGTGGCGGGGGGGCTCGGGCCAAACATCAGGCTCGGCCCATGAAGCCGGCCTGGGTGCAAGACCTTCAGGAGAAAATGTCTCGCCAGCTTGGGTTAAAAATAGATATCGGCCTACGGCGCAGGGCAGGCGGCCGGATTGTTATCCAGTTTCAAGATCTGGACCAGCTTGATTCCCTGGCCCAGAGCATGAATCTGCGTACCGAGAGCGAAGAATTACTCGACAGCTAGTTTTACTCAGCCAGTTTGGCGGAAATTTTGAATTCCGCAGCAAACTTGTTTGGAGCATCTTCTGAGCGGTCGAGGTCTGCAAGGGTTTGCAACACGTCTTCGCCGGAGACCACTTTACCGATTACAGTGGTGATGCCGTCTTGGCTATACAAGTCGGCGCCCAGGAATTGAAGCTTGCCAGGACTTTGTTGACCTGGATCTCCCCCGGACTCGAGTACGGTGCAGAGGGTCCCAGATGCGTGAAAGCATCCCCAAACGCGCTCAACCTGGAAAGGCGCATCGCCTTCTGCGGCAAGGCCCTCTAGTTGGAAACCGGCCTGTGGGGTGGGTGAAACCACACCGTTTTCAAATGCCCCGGCCTCTATTTTCTGTAGCAGGTGCGCGGTAGCGAGCGGCGCATGGTCGGAAAAGAGTTTATAGGAAACGTCATAAGTTTCTCCGGAGGAGGCAGTTAAGGTGAACACGACCACCGGTCCTGTAGGTTCAACCATAACGGGTTCCAGTTCTGCTAATTGGCCTAATCCCGATATCCGCTTGGCCAGTGCAGTCAGCATGTCGACCGGTTTACCATTTTCGAGGACCATTACCTTTGCGGAACTTGCATCGACCTCGGAAAATTTAGCCTGGAGGGCTTGCAAAGATTCGGCGTCTTGGCGCTGAGCTGCCCAAGCTGCGGCCTTGGTTAAGGCCCAGGGGTAGGCATTCTTGTTGCCGGAAACAGGAATCAGTGCCGTCAGCATGCTGGAGCTGTTGTCAGCCTCCTGCAATGCATTTTCGAACTGGTTGTACAGATCCCAAGTCTCGCGTCGGCTTTTTTCCTTGGCTCGAGGCATGTACCAACTCACAGCACCGCCGCCTAGAAGTACGATGGCCAGAATGAGGATGAATCGGCTGTTTGCCTGAAGCCAGCCTGGGGATTCGTCGAGATTTGCAGTCATTTCAGCAATAGCCAACCACTGGGAGTCCTCAATGCGCGGTGAGATCGCGGTTGGTGGAAGCGCACCGAGGCCGAGATTATGGCCGCATTCGTTCATTCTGACTAGCTTCCTTCTCTATTCCTTCCTTAAAGGCAGAGGAATTGCAACATTTCCGGTTGCTTTTCGTAGGTATAGCCTGCCTCCCTTCCATTGGATGGGCTGCTCAATGGAAGGCGAATCCCTAAAATGCCCGCCACGGACTCCCCGAGCGTTCTGCTTAAATGAAATACCTAACCACCCTGCTGGCCTTTGTGCTCGCCGCTCCCTGTTTAGCGGCGCAGTCTCAGGACACCTCTGAGTTGGCGAATCTCCTTCCCGAGGACTCGCTTTTCTATTTTGAAATCCACGATGTCCCTGGCCTGCGCGACGGTTTGGCCAATGGAGCGATGGGTCGGATTTTCAATGATCCCAAAGTTCAAGATTTTGTCGGCGGAATGGTTGGCATGGGAATGCAGCAGTGGGAAAGCTTCCAGTCCATGGGGGCTGAACAGGGCATGCCGGTGCAATTCATGAGCTGGGACGCTTACAAGTCCATTTCTTTTGGAGCCTCAATCAGCGCTGGGGAAACGCCTGATCAGCCAGGCGTGTTTTTCGGTTTCGAGATCAACCTCGCTGAAGGCTATGGCGCACCGGCATTCGGCATGATTTCTGGAGCCTTACAAGCTCAGGGTGCCGCCACCCTCGAAGAAACGGACGGCAAGCAGTCTTTACGCATGATTACCCCACCAGATGCGCCGGAAATCACGCTGAGCATGTCAGGTGATCGTATGCAGCTTATTGGCAAGCTAAACGTGACATCCAATGGCAGTTTGAGTAATTCGGCCAGCTTCTTGCGCGGCCGCAAGCAAGTAATGAAGCCAGGAATGATTTGCTCTGGCTACTACAGCCCTAAAGCTGGTTTGGCTATGCAAAAGAATTTCCTTCGCATCGGCGTCGACCAGTCTGCGGGCGAAATCGAATCCATCGCCAAGGCGGTGACCGGACTTGCCGAAGAAGCAGTAGGCAATGCCGAAGGCATCAGCTTTGCCGCTGGTTGGGATAAAGGTGAAAGCCTTGGATTGGCCTTTGTGGACTTTGGCGGCAAGGAGCCTGGTTGGGCTTACAGTGCCAGTTCTATAGACCGTGAGTTGATCAAGTACATTCCACACAATGCTGACAGCTTCGGTTTAGCTAGTTTCTCTGGTGGCGAAGGTTTCGATCACCTGATGGGTGGATTTGATGAGGTCATGGGACATGAAAGCATGCAAGAGCCTTTGGCGATATGGGCCGAAGCCGAGCCTGTGAGCTACTCATGGGTCCGTGGCGAAAACCGCAGCTTGTTGGACGCTGCCATGAAGGGGTTCGGGACGCGCGCGTTTAGCTACAACGTTCCGTCGGTAGGTTTGATTTCTGCGTTGGAGGTTACTGACCCAGTTGCGGTGCAAAATGCTGCTACGCCGTTGGTTAAGGCAATTGCCAAGGCGCTGGATTCGATTCCAGACGTTCCCGTCGCGATTCGCGCCAAGCGGGAGAGCCAGCGCAGTAACCCAGGTGAATCCATTCCAATTTATTACCTGCGCATCAAGACTGACGCGCTGCCACCTGAGATGCAGCAAATGGCGGCCTTGTTTGGGGCGATTGAACCTTCCATAGCAATCAGCCCAGATGGTTGGTTGATTTTCAGCATGACTCGGGCGAATGTGCGTTCGATCATTCGCTCTGGAATGGTTGCACAGGAAAACAACATCCTGGAAAATCCCGAAGCTGCCAGCTTCATCGGTCGAGTTCCTGGGGGCGCAATGAGTGTGCGCTGGAGCGATCCACGCCCTGGGATCAAGCAAGGCATGGGCTTCTTGCAGGGCGTTGCAGGCTTTGGACAAAGCTTTGTAGATAACGCTAACTTGCCATTCGAACTGGATCTAACCAAGATTCCTAGCGGCGATGTCATCAACGCTCACTTGAGGCCATCGGAAACGGTGACTTGGATGGACAAGGAAGGACTCAAGACCATTGCGAAGGGTAGTGTTGGATTTGCAGACTTCATTGCCTTGGCCGGTTATGCCATACCAATGGGCGCTGGAGCCGCAACTTACTTCATGGGTGCCCGAGAGGAGTCAGAGGTGGCATTTGAGGCGCCGACGGCGCTGATTGAACCCACTGAGCGCCCGACAGAGCCGCTTGCAGCTACTCACTATGAGCTGAATCGCCTGCAAACGGGAATTCTGCTCTACGAGTGGATGAACGAACAGCAGTTGCCAGCCAGCTTGAACGACCTGACCGGAACTGGTCCCGAAGGCCAAAACTACTTGGACCGCCCTGAAGAAGGCATCTACGCCGACGGCTGGGGTCAAGCTTTCGTCTACAAGCTGATCGATGGCGGCTTTACCCTGTACTCCGTTGGCCCCGATGGGGTGGACAACGGCGGTCACCAGGGCGACGACATTACCTTGGACTAAAAGGCCGCCCTTAGGCGGTGACTAAGACTACATCCAACTGGAAACAGACCAAGCGGCGCTGGCTAAATCGATTAGCCGCGGCGCTTGGTCCTTTTTTGTTTAAAGGTTTGGCGGCGACGTGGCGCACCACGCGCTTCCGAAGTGAGTATCTAGAGGCCAGGGGTGAAACGGATCAGCGCACCTTAGTGGCGGTTTGGCATGAAAGCATTCCGACCGGAACCGTGTTACACCGCAACCGCGGTTACGTTGCCTTGGTAAGCATGCATCGCGATGGCCAAATGATCAGCACGATTATGAATCGACTTGGCTTTAAAACCGTGCGTGGGTCTTCCAGCAAAGGCGGGTCTCAAGCGCTGCGGGAAATGCTTGCTGCAGGTCGAGAGCCGATACCGTTGGTGATTACACCGGATGGCCCGCGTGGGCCGGCCCATAGTGTTGCACCCGGAGCCCTATTTTTGGCGGCGATGCTGGGTCGTCCAGTCACTGCCTACGGCTATGCATGCAACAGATCGTGGCGTGCTAAATCATGGGACCGCATGGTCTTGCCCAAACCGTTTTGCAAAATAGTAATTGGATTTTCCGAACCATTTTTTGTGCCGCGAGAAGCGGTACGCGATGAAAAAATCATGGCCGTGTACCAAAAAAAGTTGTTTGATCAATTCGAACTAGTCCATCGCCAAGCCGAAGAAATTTTAGGCGGGAAACAACCAAGCTCATGAGCCAGCTAACCAAAGTTTTTCGCTACGATCCAAAGCGTTCTAGCCAGTTGGCTGACGCTTTAACTCGCAACGGATACCAATTCAAAGAACTAGCCTATGCGAAATTTCAAGCGCGCGGAGAAGGCGTCACCATTAGTTTTTACAACAGTGGCAAGGTCGTCGTCCAGGGCCAAGCGCCCGCACAATGGGCATTGCGTTATTTGGGCAATGCCAAGGAGATCGTAAAAAAGGGCAGTGAAGACAAGGCCAAAAGCAACGGCTTGTTGGAAACTGGTGCAGATCAGTCTTCGATCGGCAGTGATGAAGCAGGCAAAGGGGATAGCTTTGGTGGTTTAGTGGTCAGCGCGGTGGCTTTAAGTGAAACAGAATTGTTGGCCATCGCCAAGGCCGGAGTGGGGGACTCCAAAGAATTGTCCGACGAACGCATTCGCGTATTAGCGCCTTGGATTCGATCAAACTTTGATTGGGCGGAAGCTGCCCTTGAGCCAATCGAATACAACCAGCAACGCTATGAGTGCAGCGAAAACGTCAACCGCTTGTTGAGCAAGTTGCACAGCCAATTGCAAAGCGAACTTTACAGCAAAACCGGCATCGGAGTTTCCATTATTGATCGATTTTCGGCCGCCAATCCGGTTACGCAACAGTTGCGCCGGACCTGTCCGATGGTTCAGGTGATCGAAGTCCCGAAGGCAGAACGTTATGCCGCCGTGGCAGCGGCATCAGTGTTGGCGCGTGAAAGTTTTTTGATCATGATGGAAAAACTCTCCGCCGAATGGGCAGTCTCATTGCCGTTGGGTAGTGGCTCACCAGTACCCAAAGCGTTACGCCAATTTCTGCGCATCCACGGTCCGTCTAAGCTTGCATTGGTCGCCAAAACTCATTTTAAAAACGTACAACTCATCGCAGGGGAACAAAATTGGAAATAAGCTTTCATGGTGCGGCAGGTGGTGTGACTGGTTCTTGCCACATGATCCATGCCAATGGCAAGCGCGTACTTTTGGACTGCGGCATGTTCCAAGGCCGACGTAAAGAAGCACGCAAGTTGAATCTTACTTTTGGTTTTGATCCCAACCGCGTCGACGCGGTAGTCCAATCCCACGCTCACATTGATCATTGTGGTAAGTTGCCGCTTCTAGTTGATTGCGGTTTTCAGGGCAAAATTCACGCCACCCATGGCACTCAGGACCTGTGCGCCATATTGTTGCGTGACTGTGCCCACATATTGCTGCGAGACGCCCTTTATCTATCCAAGAAACGCATGAAGGAGCATGCACGCAAGCGCAAATTGGCGCGTCGCCAGATGCGTGAGGTGCACGACTTTATTGATTACAAAGCTGAATTGGACGTCGGCAAAATTCCGCGACCGATCGCGCCGCTTTATTTAAAAGAGGATGTTGAAGAAGCGATGAAACGGTTTAAACCGCATCGTTATGGAGAGTGGTTCCAAGCTTGTGACGGTATGCGTTTTCGGTTACACGACGCTGGTCATATTCTTGGATCGGCCTGGGTCGAAGCGGAAATCACTGAGGGGTCGCGGAGCAAGCGTTTGGTGTTCACTGGCGATTACGGTCGTTCTGGTGCACCACTTTTACGCAAGCCCCAGCCATTGGTCGCGGCGGATATTTTTCTCGCCGAAAGCACCTATGGCGATCGTCTGCATCCTCCGTTCAAAGGAATGCGTGATGGATTGGCTGCGGCGGTTCAACGTTTGGCCCAACGTGGCGCTGGCAAATTATTAATCCCGGCATTTGCCGTCGGCCGAACTCAAGACTTGTTGTTCCACCTAGGGCAAATTTTCAAAAATGGTGAAGCGCCGACGGTGCCGGTTTACGTCGACAGCCCTTTGGCAACCGAGGCAACCGGTATCGTGCGCAAACACCGCGAGTATTTCAATCAAAGCGCGCTAGATGCATTGAATGGAAATGGCGGTGAATCCTTTGCGCTTCTGCCAGGTGCGCATTTTGTTGAGTCCGCAAATGAAAGCAAAGCGCTCAACCATCACAAAGAAGCCATGATTGTGATATCAGCGTCAGGCATGATGGAACAAGGGCGCATACTCCACCACTTGATCCATGCATTGCCGCGCGAAGACTGTGAATTGTTAGTCGTGGGCTACCAAGCGGAGGGCACCTTGGGGCGGCGCGTGATTGAAGGCGCGGACGAGGTACGCATCCTGGGTGAAACGGTGCGCGTAAAAGCCCGCGTAGAAAACATGACCGGCTTTTCTGCACACGCCGATCGCAACGATTTATTGAACGCGTTAACTCCCCACGCAGGGTCTGCCGAAGTCTTGTTTTTAGTGCATGGTGAGGACGACCAACGTAATTCATTGGCCGACGAATTTCGATCGCGCGGATTTTCACGCGTTGAAATGCCACAAATGGATCAGAGCTTTAATCTATAAAGCCATGGCAACTAACCACGCCCACGATCGAGGTGACATCGCATTTCTGCCGTTGCAAGTGGCAATCGTTACGGTGTCGGATAGCCGCGACCTTGGCAGTGATCGCTCCGGCGCATTGCTGCAGGAAAAGTTGCAACAGGCCGGCCATCAGTGTTGCCAGAGGATCATCGTGAAAGATGAGGTCGAACTGATTCAGCAGCAAGTCCGAGAACTTTTGCACCGCCCGGAAGTGCATTCCATTATCGTGACCGGGGGTACCGGAGTGACTCCTCGCGACGTCACTCCGGAGGCTGTAGAACCGCTTTACCAAAAACCACTGCCAGGCTTCGGAGAACTATTTCGGGCCCTCTCCTTTCAAGAAATTGGCGCTGCTTGCATCCAATCCAGGGCCAGCGCCGGCCTGGCCAACGGCAAGGTGATTTGGGTGCTTCCAGGGTCTACCGGCGCTTGTCGCTTGGCGATAGACAGCATTATTTTGCCGCAGTTAGACAGCCGCACCCGACCTTGCTCCTTCCCGGGCTTGCTCATGGTTGAATGATTGTGGAAAACCCGTGGAAATCTAGCCCAAAAGCCGAAGGAATCTTGGGCAAAGCGATATAAAGTTTTTCAATTAAGCAACTTAAGGATTGCCAGTGGGCTTTTACGCCAATTGTTGAGAATCGCGTCCCGTTAATTCGATTCGGGCTCCGAATCAGGCTTGTCCTCAGCGATGTGCTTTTGTTCCTCACCGCCATCAGCGGCCCGTTTGGCTTCCCCCTCAGGCTCCAAATTGGCCTCGGCTTCCGGTTCTGTGGAGCCAGGGCCTGCGGCGAGATCCACGGTCTGGCGCCAGTCCGGAATGCTGGCGGCTTTTTGAATTTGCTTGCTGACGTCAGCGGTGCCGCGAGTAATTGCAGCACTTTCGCGCTCAATGTCGCGGATAGCGTCCTCGATCCCCGAATCGCGGCGGATTTCGTTGATGGTGCGCTTCGCCTTGAAGAACATCTTGCCCAAATCGCGGGCTACATCGGGTAGCTTGCCGCCAAATAGCAGGAGACCGAGTAGGACTACCCAGAAGATCTCTGTACCGCCAATGAACGCTAAGGGCATGATTGCCATATTCTAATTACTTTTGGCGTCGGTCAATGCCCAGAACTCTGGCCAGTTAAGGCTTCTTGGTAGAACGGCTGGGTTAAAAAGCATGGCAGGAGGTTGACCCCAAAACGTTGCTCGCCAGTGAAATCGTTGCGTGCCGAGTAAAATTCGAAGGCAAAACCATGGCCGTAATAGGTCATGCCTAGGCGCGAACTCGTTGTCGAGTTGCCCGAGGTCTGAAAAGTGCGGCCAACATTGAACTCAAAGGTCGGGTTGATACGCCAGCGCGCCTGCACCGTGGTGTTGCGGAATGCAAAATCGGGCAGTTCCTGCGGATCCCATTGGCGCTGCACCAGCGCCAGCCTCCAGTTTGGGTTCGGCGAGATACTAATTTGCGAGAAATGCTCTTCTAAGTGGTCGCTGTCAAAGCGATAACGAATATGCGACGTCGTCCGCACGCCGCGTAGCAAACCAGCTTCCACGCCAGGGTCCCAGACTAGTCGCAACTCGCCCGGCCCCCAATTTTCGGCTGCTTGACCGTCCCGCGGCGACGGGAAGGCGTCGGCGTAGAGCGGGGTGGTCGAATCGGGGTAATACGCGGCGAGCAAATTCAAATCCAGCCATGGCCGTGCGGGGTTTCGGCCATACCACAGTTGGCGCAGGCTAAATTCAGCCGCTTGGCCGGAGCGACGCGTATCGAAGCCATCGAATGCCAGCCAATTAGCGTCGGGACGGTCGAAAACTTGCAGATTGCGCAGACGGATCATTGGCCGTATTCGATGCAGCCAGCCGTCGCTGAATTGACCTTCGAAAACCATGCTGCCCTCGACGAAACTTTCTATGGAGCCCTGCTCATCACTGCCGCCGCCGCTGTCGGCATTGCGCACCGCCCCAGCTTCGGCGCGGATGCCAGGGCGGATCGAAACCGAGCTCAAGGACATGGGCATGGCAATTTCAGACCACAGCCGCACGCGATCACGAATTTCGGTGCCCACCGGCAGGTAATTTGCCTTATCCGGAGGGGCTTCGATATCCAAGTCGCGCAGCTGAAAGCGGCCGGCGTCCAGCCCCCAGGAAAGGTTGATGGGGCTGCTTCGATCCAAACCACCAAAGGGCCCGACCGGAACCTCCATCAGTGAGGTTGAAAAGTGGTCATAGCGCATGCGGGGCAATAAATCCGACTGCTGCACGATAGGATCGCCCGGAGAACCATAGCCACCGAGCGGAGTAAAGCCAGCCTGATCCAAGCGGTAAGTCGCGCGCACCGAAAAGTGCGAGTCTGCGCTGTTTTTACGCAAATACAACTCGCTCAGCGCGTCGTCTTCCGCTGCCCATTCCGAGCGGAAAAATTCTGGGTCTACCAAAGCGTCGCTGGTCAACGCCAAATCGGCATCAAGCCACCAGTTGTCGCCCAATTCAAAGCGGTTGTCCAAACGCGCGCGCCACCGGAAAGCTTGGTCGCGCTCGACGAAACGATGCAACCTGTGCACGTCGTCGGCTTGATCGTTGAGCACGAACAAATCCCAGTCACTGGTCATTCGAACGTTGCTGAAAATGCCGCGACTGCGTAACGGAAAACCGCGCCGGGTTGAAAACGATGGCAGCAAACGCCAATCCATCGTGCCATCAAACACCTGACTGCTCGCCGCGAAGCCGACCTCTATCGCGGTGCCCAATTGTTTGCCGGAAGAAATACGCAAGCTGCGTAAACCAAAACCAGCGTTAGGATCTTCCCCACTATTAAATTGAAACGCCGGCATCGGTAGGATGCGGCGTTGACCAATTTCCAGCCACGGCGTGGTCGGCGACCAGTCGTATTCGCCCTTGCCATCGGGAGTGCCGGTTAGTTCTTCGATCGCCATTGAATAAACCGGGTCCTTTAAATGGCAGGCGGTAAGCCGCGCAAATTTAGCGCGTAAAGTGCCGTCGGGGAATTCTTGCAGATATTTTGCCTGCATGCGCCACGGCCATGCGTTCGGGCTACGTTCGGCTGGCACAGTGATCTGCGATTGAAACAGAGTTGCGACGCCGCGCGGCGGGCTGTGGCTAAGCCAATCACATTCAATAACAGTGAAGCCGGTGTCGATATAAACGCCGCCCTCCAAACGGATTTCCAAAACCACCGCATTTTTCACCGGCTGCCCCGGCAGGCCCAGCAAGTCCACCGCCAAATCACCCAGCAACACCGAACCAGCGGCAACTTTTTGATAGTTTTCACGATCCAATCGAATGGTTGCGCGATCGGCACGCACCGCTTTGCCGGAACTAATGACGTCGATCTTTTCAAAGTGATAAATGATCTGACTGCCTTCAATTTCCGAAATCACCGACTCGTATTTAATCTGCTCCGGTTCTTGAATGGGCGCTCTCTCTACCGCTTGTGGTCGCGGCGCAACTTCTTCCTCTTGCGGTGCGGCGCACAGCAATGGAGCAGTAAGGGTTAGTGAAATCCAAGCCAGCATGTCACTTCGGCGGGGGCACCTTGGTCACGGTCCCGTGGCGAGAGGATAGAAGCAGATTCACCGGATCCAAGCGAATCCAATCGGCTTCTACTAAACGCCCGTCTTTCATATGCAGCCAAGCTTGGCGGCGTTTATTGCGATGCAATTCAATCACTTGGGTGTCGGGGTCCACGTCGATACGATGGGCGCGGCCTTTGGCGTCGGGGTGATCAAATTGCGCATTCCCGTCTAGGTGAATAGCAGTCTTGGCGAACTCATCGGTCTCCCACCAAATTCGGTGGCTGCTGGCATGTAGTTCATGCGACCAAAGGTTGGCTTCGCCGGTCACCCAACCATTGTCCAAACTGATTTCGCCAAAACTACCAGTCAGGCGTTGAGTTTTGCCGTCGGCGCTGGTTAGTTTGGCATCAATGTCGATTTTCATTTCGACCTTGCCCTCGGGATGAAGCAAAATCCATTCGGCACTCACTTCAATGATTTGACCAGTGAGCGAGGTCGCGACGAAGGCTTGATCATGCCGCCTACGCTCAAACGCCATGCTGCCATCTGGGTACAGGGTCAACTCTTGCGCCGTGCCCTGGAACGCACCGGACATCTTGACGTTACCGATAAACAGCCAAGTGCCATCGGGTTGGCGGTAAATCACATCGGCCGCAACCAAACACCGACTGCCTTGTAAATTCAACGCCGACGCCGGGAAGTCGACGCTGGGGTCGCCGCTCAAATAGAGTTTTTCATCCGACAAAAAACAAGACTTTGCCGTCGCGATTGCGCTGCCTCCTTGAATCGGGAAAGCTGCCAACATTGGGTTGCCGCGCGCAGCGATTTGGCCGTTGTCCATGACTTCGACGCGCTCCCCCAATATGCGCCCTTCTTTAAGTTTCCATTCCACCGCGCCAATGGCCGTCGCCCGGATAGGAACATTGCGACTTGTAGCGCTGAGCTGATTGCCAGAAAGTTCCCAAGCGTCGCCGTTTCGCATGCCAGCCATAGCAAAACCGCGCGGGCTCAAAATGTTGCCGTTATCCCTCAATACCACCGCCGGCGCTTTCACCGCGTCGAACTTGTTTCCGGCAGGGTAAGCCAACACCTGGGTCGCTAGCAGGTCTGTGCTGTCGGGCACGCTGGTTAAGGATTCGGCATAAACCATGCCGTGTTGAGACAGCAGAAAAGGATCCCCTCCAGCTTGGAATTGGTTGTCGCCCGTGAAAGTCGCGCGTTGTGCTTGCAGCATGCCGGTCGGTCGGTTCACGTTGATGCGATCCCACAGCTCAACCAAACCTTCTTCGGGTTGAATCCAAACTCCGCCGTTTGCAGCGAGCCAGCCAGTGCCGGGGGTTTGTGCCGACACTAAGGTTCCAAGTTCGGGACTTTGAAATACCTGGCCGAGGATGGGGCCGTCGATTAGCAGGCCATTCCATTCACCATTTTCCTTCCAGGTGGCATCAACAGGTCCACCCGAAAATGCGCTATCTCCGCCGGTCCAATAGGTGCTACCTACGCCGGCTAGTGAATGCGGCCGCCAGTTGCCGCCGCTCGCCTTGAGATAAACATCAAAGCCGCTAGTCTCCATGATGCCGGGTTCGCCCGCCGAATTAGGCACGATCATGGAGCAACTTTTTTTGGCGGCGAGGGTCAGCAGGTGCAGGCCATCCGAGCCGGCGACTGGGGCAAAACTGCCACCGCCATCGGTGTGACCACGCAGCAGGTTGGAGCCCGTCGCAATTTCCCAATCCAAGTTTCCATCCTGCTCGCCAAAGTGGATTTCTCCACTTTTAGGGTCGAGGCGCAGGCCGATACCGTTGAACTTCATGCCGGTGGAGGCGAGTTGGAAGGGGCCTGGGCAATGCACTTCGTTGGTAGTGGGATTCAACAACGCGAGTTCAGTGGTGAGTACAAATTCCTGTTCGCTTGCTAACGCGGGGAAACGAACCGTGGGCTGAACCATCTTCCAGGGCTTGCTGCGATCCAAGGTGGTGCCATTTTCGTCGGTGATGACCGCTGCCCAGGCTTGCGGCGCGCGTGCGATGACTTGGGCAGTTTCCGAATCCGAATCGGTGGAGAGGCTGGTTACCAGCGCATCGCGGAAGGTCATGCCGTTG